>CALBSW010000178.1 GCA_937967465.1 uncultured Flavobacteriales bacterium
AGGGCAAAATGAGCACGCCGGACCTCCGGACGTTCTTCAACAACTACATCGACAATGAAGTCGTACTCACCGACCAAGCCGTGTTCTACGACGGCGATGGCGCGGCCTACGACTCCACGACCACGGCGGCCATTCTCGGCGAAATCGACGGCCTCGTTTCCGATGGCGTTTTGGGCACCAACTGGGCCAATGACATCGACGGCACCTTGCAAACGCTGGCAGAAGAAGGCATCGAATTCCCCGTGGGCAACCTGGTGGTGCCGACCGAGACCGACCGCTTCTACACCATTCAGCCCTCCCGATACCCGGCCCCTTCCCGCTACTGGAGAAGCCTCGAAGAGAACAAGACGGACATCAAGGTCCATGCGACCAAGCCGATTTTCGGCAACTCCTCTTGGGAAGGCAAGTTCAGTACCGGCCTGAGCTACGTGCGCACCACCCGGAACCAGAGTGAGGACAAGTTCACCCTGGCCGAGCAAGGCAACGCACTCGACGTCGTGAACGGTGACCCCACCGCCTACTTCGACAACAGCAACCTCGTGGTGGTCCCCGGCCAGGATTACGTCTACACGACGCTTGCGACCGACCTGAAGAACACCGACGAAGGCCACCTCAACGTGTTTGGCGCCTACGCCATGGTCGACGCCAAAGTCAACGAGCGGCTCAGCGGCAACCTCGGCCTGCGCCTCGAAATGGCCGACATGGAGATCCAGACCGGCGTGGACACGACCGACCTGACTCCCCTTCAAATCCAGACCACCCGAGGCACCCTGAGCGAGCAGGACTTGATGCCCTCGCTCAACATGACCTACCTGTTGGGCAAGATTGACCCGATCAAACTGACCAACCTGCGCTTCGCCTACAGCCGCACCCTCGCTCGGCCGGTCTTCCGTGAGAAGGCCCCGTTCCGCAGCTTTGACTTCGAAACGCTCCAGGTGCTCAAGGGCAATCCGCAACTCGACCAGACCCGGATCGACAATTTCGACCTCCGCCTCGAGCACTTCCCGAATTTGGGCGAGGTGTTGTCAGCCTCTGTATTCTTCAAGCGGTTCACCGACCCCATCGAGCAGAACACCGTTCTGGAGGCCGTCAATACGGAGTTGACCTGGTCCAACCTCCCTTATGCCAACGTCTGGGGCTTGGAGCTTGAAGGACGCAAGGACTTCGGCAACATGACCGATACGCGCTTCCTGCGGGATTTGACCTTGTCCGGCAACATCAGCTTCATCCGCTCCGCTTCCCGCATCTGGCGAGACGAACTGGAGACCATCCGGGCACAGAATCCCCTGCAGGCCGAGACCCGCCCCCTCTTCGGACAGGCCCCGTACATCCTCAACGGCGTCCTGACCTACACGAACGACAGCACGGGCTTGTCTGCCACCATGGCCTATAACGTGCAAGGCCCGAAGGTCCTGTTGGTCACGCTGGGCTCCCTGCCCAATGTGATGCAGCAGCCCACGCCGACCCTCGACTTCAGCCTCGGGAAAACCCTGGGTGACCATGTCCGCCTCGGATTCAAGGCGCGCAACCTGATCAACCCGCGCGACCGCAAAACCCACCTCTACGACGGTGTCCTCTACGACTGGAACAGCTTCACCCGAGGCCGCACCTACTCCTTGAGTGTCTCCTACCGCATCTGACATGCCCCAACTCCGATTCCTTCTCTTTGCCTGTGCACTCGGTGCCTTTGCAACCGGTTGCAAGAAGTATGACCAGAATGGCAGCTTGCTGCACCTCAAAACGCCAGAAGCCCGCCTCATCGGCGAATGGCGCAGTGCAGAAGTGTCCCAAGTGGGCACGGCCGATTCCAATTTGACGGAATTCATGGCGTCCAGCAACCTCCTGCTCGACGCCACCTTCGCCGAGGACCAAACGGTCACCTTCGTGAACGTCAACGAGAACATCACCTACGAAGGAATTTGGGCCTTCAATGAAGACAAATCCGTCCTCCACTTGGACGAGTTGACCTTCACCAAAGTCACGGGACCATTCTACAACGACGCTTCCGAGGTCGACCAGACGGAACTCGTGCAGATGGCCTTTGACTTCTTGATGGGCGACCAGGACTGCAGCGACACCATTTTCTTTGCAGCCGGCAGCCACACGGTGGTCACCGACGAGGTTGCAGCCTGCGTCAACAGCTTGACGGCCACGGGGTCCAACTGGATCTTGTCCGACGGCACCCTGAACTACAATGGCGCCGTGCTCAACGCCGGGGACGTCATCAACGACGCCATGGCGGAATACATCGAGGGCTTTGTCGACGACGAGTTGCTCGCGGCATCCTGTGCAACGGATTTGACCGCGGACTGCATTGCGGAAATCGTGGACCTCACCCTGATGGACTATGGGGCCAATGTGGAATTCGTGGAAATCCTCGAACCCATCATCACCGGTTGGGATGATCCCGGCCTGTTCGCCGCGTTGTCCGACAATTGTGGACTGGATGTCGTTCGGTGGGAAGGGACACCGGCCGGACTCGATGACCCCGCCGTCCTCGGGCTGGTGGCCGACAATGCCACGCTCGACCTCGATTGCGATGGCATGCCCGAAACGCTCGGGTTGGATTTGGCCGCCTCCTTCGTCACCGAAGTCAAGGAACTCGACCTCTACTGGGAGATCCTGGAACTGGAATTGGACGACCTCCAAGCCTATCAATTCCGGGAGTTTGACGGCGAGACCGTCTTCGATTTCAATTTCCTGTTGCGCTTCGAGAAGCAGAATTGAACCGCTCAGCCGAGGTCAAACTCGCGCTGCAGGTTCTGGACGGTGTCGACCGGAAGGTCCTGAACGTCCAGCAGCATCAGCCCGTCCAAGGCGTTGTTGAATTTGGGGTCCCGGTTGAAACCGAGGATCCGGGCATTCTGGTGCAGGTACTTCTTGAGGAGCACCGGCGCCGCAGCTTGGCTCGGTTCGATGTCGGCCAGAATGCGGTCCAACCGCTTGACGTCACCTCCCGCCGCCTCGAGCAGGGCATCGGTGTCCGCGCGCTTCTCCTCGAAGGCAAACCGCTTCCGAGGCCGGATGTGGGCCGCGCGCTCCGCGTCCCAGTAGTAACGGCGGATGAAGGCCATGATCAAGGCACGGGAGTAGCGGGAATAATCGCTGCTGATGGTCACAGGGCCCAAGACATACCGCGCTTCGGGCGAACGCACCAAAACGCTTAAAATCCCCTTCCACAGCAGGAACAGGGGCATGCGCTGGCGTTGGTAATCCGGAACGATGAACGACCGCCCCAATTCAACCCCGGAGCGGAGAACATGATCGAAGCCCGCCTTCATCCGAAACAAACTGCGGGTGTAAAACCCACGGCTGCCATAGCGGTCCATGATTTCCCAACCGAGCCCCACCCGGTACGCCCCTGCCAACCGCTGGGCCGACTTGTCCCACAACAGGAGGTGCCGGTAATACAGGTCGTACTCATCGAGGTCAATCGCCCGATTCGTGCCCTCTCCCACCGCGCGGAACGTCACCTCCCGCAACCGACCAATCTCGCGCAGCACATCGGGAATCCGATCGGCTGGGGCGAGATGGACCTCAAATTCGCCATGGTCGAAGAGCATCGTGTCGGTCAGCCCTGCCATTTCCTTGGAGAGCATGGCGGTGTCGGAGGCTGGGGCAATCGGCTCCGCCCGCTTGGGGAATCGGAACCGCCGAAAGTGTTCCCGACGAACATCAAAGGCCGTGCCCAACGCGTACGACCGCGCCCGCAGGAAACGGGCCAGATGGTCATGGCCCTCGAAGCCGGCCAGGTCGCGGGGACGCAACATGCGCCCGAATCGCATCTGCAGAATCCGCCCCTTTTTGTTGTGCATTTCCGCCGCCACCCGCAAGGAGCGCAGCGAAGGGTGAATCAAACCCAGCCATTGGAACAGCGGGCTGTTGGCCCCATCGATGTACACCGGGATGACCGGACATGCCTGCTTGGCCACCCAACCGATGACGGTCGCATTCCAACGGCCGTCCATCACCACCCGATCACTCGGGCGGTAACCGCTCACGCGGCCCGCCGGAAACACGCCGAGGCCACCGCCACCTTGCAGGTGTTGGGCCGCCTCTCGCCATCCCGACAAACTCCGCTTGCGCCGGTCCTCGCCCGTTTCGGTCAAGGCAATCAACGCATCGGTCAACGGCGGCATGTCGCCCAGCACCCCTTCGACCCCCATTTTGAAATCGGGCCGGCGGCGGCGCACCTCGCGCAGCAGAGCGAGCCCGTCCAACACCCCAAACGGATGATTGGACACCAAGATGAACGGCCCCGAATCCGGTATGCGGTCCAACGACGGCGCGGCCGCTTCCAAGCGCACCCCCAAGTGCGCAAACACAGCCTCGAGAAACGCCTCTCCCTTCAAATGCGACAAGGCACCCAAGGTGTCATTGGCCTTGCGAATCCCGCCGAAGCGGTGGAACAATCCCACCAAAGGGTGGCGCTCTGGAAGCCCGCACCAACTCGCCAAATCCGAGCGGCTCATCAACGTGGCTTCCGACCTGAGGTCTTCCGACTTCATGGTTCCAAAATAACCGAGGCCGGGCCGGTTTGGCAGGTCAAGTCACGCTAATTTCCCGGCATGCTTCGACATGTCTTCCCCCTCGCATTCACCGGATGCATCCTGCTGGTGACCGGTTGCACCTCCAGCCATTCACCCGCTGAGCCAACAGCCAGTTCGGATGCCGATGCCACCACGGAGACCATGCCCGATCGGCTCGACATCCACGGGCACCGTGGCGCCCGCGGATTGCTGCCGGAGAACACCATTCCAGGCTTTGTCCTGGCCTTGCGGGAAGGCGCAGACGTGCTGGAAATGGACCTCTGTATTTCAGGCGACAATCAAGTGATCGTCAGCCATGAGCCTTGGATGAGCCACCACATCTGCCGCACCCCAGACGGACGCGACATCCTCGAGGCAGAAGAACGCAGCTTCAACCTGCATACCATGACCGCAGGCGAAATCAAGGGGTTCGACTGTGGCATGCGGCCCAACACACGTTTTCCAGAACAACGTCACCTGCCCGCACACAAGCCGATGCTGGCCCAAGTCGTGGACATCGCAGAGACCGTGCCGTTGCTTGATGGCGCCCCGGTCCGGTACAATTTGGAAATCAAGCACGACCCCGCCCTGACACCTGAATTCTGCCCCGACGCCGCCACATTTGCCCGATTGGTCATCGCCGAGGTGGAGCGGCTCGGCATCGCAGACCGCACCTGCATCCAGAGTTTCTCCGCCCCCGCCCTCGAAGCCGTGCACCAACAGGCTCCCTCCATCGCCACAGCGTGGCTGGTGGACAGCGACGGTACTGTGGATGCACAACTGGCCAAATTGACCTTTCAGCCGGACATCTATTCCCCAAAGTGGACGCGCATCACAGCCGAGGATGTGAACCAGCTTCAAAAAATGGGCATCCAAGTTGTGCCCTGGACGGTCAACGAAGGCGCAGACCTCTTTGCGGTCATGCAAATGGGCGTGGACGGCATCATCACCGACTACCCCGACCGTCTCTACGAGATGCGCTGAAGCCGGACTCCGCTCAGCGGAGAATTTTGACAAAACCGTTCTGCCGGAAAATCTCCGGCACCCGGCCTTTGCGGAGTTCGATCACGACCTCCCACATGTAGGCGCCATCAATGGCGTAGTAATCCCCGCTCTCCCGGGTCTTGGAACCTTCGGTGCCTTCCACTTGTCCGTACCACACCTCCTCCGGGTCGATGGAGGTGAACACCGGCCGGCCCCAGCGGTCCCAGACCACGACCTTGTAGCTGAACGGCTCGCAATCGAGCACGGGCTTCCAAGCGTCGTTCTTGCCATCGTTGTTGGGCGTGAAGGCGGTGGGGACGTATACCTGACACCCACACACCACCTGCTGAACCTGCAGGACATGGGTCGCCGTGTCGCACACATTGGTCACTTCGACCGCGTGAACGCCGCTTCGATTGAAGATGCGAATGGGCTGGAAGTTGCCATCGTCCCATTGGTAGGAACAAGGATACACTTCGGCACCCTGGAGTACGCTGAGCTCCAGCGAATCGCCAAGGCACAGGTCGTAATCTGCCTCGAGGGCGATGGCGATCGGCGATGAAATGGCGACCTCCATGGAATCGACGTGCGCACAGCCGCTAACCTGGCTGGTGGCCACGTAGTTCGCCGGTTGGTTGACTTCGATGGAGGAGCCCACCTCGCCTGTGCTCCACGTCACGAGGACATCCTCCAAGCCGGTGGAGATGGACAGCACCTCTCCTGGACACAGCAGCGTGTCTTCGGGCAGCTCAAAGACGGGTACCGGGCGGAACTCCACCTCAACCGTGTCGCGGGCCACACAGCCCTGCGCCGCCACTTCAGCGGTGTAGACGCCGCTTTCCGAGACGCTCAGCGTCGGCGTGGACAAGCTGTCGTTGAAGATGACGTAATCCGCTCCGGGCACGTTGCCATCCAGCACCAACTCCTCCCCTTCACAGAGCTCCTGATTCGGTCCGAGGTCCAGGGCAGGAAGCGGCTGCTCCAAGACCACGATGTCGTCGGTGAAGGTGCACCCATCCTGGGTCGAGCTCACCGTGTAGTTGCCGGGAATGGACGCCCAATACTGGTTTCCATTCGCCCCGTCCTGCCATTGGTAATTCGACGCTCCGAAAGCAGCGAGCAACAACACACTGTCTCCCGCGCAAAAGGAGGCCGTCTCCGGCAATTCTGCTTCGAACGGCGTCACCACTTCAATGAAGACCTGCGCATTGGCCTGACAGTCCCCCAACGCCACATTGACGCTGTAGATGCCCGTGTTGGACACCTCATACGTGGGGCTCACCGACCCGTCCTGCCACGTGCACACGGCAGTGGGATAGCCTGGATCCAATACCACCGGATTTCCTGGGCAGACGACCTGATCTGCACCGAGGTCAACCACCGTCAAATTGCTGGCTGAGACGCCCACCACATCCGTGGTGGTGCACCCGTTGAGTTCAGCCGTCACGGTGTACTGGCCGGGAACGGACACTTCATACAGGGCATCGGCTGGACCCGCCTGCCATTGGAAGGTGGGCGGCAATCCAGCCCAAGCCTCGGCTTCTGCATCCAGTTCAATGGTCTCGCCGGTGCACAGGACCACATCCGGCCCCAATTCCAAGGGATAGGCATCGAAATAGGACACCATGACTTCATCGCTTGCAATGCACCCCTGCACATTGACCTGAACTTCGACGAGTCCGCTGTCCAAGACCGTGGCCGATTGGGTGAACTCCCCCGTGCTCCAAGCGAACACCGCCCCAGGATTGCCTGCGTCCAACACCACGGGGGTGCCTGGACAAACGGTCTGGTCCGGACCGAGATCTGGCGTGTCAATTTGGATGCCGGTCACCTCCACGGCGACCTCTTCCTCGCAGCCTTCGGCGGTGGTGACCACGGCAACGCCGCTGACTTCCGGCGCATCCCATGTGTCACCCTCCGACCCGTCAGGCCAGGTGGTCGTGGCGTCCGGCCAGGCCAAGGTCAATTCCACAGTCTCCCCGGGGCAGACTTGTCCTCCGACCGGGTCGAGGTTCACGGGCTCGGGTCCTTCAATGGCCCCGATGTCCGGGTTGGCATCGCGCGGTTCGCCGCGTTGGTCTTCGGTGACGCCAATGGCGCCCCCCGCATCAATGGCCGGGCTGATCGGGTCGCAGGCGCTCACCATGAAGGCATCGGTCGGTCCCCCGTAATCCCCGAACGCCAACAGGATGGGGTCGACGCCAAATTGGTTGCCCGTCGATGCGGCATCGAACACGGTTTCATCCGCATTTTCCATCACCCCGACCAGGTTGTTCCCCACGTCGGACAGCAAAGGACCACCGCTGAAGAGATAAATGTCCTCGCCGTCTCCTTCCGGAGATCCTGTCGCTGTGTTGCCATAGACGATGCAGTTGTCCAAGGTGAGGGTGCCCGCATAGGTTCCAATGGCGCCGCCACGGCCCAATCCATCCTGGGCTGCCGTCCCACCTGCAGAGTTACCGGCCTGGCCAGGCTGGGCCGTGTTGCCGCTGAATGTGCAGTGGCGGAAAACGTGCGTGCCGGCACGGGAGAAAAATGCCCCTCCGAAAGCCGCACCACCACCACCACCGGCGGCCCCATTGTTGGCACCATCTCCTCCATTTCCACCGAACATCAGGCCATTGGAGCCATCGCCGGGATTGTTGCCGAGCCAGCCCGTGGCGAATCCGCCACCGCCGCCGCCGCCGCCGACGCCTGCTGTGCCCGCATCTTCTCCATTGCCACCAATGTTGCCGCCATCGCCGCCTTCACCGAAGGAGGTGAAACTCTGGCCGCCTTGGCCACCGCCACCGCTGCCCTGGCCATTTCCACCGTCACCGCCCCGGGCGATGCAACCGGTGAACGTGCAATTCTCGAAGGTCGAAGCCGACCCCTGCCAAGCGCTGACGGCTCCACCGGCACCAAACGCGCCACCGCCGCCACCGCCGCCGTTCTGGCCATCGTTGCCCTCTGCCACGCAATCCAGGAAGAGGCAGGACAGCACGTCCATCTCGCCCCGGTTGTGAATCGCACCGCCAAAGCCAATGCCCGTCTCGCACGACCGGAAGACCATGCGCTCCAGCGTCAGGTTGTCGCAGTCGTTCTCCATGGCGCCTCCCGGGTCGTTGCCATCAAAGCCGTTGCGCAGCTCAAAATCGCGGAAGGTCAATACCGTGCTGCCCCCGGATGTCTCGAAGAAGCGGCTGTTGCCGTCGGCATCCACAATGGTGGTGCGGGCTCCATCTCCATTGACCGTGATGTCCCCCTCATCCAAGATGAGCTGACCTTGGGTCCAGTTGTAGGTCCCGGCCGGAAGGGCGATGACCTGGGGTGCACCCGCCAAAGCGGCCTCCTGCAGGGCCGCCCGGAACGTACACACCCCTGCGGCGCTGGCACACGTGCCGTCTCCGGGAGAAGCATCCACCCCGTCCTGGAAGGTGTCAACAGTGAAGTCCTGCGCAAAAACAGGCAGGACGGTCAGGAGCCACAAGGTGCAAAACACAGCACGGGGGACGACGTGAATCATGGGCATGGTCGAGGGCGCAAAGTACGAACCTGCTTTCCCCCGAAAAGGTTGCCCTTTGACCCCAGAATTCCACTTGCACCCTACCACGTTTTTGAGCGATATTATACCTATGTGTTCCATCACCGCATTGCTCGAGCGCCCAGCCTCCATGTCCGACGCACGAGCGCAGGTGCTCCAAGCGTCCCGTCTTCAAGTCCACCGCGGTCCGGATTGGTCCGGAATTCGGGAGTTTCCTGAAGCCATCATTGCCCATGAGCGGCTCGCGATCGTCGACGTGATGAGCGGTGCCCAGCCGCTGGAAGATCCCGAGCGTGGGCACATCCTGGCAGTGAATGGGGAGATCTACAACCACAAGGCACTGCGCAACCAAGATGGCCTCCAGGATTACCCTTGGCAATCGGGCAGCGACTGTGAAGTGATCCTCGCTTTGCACCGGCAACACGGCGCAGACCTGGTGCACCACTTGTCGGGGATGTATGCCTTCGTGCTCTTCGACCCTGCCACCGGGGACTGGCTGATCGGTCGCGACCCCATCGGCATCATTCCACTGTACTTCGGCCGTGGCCAGCAGGGCGAACTCTGGGTGGCCTCGGAAATGAAAGCCCTCACGCCGTTTTGCGACGACGTACAGGTCTTTCCACCCGGCCATGTCTGGGCCAAAGGAACCGATGTCCCCACCCGCTTCTACCAGCGCGACTGGATGGAGGGCGCATTGCCGAAAGGAGAATACCAGCCGGAAGAGCTCAAGGCCGAATTGACCCGGGCCGTCCACAGCCACCTCATGGGTGACGTGCCTTACGGCCTGCTGATCAGCGGCGGACTGGACAGTTCCGTGATCGCCGCCATGGCCATGAAACACGCCAAAACCCGGGTGGACGACGATGCCCGGTCCGAGGCGTGGTGGCCCCGTGTACACAGCTTCTCCATCGGCTTGGAGGGGAGTCCGGATTTGGCCGCCGCCCAGAAAGTGGCGGATGCCATCGGAACCGTCCACCACGGACTCACCTTCACCATCCAGGAAGGCATCGACGCGCTGAGCGAGGTGGTCCGTCACATCGAGACGTACGACGTCACCACCATCCGCGCCTCCACCCCGATGTACCTGATGGCCCGCAAAATCAAGGCCATGGGAATCAAAATGGTGCTGTCCGGCGAAGGGGCCGACGAACTGTTTGGCGGCTACCTCTACTTCCACATGGCGCCCGATGCGCGCGAGTTCCACGAAGAAACCGTTCGAAAGGTCCTCGGACTGCACCAGTACGATTGCAGCCGGGCCAACAAGTCGATGATGGCGTGGGGCATCGAGGCGCGGGTTCCCTTCCTCGACCGGGACTTCATCGATTATGCCATGCGGCTCGACCCTGCGCTCAAGATGGGCGGCGAGGGGCGGATTGAGAAGTCCGTCATCCGCGAGGCCTTCCGGGGCGAGCTGCCGGAGGACATCCTATTTCGACAGAAAGAACAATTCAGCGATGGGGTCGGCTACGGCTGGATCGACGGGCTCCAAGACCACGCTGAGGCGCAGGTGTCCGACGAGGACATGGCCCGCGCTGCCGTGAGGTACCCCATTCACCCCCCCGCCACAAAGGAGGCCTATTACTTCCGAACCCTCTTCGAACGTCATTTCCCATCCGCCGCCGCTGCCGCCACCGTTCCCGGCGGAAAAAGCGTGGCTTGCAGCACGGAAAAGGCGCTCGAGTGGGACGAACGGCTCCAAAAGACCATCGATCCGAGCGGCCGCGCGGTGGGAGACGTCCACAACGACGCCTACTGAAACCAACCTACCCCCGTCACACACCGCATTCCACGGGGCCTGTGGCCTCCTTTTGTGCAAGTCGGCATTTCCGGTCAGGAAAGTCGTATCCTGCAGAGTGCGAATTCGTTATCGACGTCAGACCGAGACTGGAGCAGTCTACACCCTCATCCAAGAGGGGCACCTGCTCCATGTCCGCAGCCGGGTTCCCCAGCTGGAACTCCGCTGGCGTGATGAACGTTGGACCCCAGAGCGAAATTGGTTGGAACGCGAGTTCACCTACCCAGTGGATGTGGGACTGGACGAATACCTGGCCCGCTTCCTCCCCCACCTCAATGGCAAGGTCATTGAACTGCCAGTCGTTGGCGGTGTCGTGGCTTTGGCGACGGACACTGACCACGCGCACTTCCATGGCAAGTGGTTCAATTTCGACTCCCAAGGCGACAGTCCGGAGGCCATCCAAGCCCTGAAATCCATCCTGCACACCGCGGCGGATTTCTACGGGGTCCCTTCCCTGTTCGGTTGATGCCGCCCTGCGGCTGGCCGGCTTACTGCGCCTGAACCACTTTCAGAACGCGGCCATTCGCTAGCCGCACCAATTGCAGCCCTGGCGCGTCAGGTGAAACGGGGCGTCCCATGAGGTCATGGCGTGACACAATTTCTGCGCCTGCGGCATCCTCCTCCAGGTTGCCCACCGAATTGACTGTGGGTGACAGCACGATGCGGCCGGGCGCAATGCCCGTTTCCACCGTCTGCATCAAAGCCCCATCTGCTTGGCGGACTTCCACGTGGCCACTGCCGATGAAATCCGTGTTGCCCAAAAGAATGCGACCATCCTCTGCGACGGCCATGCTGTAAACGCCAGTGCCGTTGCCCGGCCAGGATCCGGCATCTGTCAACGCCATCCCATCTGCCCGGCGAAATTGGCCTTCACCGTACACCTGAAAGAGAATGTCCTCTCCGATGCGCGCTGCAGCGCCGCATCCCGCCGTGGTGGCAGCCACCGTGGCCGTGACCGCATCGGTGCCTGCCGTCACGCGGCTCAGCGACGTGGCTTCGTATTGGCGGGCGTTGACTGTGACGACGGCGTCCCCCATGTCCAAGACATGCACGGGGTTCAACCCCTCAGGGCCCAGATCGACTTCATCGTATGCACCAGTCTCCAGATCCAGACGGCCCACCAGCCCCACTTCTTCGCCCCAGGCAAATGCGTTGTTGATCCCGATGTGCAGGACGCCATCCACCACGGCCATGGCTTCGGTCGAAAAGGCTGGCCCCACCAAGGCGTCAGCCGCCCAATCCGCTTCCCACGTGAGCGTTTCCGCATCGAGGGCCACGAGGTAGCTGTCGAACAACACGGACTGTCCATCGTAATCACCGCGGGTGACGAAGATCCGATCGCCGTGCACATGCAACTGCCGTGCGCCTTCAACGGCCTGCTGTGCCAGGATCTCCCCCGTGGTCGCATCCATTCGGTAGACCGTGTCTTCAGCACTCACCAAGATCTCTTGGCCGTCGGACGTCAATTGAGCGTCCACCGCAAAGGCGTGCCCCTCGAAAATGTGCAGCGTCTCAAACACAGGCACTTCTTCAGCAGCGTCGAACCGGCCCAAACGCGGCGCCTCCAGCACTTCACCGGATGCGAAATCCAACGCCCCTTCACACAGGACGAACACCTCTTGGGCGAAGATGGAGGACGTGGCTGCGGCCATACCGGCCATCAACAGAACACGAAAAGAGAAGCGCTGAGCGTTGATCATGGTGGTACAAAATTAGATGGCACAACGCCGTGAACCGCAACCAATGCCAACGGGAGCCGTTAAATTGACACCAGTGATCATGAAGTGTTCCGCACCCCTGCTTTTCCTGCTGCTGGCCGCCTCGGTGTGGACCGGTTGTCGGCCCGATGACATTCGGTTCGAAGACAACCCCATTCCACCCTACGACGGAGTGCCCACGGTCATTGTGGATGCCTACCTCACGCGCGCCTACATCGATTTGATCGGACGCGAACCGCTTCCGGAAGAACGCGAGGCGGAGCGGAACGCCCTGCGCGCTGGAGACCTTGGTCTGGAAGCCCGGATGGCGCTGGTGGATCGGCTCATGGGCGAGGACGGAACCCACGACGCGGCCTACGCACGCAAGCTCCGGGACGACCTGTCTGGCCGATTCCTCGATGGCGCAAGTCAAGAGGGCATGATCGAAGAGGTCGAGTTCCAGCGTTTCCTCGCGATGCAGGACAGCCTGGCGGGCGGATTTCTCTACCCCTTCTTCCATGACCTCGCGGATCGCCTGGAACGGACCGTCACCGCAGTGGACGATTTCAGAAGCGGTACCATTGGCTGGCGCGAGGTCAACCGGCGTTACTGCGACAATGTGGTCTATGACGACCTCAACATGAACAGCTTCAATTTCGTGAACGCCACGTTCGACGACCTCTTCGGACGGTATCCCACAGAAGCCGAGTTCGAACAGGCCTATGCCGCTGTGGAATTCAGCGCCCCTTCCCTGCTGTTTGGGGAACTCGTGGACGACAAGGACAGCTATCTCGCCCGTCTCGTGGACAATGCAGAATTCGATGAAAACGCCATCCGCTGGTGGGGGGAGCGCCTGTTGGTCCGCCCCATCACCGGAGCAGAGATTGCCGCATGGAAAGACGTGGCTGGGCCCGAAGTGGACATCCGCAGCATCCAGCGGCTGTTGATCACCTCTGACGAATACGCCGATTTCGAATGAAGCCTCTGTTTCCCTCCATTCTCCTCGCCGTCCTCATCACATGGACGGGGTGCCGTCCGGAACCGGATGTGACCTATGGACTCCAACCGCTCGAAATCGGGGCGGACAACGCGCAGAAGGACCGGGTCAAATCCATCGACCAATGGATCTCCATCCTGCATGCCGACCTCTTTGGTGAAGCCTTGGGCAGCGCGGAGCTGTTCGAGATCAAGCAAGGTTTCTTCAGCATTGGAGATCAAGAGGTTGCACGAGAGTCCCTCGTGTCCAACTTCATGCAGCGTCCCGATGTCCAATTGCCCGATGCCAGCGCCATGGCCAACGATCCGGACGCCTTCATTGACGACACCTACGTGCGGTTCCTGGTGCGGTATCCCACGGAAGCAGAGCGGACGTGGATGCGGAACTACATCGCCTCCAACCCCACGCTCACGCCGGAATTGATGTACACCGCTTTTGCCCTGAGCGAAGAATACCTCCACTACTGACATGAAGCGCAGATCCTTCCTCAAGAAAAGCGGCCTCGCCGCAGCGGGTGCGGTGGCCGCACCGGTCATCTTGCCCAGCGGACGCCTCTTCGCTGCCAGTGGACGGCGGATGACGGACCACGTGGTGATGGTCGCCTTTGCCGGCGGGGTGCGTCAGCAGGAAAGCATCCTCCGCCGGTACGTCGACGACAGCCAAGGTGAGCCCTATCCAGGCAACATCATGTACAACATGCTGACGGGCGAGGCCCCGGCAGCCAAAATCGTCTACGGCACCGGCGTCGGCGGCATCACCCCCATTCCCGCCATCCTGCCACAGCCCCTCGAAACCCTGGGCACCACCTTCGCAGAAGTGAGCGCCCTCAGTGCAGGGCACTACGTCGGCATGAACAGCCTCGTCCAAGGCGGAACGCCGGGCGGCCAAGGCCTCAAGCAGCGCCCTTTGCAACCGACCATCTTCGAATACTTGCGGCGACACGGTGGCTACAAGGCGACCGACACGTGGTTCGTGGGCAATGGCATCGGTGGATCCCTCCCATTGCTCAACCACAGCGAGCACCCGGATTACGGCGCGGAATACGCCGGCAACTTCTTTGCCCCGACCGTGACGTTCGTGGGAGAAGGCGAGACTGCATTTGCCAATGCTTCCGTCTATCACCCTGAAAATGAACTCGATCCGATGCGTCGGATGAAAGCATTTCTCGACCAGCAATTCGCCTCGGATGGGACGGGCGGCTTCGGTGGCGGCCTGAACAACACCGATGACGAGAAGGAACACATCAAGCAGTTCATGCAGGGGATGTACGACAAGGTGGAGAACGGTTCCGTCAACCTTCCCCCCGTCACCGACAATGGCGACACGGCCACGGTGGGATTCACCTGTGAGGTGTTGTCGGAGTTCAAACCCGCGTTTACCCTCGTCAACCTCGGCGCGGTCGACAGCTGCCATTCGAATTTCTCCTCCTACCTCAAGGCCCTGCACCGCGCAGACCACGCTGTCGGCCACCTGTGGAACCACATCCAGTCCATCCCGGAGATGGCGGGCAACACCACGTTGATCCTGACCCCGGAATGCGGCCGGAACCTCCAGCCCAACAACATCATCGACGAAAACGACTGGAGGGCCTACGACCACAGCGACGAGAACAGCATGCGCATCTTCACCATGATGGCCGGCCCCAATGTGCCGCAAAACCTGACCGTGGGCGGAGAAGACAACCCCGTGGGCATGGTCACTGACACCATGATGACCGTGTGCGACCTGCTCGGCGTCATGCCGGAAGTGCAGGCGGGCGGCATGGTTCACCCCGGAACGGACAGCCTCTTCAACCGGATCTGATGAGTGGCGCACACCCCATGAAGGACTGGGCCAAGCTCGGTTGGATGACGGCCTGCATGGCCTGGGCGGTGTCGGGGTGTACCCCGGAAGCCCCGGACAACCCGTATGACGACCTGCCACCTGCCGTACCCACCGAAGGCATCACCGTCCCGCCGATTCCGGAGGACAACTTCGCCTGGCTGCATCAGCAGGTCTTGGCCCCCACCTGCGCCAACAGTGGATGCCACGATGGCACCTTCGAACCGGATTTCCGGACGGTCGGTTCCTCCTGGAATACGCTGGTCAACCACCCTGTCATCGCCAATGATGCCGCCATGAGCTTCTCGCGCAGGGTGGTGCCGGGCAATGTTGACGCCAGCTTCCTGTACGAGCGGCTGACCGTCGAGATTCCCAACACGTCGGGGATGATGCCATTGGAAGTCGACGAGGAGAGCGACTACGAGGTGCGTCGGGCAGAATACCTGGATGCCATCGCCGCGTGGATCGAAGCCGGCGCCCCGGACGCCAGCGGACAGGTCGCACCCGCCAACGGCGCCTCCTTGCCCCCGCAAATCCACGCCTTCGCCGCTTTTCCGCCCGATGTGTTGTCCGGCGCCTTCACCCGAGCCGAAGGCCCCGGCATTCAGCCCGTGGTGGTCGATCCAGTCGTGGCGACCGTCTTCATTGCCGTCACCGACGACCAATTGCCCATGACCTCCCTCGACTGCAGCTGGGCTGTGGGGGTCGACGCCGAAGACGCCGCAGCCGCCCCGGCCGGCGGCGACTTCGGTCCCGCCCCTTTCACCTTTGAAGCCCCCACCTTCACCGGCAGCACCGAGACCTACGGCCTCACCGCCCAGGTGGATTTCAGCGGATACGCCCCCGGAACCGAGCTCACCCTGCAAATCCGTGCCAGCGACGGCGACGCCACGGCGTCCGTTCCCTTGTCCAGCAGTCCGGAATACATCCAACTCCTCTACCGCATCCGCATCGCCCCATGAGCCACTGGATTCTGAACACCACCTCCCTGGGCGTGGCCTGTTTGGCCCTCTTTGCCGGGTGCACTCCGGAAACCGTGGACCCCGTGGAGCCCACATTGACGTGGGTCTCCATGGAAACGGAAACCGTGGAATCGGCCACCACCCCCTTGGTCGTGACGCTCGCCTACCGCGATCACCAGGGCGACCTCGGCTGGGAAGACCCGGACCAGCACGCATTGGAAGTGCAAGACGAGCGGCTCAACGCCCCGGATACGTACCACATTCCGCCCCTGACCCCGGATGGCATGGAGCTGGACATCGATGGCACGTTTGTCGTGACCTTGCCTCCCCTGTTTCTGCTGGGCAATGGCGGAGATGAATCGACCCGACTCACCTTCCGAATCACCGACCGCGCAGGACATGTGTCCAACGCTGTCGTGAGCCCGGTCATCCTCATCACCGACACCCTGTGATGCACAATGCGCCCAGGTGTATTGCGGCATGGACCGCTCTGGCGGCGCTGGTCCTTGGGCCACCGTCCCATGTGCACGGCCAGACCACGTATGTCATGGCCGACACCTTGGTTGCGGACTGCTTTGGCGAGTTGACCGACTCCGGTGGCGAAGAAGGGGCCTACGGCAACAATGAAAACCTCACGTTCACAGTCGATGCGGGCAGCCCCCTCGACGTGTCCTTCATCGGCCCTGTGGACATCGAGCCAGCCGCCCCGGGGTCGGGCCTGCTGTTTGACTACCTCATCCTGTACGACGGGCCGAATGCGGCTTCACCCGTGTTGGACACCCTGTTTGGCAACATTCCATCGCCCCCGACTTACACGACAGCAGGGGCCCTGACTGCCGTGTTCGTCTCCGACGCGAGCGCCCAACCCCAGGGCTTCCACCTGCAATGGGCAGCCCAGCCGCCACCTCCCATTCCCCCCTCGCTGTCCTTGAATCCATTGGGGAGCTGTCCACATGGCGCTTTGGAACTCGACCTCTCCGAGCCGGTCGAATGTGACTTGGTCGAATGGGGCTCGTTGACCTTGCTCGGCGAGGATGGCAGCTCGTGGACGGTGGATGTGCCCGCAGCCGAACTCCTCTGTCCGGGCGCCGCTGCCGACCAATTGACACTGCCGCTGGTCGACCCCATCGAAGGAAATTGCGCCTTCACCTTGTCGCTCACCCTCGGGATTCGGGACGCGTGCGATTCAGTCTGGACCTTTCCGCTGACCGTGGATGGCGCGACCACCGGTTGCCCGGTCAACCCCATCGTGGTGGCCGATACCGACACCGTTTGCACGGGAGGGTGCGCCGTGCTCGAGGCATTTCCCCTGGGATGCGGCCCCACCGAACTGTCCTGGTCGGGATCCGATGGCAGCAGCTTTACCGGTGCAGGCCCCTGGACCGTCTGCCCGTCCAGCACGACCACCTATACCGCAACGGCGTTGGAGACGGCGACCGGCCAAACTGGGACATCCACCCTGGTGGTGAACGTGCTCAATCTCGGCGCCTTGGTGGCCGACACCACATTGTGTCCGGGCCAGACGCTGCTGTTGTCGTCCGGGTCGGTTGCCGGAACGTGGTCCGGACCGGGCGTCTTGTCCAGCCAGCCCTGGACCTTCGACCCCGATTCGAGCGGTCCGGGTGTGCATACCCTCACCTTCCTCGCTGCAGGCAGCGCATCCTGTGCCTCCGAATCCACGGTGGAAGCCATCGACTTCCAAGTCCCCTCGGCCATCGCGACCTGCCCGGATGTCGCGCCCTTCACCCCTTCCACCACGCCCCTCGGCGGCGCATGGACCGGCCCTGGATTTACCGGATCGACCTTCGACCCCGCTGCCGTGGCCAATGCATTGGGAGAGGCGACAGAGATCGGGACGTACATCGCGAGCGGGTGCACCGCGACCACCACCTTCAACGTCCAACCTCCTGCGCCTCCCGTTTTGCTGGGCGACATCTGCCAATCGGAGCCGGAATTCAATTTGCCATTCCATCCACCCGGGGGATGGTGGTCGGGTGACGGGGTGTCCGACGCCGCCAACAGCCTGGTACCCGATGACACCCCGCCAGGCGCCATCGCATTGACGTACAACATGGTGGGCTGCAATGGCAGTGCCACCGGAAACCTGCTGCCCATCCATGCAGGCCCGGTTTCCACGAGTTGCCCGGAGCAGGAGCCCTTTGTCCCGTTTCCCGGCTTCTATCCCACCGGTGGCAGTTGGAGTGGCCCCGGAATCCCGCCCACCGAGGACGAAACCGGCCTGTATGATCCCGGCTTGGTGCCCGACGGCACTTGGGCTCCACTGGTGTACCTCGCCCCCAATGGATGCAGCGACACCCTCTGGATGTTCAACCGCCAAACCACGGTGAGCCCAGCCGTCCTTCACCTGTGTCGGGGGGAGGAAGTGAATGTTCTCGACGCCAACGAAGCGGAGGCCAGTCCTTGGTGTGGCACTTGGACCGCCCTCGATACCGGCAACCCAATCGATGTGGGCGATTGCGAGTGGGAATTGGCCGCATCCACCTTGCCCATCGGAACCTCCCGATTCACCTATTCCGTGAACACCTGCACGGACACGCTGAACGTCGTGGTGCATCCGGATTCTCTGGACCTGCTGCCCTGGACATCGTGCATCGCCGATGGGGACATGCCACTTCCCGAAGTCCCGTTTGGCGGCGTCTGGAGCGGCCCGGGTACGGCGGCACCCAGCGCTGGAGAATCTGCGTGGACCTGGTCCCCTGCAAATGCCGGCGCGGGTGAGCACGACATCGTATGGAGCAGCCCGGTCGGATGTGCGGACACCACCGCAGTCGAGGTGGAATCTCCCCCGAATTGGGCCATGCCCGTGGATTCGATCCTGTGCTTCAATGACGCCGCCCTGTCCATTCCTGTTCCCGCCACAGCTGGAATCAGCAGTGCAGAACCGACAGAAACGTGGAGCTGGGACAACGTGGCCTGGACTGTCGACACCACCTCTGCCTCGCTCGGGGCGGGACAACATGTGGTGGCCGTGTCTTGGTCGGCGGCGGCTTGTGCCGTCGACACGGGCTGGTCGGTGACGGTCTTGCCCGCATTGGAAGTGGCGCTGAGTGTGGAAGACGAGACCCTGTGTCCATCATCCGGCACGCTGGCGACCGCGGCTGTGAACGGCGGTCTCGGCCCCGCGGCAGCATTGGACATTCAATGGTCCGACAACGGCCTCCCCTTGCTCGAGCGCACGGTCTTGCCGGACAGCTCAGGGTGGTGGTCGGTCACTGTGGACGATGGTTGTTCGACACCCGCCACGGACAGTGTGTTCCTGTCCATCCTTCCCCCCTTCGACACGGACGTCAACTTCAGCCCCCCTGTCTGCCATGGAGACAGCACTGCCCTCGTGGTCGATGCCACCACCCCTGCAGGACTGCTTCACTACGTCGAAGGCGATTCGCTCGGAACGGGCCCCCACGTGGTCGAGGCACTGGCGGGTCAAGCCCTCACGTGGACCTTGGTGGACCCCGCAGAAGGGTGCGCGTCCGACACCGTTTTGCTGGTCCCCGGACACCCGCCGCTCACGGCGGCCTTTGCCATCACGCCCGCCGTGGACTGCATCCCATTTGACGCGCAACCACTCGGTTTGATTGACCTGTCGAGTGGCGCCGATGGCGGCCAATGGCTGTGGACGCCGCTTCAAACCGACACCCCTGCAGCCGAGGCCGACTCTACTGGGTGGTTCGCGGGAATCAACCCCAGCGTCGGACCATTGGCTTCGGGCACGTGGTCCGTGCAATTCATCGCCACGCAATCGGCGGGGTGTGCCGACACCACCGAGCAAACGTTGTGCATCCTGCCCAGGACCAACATCTGGCTGCCCGACGCATTTTCACCCAATGGCGACGGAACCAACGACCGACTTCGCCCCCGTGGAAACGGCATTGCCCGGTGGTCCATGACGGTCCATGACCGCTGGGGCCGTCTCCTGTGGAGCGAGGGGCAAGAAGACTTGCTCCCTGGATCCGCCCTTCAACCCACAACGGATTCCGGCTTTCCCATCGGATGGGATGGCGATCGCGCTCCAGCGGGGGTCTACGTCGTACAGGTGGAAGCCACCACAGATGGAGGCGCACCTTTGTCCATTCAACAGCCTGTCCGACTCGTGCGATGATGGCCATGAAGCACCTCCCCTCGCTCGGCGCCATAGCGCTGGCCTGCCTCAGCCCGTTGGCCATCCAAGGGCAAGAAGCTGTGGCGCCCTGGATTGGTGGGCTCCCCGGGCTCGAGCATCCAGCGGCGTGGGGGCTTGGATCGGGACGCGTGGCCGCGGGCATGCAGCACACCGAACGCTGGGCCGAGGGGCAAGACGCCTTGCAATCCCATTGGATGGGCGCAGGATGGCGGCTTCAGGAGGCTGGACCTTCCCGCCGCAGTGGCGGTTGGTCGCTTGGGTGGACCTCCCTGCTGGACCGACAGACTTCCGGCTGGACGGAAGGCCGACACCTCGTACAGGCTGCGGTGCGCGTGCCGCTGGACAAAGGCTGGAACGGCGCGGCTGGCATCGGCATCGGGGTCGCCCATTGGACCTTGGATGGCCGAGCGTGGTCTTGGGATGCCCAATACGGTCCAGCCGGCTACAACCCCTCCGCGCCGAGCGGAGAGGCAGACAACCGGACCTACGGCGGGGCTTGGAATCCCGAGATCACCCTGGGTGTGGCAGCTGAGCGACCCGTCCGACGCGGGGCCAGCGGCCCCTCCTTGCGCGCCGCTGCCAGCGTACACCACGCCTTGCGCCCGGTACAACCCCATTTCCTCCCCATCGCAGCGGACACCGTGTCCCGCCGGATCTCCTGGTGGGCCGAAAGCACCGGAGACCTCGGATTTGAAGGGGTCGATTGGCAAGCCTGGCATCGGGGCAGCTTGCATGGCACTGCCGGGCTCGCTGAATTCGGCGGCAGCTTGGGCCGCACCTTCGGCAGCGCCTCGCGGTACACCCGAGACGCTCAAGACCACCACATCCGACTGGGCATCCTGTGGCGCACGGATGGCATGCTGCGCCTCCCCCTCACCTGGCAACACGGCGGGGTGTCTTGCTGGCTCGCCCCTGGACTGCGCTCCGGCCACCCCTCCCCGGCCGCAACCGGTTGGGCCGTCGGGCTCACTTGGTCACCTCTGCGAGACGGGGTCACTCCCCTCGCGGCGCGCTGAGTCGCAGCGAAGTTGCCCCCAACACAGAGGGCGCCCCCAAAAGGAGGCGCCCCGTGAAACATGGTGGCAATTTGGTCTTGGTTATTCCGCTCCACATTCAAGGTTGAAGAGGAGCAACAGGTCCAGGAGGTCCTGAATGCCCACACTTCCACTGAAGTCAAAGTCCCAGCAGATCGGCGCCAC
>CALBSW010000179.1 GCA_937967465.1 uncultured Flavobacteriales bacterium
CGGCCTCCACATCGGCAGGGGCAGCGTCGGCGGCCACGGCAAACTGGAAGCGGACCTTGCCGTTGAACTGGACGGGGTAGTTCACCTCGGATTCCACCAACTTCTCTGCATCCCATTTGGGCCAAGCAGCGTCCACCACGGACCCCGCTCCTCCACACGCTTCCCAGAGCTCTTCCGCGAGGTGCGGTGCGTATGGTGCCAGCAGGGCAGACAGCGGTTGGAGCACGGTCCGCTCGTGGCATCCGGCTTCGGTGAGTTCGTTGACCCCGATCATCATGGCGCTCACCACGGTGTTCCAGCTGAGGCGGTCCAGGTCTTCCGTGACCTTTTTGATGGTCTTGTGCAAGGCGCGTTCGGCCTCGGGCGAGGGTGTCCCGTCGGTGAGGAGGGAATTCCCGTCCGCGTCGCGGTACAGCCGGGTCAGCTTCCGAAGGAATCCGTGCACCCCATTGATGCCCTGGGTGTCCCACGGCTTGGCCTGCTCGAGCGGCCCGAGGAACATCTCGTAGCAGCGGAGGGTGTCTGCACCGTAACGCTCGACGAGGTCGTCGGGGTTTTCGACGTTGAACTTCGACTTGGACATCTTCTCCACCTCACTGCCACAGCGGTATTCACCGGCGTCGTTGAGGATGAATTCCGCGTCCGCGAATTCCGGGCGCCACGCCTTGAAGCCCTCGAGGTCGAGGACGTCGTTCTTCACGAGGCTGATGTCCACGTGCAGGCGCTGGGTCCGGTGCTCCTTGCGCTGTTCGAACGTGACGAACTGATTCGTTCCCTCGATGCGGTACACGAAGCTGCTCCGGCCCAGGATCATGCCCTGGTTGATCATCTTGGCGAAGGGTTCGTCGAATCCGATGAGGTCGAGGTCGAACAGGAACTTCGTCCAAAAGCGGCTGTACAGGAGGTGTCCCGTACCGTGCTCCGCACCGCCCACATAGAGATCGACCTGGCCCCAGTAATCGCTCTTGGACCGGTCGCAGAAGGCCTCGGCATTGTGCGGGTCCATGTAGCGGAGGAAGTACCAGCTCGATCCGGCCCAACCCGGCATGGTGTTGTACTCCATGCGGTCGCCGCGGTTGACGTTCCACTCGTCGGCGCGGGCCAGTGGCGGATCTCCGTCATCGGTCGGCAGGTAGGCATCCACGTCGGGAAGCAGCACCTGCTCGTCTTCGATGAGTTGCGGAATGCCGTCCACGTAGCAGATGGGGAAGGGCTCGCCCCAATAGCGCTGGCGGCTGAAGACGGCATCGCGGAGCCGGAAGTTGACGCGGGGCTGCGCGAACCCGGCGGCCGCAGTTTCTTCGATGGCCCGGGGCAGGGCCGCATTGCAGGTCAGGCCGTTCCAGTCTCCGCTGTTGCAGAGCACGGCCCCCTTGTCCGATTGGGCGCCGGTCTCGATGTCGTGCCCTTCGAAGATGGACGGGATGGGCAAATCAAATGCCTTGGCGAATTCCCAGTCGCGCTGGTCGCCGGCCGGGACGGCCATGACGGCGCCTGTACCGTAGCCGGCCAGCACGTAGTCGGCAATCCAGATGGGCATGGCATCGCCGGTCAGCGGATGGACGGCATGGGCACCAGTGAAGCACCCGGTCACGCCGCGGTCTCCGGCCATCCGCTCCCGCTCACTGCGGGCCGCAGTTTCTTGTTGGTAGGCTTCCACCGCGGCGCGTTGTCCATCGGTGGTGATGGCCTTCACGAGGTCGTGCTCGGGGGCGAGGACCAGGAAATTCGCGCCGTGGAGGGTGTCCGGCCGGGTGGAGAAGACCTCAATCTGGTGGCCGGCATGGCCTTGGATGGCGAAGCGGAGCTGGGCGCCGGTGCTCTTGCCGATCCAATTGCGCTGGACCTCCTTGATGCTGTCGGACCAATCGATGGTGTCGAGCCCTTCGAGGAGCCGATCCGCATAGGCTGTGATCCGCATCATCCACTGGCGCATCTTCTTGCGCACCACGGGGTGGCCTCCGCGCTCACTGCGTCCGCCGATGACTTCGTCGTTGGCGAGCACGGTGCCCAGGGCGGGACACCAGTTGACTTCGCTGTCGGCGAGGTAGGCCAGGCGATAGGCCATGAGAATGGCGTTGCGGCCAGCATCGTCCAAGCCGTTCCACTGGTCTGCGGTGAAGTGGCCGTCAAAGCCTTCTCCCCACGCGGCAAGGCCAGCGTCTTGGAGGGTGTCTTCGCCCACCGCCCAATCGATGCCGGCATTGCCGGATTGGGCAAACAGGTCTGTCAACGCATCGATCGGGCTGGCCTTGCCCGCAGCATGGTCATACCCGTGTTCGAACAGTCGGCCGAAAATCCATTGGGTCCAGCGGTAATAATCCGGACTGCTCGTTCGCACTTCGCGGCTCCAATCGTAGCTGAAGCCGAGCAGGTCGAGCTGGCTGCGGTACCGGGCAATGTTGCGCTCCGTCGTGATGGCCGGATGCTGTCCGGTCTGGATGGCGTATTGCTCGGCAGGCAGGCCAAAGCTGTCATATCCCTGGGGGTGCAGGACGTTGAATCCGCATTGTCGCTTGTAACGGGCAATGACATCGGAGGCGATGTACCCCAGCGGGTGGCCAACGTGCAGTCCCGCTCCACTGGGGTAGGGGAACATGTCGAGCACGTAGTATTTCGGCTGGTCAGCAGCCTCTGTGGCCCGGTAGGTTCCTTGTTCGGTCCACTTGGCCCGCCACTTGGCCTCGATGGCCTTGAAGTCGTATTCCATTGCCCTGCGCGATGAGCGGCGAAGATACCCCGCGGACGGGGCGAAGCCGCGGACCTGCGGCCAGCTCGTTCGGGCACCCGAACTTTGCCGAGTGTACAGTACGCGCATCCCCCGGGCGGTCCCACCGCTGTTTCCGGAATTCCTGTGGCGGGGGAGTGGTCCATCCGTGCACCTGACCTTCGACGACGGTCCACATCCGCATTGGACGCCCTTCGTACTGGACCAGCTGAAGTTGTACGATCAGAAGGCCACCTTCTTTTGTGTCGGGGACAACATCCAACGTCACCCTGAGGTCTTCGATCGCATCCGGCGCGAGGGCCATTCGTGGGGCAACCACACCATGCGCCACGAGTCGGGTTGGACGGCGGGCACCTTCGCTTATCTGCGCAGCCACCTCGAATGCGATGCATTGACCGGAACGGGCCTCTTCCGCCCACCTTACGGCCGCCTCACAAAGGGCCAGGCCCGGGCGATCGGCCGACGGGACCGCATCGTGATGTGGGACGTTTTGACGGGCGACTTCGACCGCAGCCGAACGGCTGAGGCGTGCTGGAAAGCCACCGAGCAGGCGCTGCGGCCAGGCTCCATCGTGGTGATGCACGACAGCGAAAAAGCGGGCGAGCGGCTGGAAGGACTGCTGCCCCGGTTGCTGGCCCATTTGTCCGCACAAGGCTGGAAGAGTGAAGCCATCCCCATGCCGCGCTGGGAGCCAGCCGGCCCGCTTTCAGGTTGGAATCAGACCCCGGAGGATTCCCACACGAGGCTGGCACTCCGCTCCTAGCCCCTTCCGCAGAAATTGGGGCGATCTTTATTTCACCATGACTGAGACCGCTGCTCCTTTGCGCATCCTGTACATCGACGACGACGAAATGGCACTGACGCTCACCCAGCTTCAGCTGCTTCAGGTCGGCATCCACACCGAGGCCACGACGGACGCCCTCGAGGCGGTCAGCATTTTGTCCACGCAGCCGATCGATTTGATTCTGTTGGATTCGGTCATGCCCACCATCGATGGTGTGGAGTTCCTGCACCTCATGCAGTCGCTCAACCTGCCCCATCCCGTGGTGTTCTTTTCCGGCTACGGAGTCGAGGAGTTGAAAGAAGCGGCACGCCCTTTCCGGGTGCTGGGATTCCTCGACAAGCAGAAGGACCGGTTCACCTTGCCTCAGCGGTTGAAGGAATTGTATGCCGAGGCGAATTCAGACCGGTCCGATGTGAACGTCACGTCGGCCCAACTCAACCCTCCGAGTTCGCTTGGCGCGCCTCGCGGAGCATCTTGAGCTTTTTCCGGATCTCGTCCATTTCCCGTTTGTCGGCTTCGATCTTCTTCTGAAGGTCGGCCATGATGGAAGCGGCCCCCTTGCCCGTGAAGATGCCCATGTTGTTTTCGTACTGGGCGACCCGCTTGCGCAACCGGTCCATTTTGTCGCGCATCATGCGCTCCTCTTTTCGGGCCATGTGTTCCGCGCCCTCGCCTTTGACCAGGCTGTCCACGCGGTTCTTGTAGGCTTCCACAGACCGTTCACTCCGCTTTGCTCCGAGGGCGTCGTACTTGGCGTCCATGGCGGTGCGGTAGCGGTCGACGACCTGTTCGAAGACCCGACGGGGGACATGGCCGCTTTCCGCCCAGCGGGTGGAGAAGGCCTTCAGCGACTTCAGGTCCTCGGTGTGGTTGCCTGACAATGCGAAAGCCTCGATTTCGCTGATGAGGGCCTCCTTCTTCTTGAGGTTGGCCTTGTGCTCTTTGTCGCGGTCGGCGTATATGGCCTTTCGCGCCGTGAAGAACTGGTCGCAGGCGCCGCGGAATTTCCGCCAGAGCTTGTTCTCGTCGCGGGGTCCGGCAGATCCGAGCTCTTTCCACTCTTTCTGGAGGGCGATGAGCTTGTCCGAGGTCGCTTTCCAATCGGTGCTGTCGGCCAGGGCGGCGGCTTCTTGTGCGATGGCCTGCTTGCGCTCTTTGACCTTGGATTGCGCTGCGCGGACATCGGCAAAAGCGGCATCGCGCTTCTGGAAAAACAGGTCGCACAGCCCGCGGAATTGCTCCCACGCCTCCTGGTCGTCCTTGCGGCCAGCGAAGCCCACCATTTTCCAGCGCTTCTGGACATCCTTGACCTTCTCAGCTTGGGCGGGCCATGCAGCGGCATCCTGAATCTCCTCTTCGAGCAGGTTGCGGACCTCTTCGACCAAGGCAAGTTTGGCTTCGAGGTTCTTTTTGAAGCCCTCACGGATGCTGTCGTAGTGGGCCTTCACCGCGTCCAAGGCGGCGCGGGTGTGGCCGAAGAAGGTGTCGGCCAGCTCCTGATAGGTCTCCCGCGGGCTGGGGCCCACATCGAACCAGGCCTTCATGTAGCTCCGGGCGAGCATTTCCTTCTCCTTGAGGTCGGTGACCGCTTCGAGTTGGCTGGCCTGTGCGATGAGGTCTTCCTTCTTTTTGAGGTTGACCTGGAGGTCGTGCTCCTGGAGTTGCTTGTAGATGTTGACGTTGTAGAAGAACTCGTCCTTCAGGCGGTGCCAGTTGTCGTGGAGGTCCCGGTACTGGTCGCCAGGCACGTTGCCCACGGCATTCCATTCCTCATTGAGGGCGTTGAAGGCATCGAACATCTTGCCGATGTGCTCTTCATTGGCCACGAGGGCCTGAAGCTTGTCGAGGATGGCCTTTTTCAGGTCGAGGTTGGCGCGCTGCTCTGCAGCCACCTTTTCGCGCCACGCTTTCTCGCGTTCGCGAAACGCCTTGTACATGCCGTCATTCCGCTCGTCTTCCTCGTCTGGGGTGTAGGTGAACCGAATGGGCTCCTCCCCGGGTTCGGGGGCGGGGCGTTCTTCTTTGTCAAATGCCTCGCGTTGGGCGGTGACGTCTTTCTCCCGGGCATCGCGATACACTTCGAATGCAGTGCGCACTTCGACGCGGACAGCCTCGATTTCCGGGTTTTCCAGCAAAGCGGCGATGCGTTGGTTGATCTCGGCTTTCATGGCAGGGGCATTTTTTTTGGAGGCACCGGGCGTTCCCGATGGTTTGCAGATGGCAATGGGATGCGCGCTGTCGGCAGTAGCTTCGGCGCGGTGGGCAAAGAATTGGACGTCTCCTCGAAGATACGACACTGGTGCGCGAGGGCCGAAAGGTCCCCCCAACAGGTTCGCCGGAAGCTGTCGGATTGGGGAGCGGCCGAGCAGACTGACCAAGTCTTGGGCGAGCTTCTCGACGAGGGGTATGTAGACCCAGCCAGGTTTGCCGACGCCTTCACCCACGACCATTTGACCTTCCGCAATTGGGGCCCGGCCAAGATCCTCTCGGCGTTGACTCAAGTGCATCGGATTTCCGGGGACGAGGCACGGCGGGCGCTGTCGGACCAAGGACCGGGGGCCATTGAGGAAGCGGCACGAAGGGCGGCCACCCATTGGCGCCGGTTGCGGCCGGATGCCCCGCGGGAAAAGGCCATCGCCGCCATGGCGCGCAAGGGGTTTTCCATCGATTGCGCGCTTCGGGCTGTCGAGGCGGCTGACGCCGACTAACTTTGCCCACCATGCTGAATGCCGACCAGATCCAAACCGCCCGGGACCGCATCGAGGCCCTGCGCGGATACCTCGCCATCGAGCAGAAGCGCATCGACATCCAGGAGGATGAGAAATTGACCCAGGACCCCGAGTTCTGGAACGACGCCAAGGAGGCCGAAAAGGTCATGCGTCGGATGCGGGGCAAGAAGGCGTGGATCGACGAATTCGAAAAGGCCGAAACGGCCGTGGAGGACCTGCAGGTGTTGTTCGAGTTCTTCAAGGAAGGCGAGAGCACCGAGGAAGAGGTGGAATCCCAGCATGCGGACCTGCTTCAGATCATCGAAGAGCTCGAATTCAAGCAGATGCTGTCCGATGAGGCCGACGGTTTGAATGCCGTGGTGCAAATCACCGCTGGTGCGGGCGGCACGGAGTCCTGCGACTGGGCCGGCATGCTGCTTCGCATGTACACCATGTATGCCGACAAGGCCGGCTTCAAGGTCAAGGAGATCGACCGTCAGGACGGCGATGTGGCTGGCGTGAAGCAGATCACGATGGAGGTCGATGGCGACTATGCCTTTGGCATGCTCAAGGGCGAAAACGGTGTCCACCGGTTGGTGCGCATCAGCCCGTACGATTCACAATCCCGCCGCCACACCTCCTTCGTGTCGGTGTACGTCTACCCCCTCGTGGACGACAGCATCGAAATCGAGGTCAATCCGGCCGACATCACTTGGGACACCTTCCGCTCGGGCGGAGCCGGTGGTCAGAACGTGAACAAGGTGGAGACCGGTGTCCGCCTTCGCCACAAGCCGACGGGCATCATCATCGACAACACCGAGACGCGCTCCCAGCTCGGCAACAAGGAGAAGGCCATCCAGCTCTTGAAGTCCCAGCTCTACGAGATGGAGATGGCCAAGCGCAACGAGGCCCGTGCCGAAATCGAGGCGGGCAAGAAGAAAATCGAGTGGGGCTCCCAGATCCGCTCTTACGTGCTCCAGCCGTACAAAATGGTCAAAGACCTCCGTTCGAGCTACGAGACGTCCAACACCGATGCCGTCCTCAACGGCGACATCGAGGCCATGTTGAAGGCCAACCTCATGCACGCCGCAGCCACACGGACTGCGCAAGAAGCTTGATTCCGAATTCCATTTCCATGAACACCCGGATTGAAAAGGACACGCTCGGCGAAGTCGCCGTGCCTGCTGACCAGTATTGGGGCGCCCAGACGGAGCGCAGCCGCCACAACTTTCCAATCGGCCCGGTGGGCAGCATGCCCATCGAGGTGGTGCACGCGTTTGGCCACCTCAAGATGGCCGCAGCCAAGGCCAACTGTGCCGCGGGTGTGCTCACGGAAGCCAAGCGGGACCTCATCGTGCGGGTGTGCGAGGAGATCATCGCGGGCGATCTCGATCACTGCTTCCCCCTCGTGGTCTGGCAGACGGGTTCCGGGACGCAATCCAACATGAACGTCAACGAGGTCATCGCCAACCGGGCCCATGTGCTCGCGGGCGGTGTGCTCGGAGAAGGCGACCGCCCGGTGCACCCCAACGACGACGCCAACAAGTCCCAGAGCTCCAACGACACCTTCCCGACGGCCATGCACATCGCGGCCTACGACCGCATTGTGCGCACGACCATCCCCGGCGTGGAGCGGTTGCGCGACGCGCTCGCGGCCAAGGCGGAGGAGCTGTCTGAGGTCGTCAAAATCGGCCGGACCCACCTGATGGACGCCACGCCCTTGACGCTCGGCCAGGAGTTTGGCGGATATGTGGCCCAATTGGACCACGGCCTGCGCGCCCTGCGCTCCACATTGGGTCACCTCGCCGAACTCGCCCTCGGTGGAACGGCGGTGGGCACGGGCCTCAACACGCCCGCCGGATATGCCGAGGCCGTGGCTGCGCACATGGCGGAGTCCACCGGACATCCCTTCGTGACCGCCCCCAACAAATTCGAAGCCCTGGCGGCCCATGACGCGGTCGTCGAGGCCCACGGTGCCCTCAAGCAAATCGCGGTCAGTTGCAACAAGATTGCCCACGACATCCGCATGATGGGCAGCGGTCCGCGCAGCGGCATCGGCGAGCTGGCCTTGCCGGCCAATGAGCCGGGTTCGAGCATCATGCCGGGCAAGGTCAATCCGACCCAGGCTGAGGCGCTCACCATGGTCTGCGCACAGGTCATGGGCAACGACGTCGCCGTCACGGTGGGCGGCACCCAAGGGCATTTCGAGCTCAACGTGTTCAAGCCGATGATGGCCCGCAACATCCTCGAGTCTGCGCGCCTCTTGGGCGAAGCCTGCGCTTCCTTCGCGGAGCGGTGTGTGGAGGGCATCCAGGCCAACCGGGCCCGCATCGACCAGCTGGTTGGGGACAGCCTCATGCTGGTGACGGCCCTCAACACCCACATCGGGTACTACAAGGCCGCGGAGATCGCCCAGAAAGCGCACGCCGAAGGCACAACTCTCAAGACGGCGGCACTCGCACTCGGCTACCTCACGGAGGCCGAATACGACCAGTGGGTGGTGCCGGCCAACATGACTGGCCGATGAGCGGGATGGTCCGGCCAAGCCGACCTGCGGTGGTGCTCGGCCTCGCCGCCTTGGCGATGCTGATGGTGGATTGCAGTCCGCACCGCCACGTGCACCGTCCGAAGCGCAAGCGCAAGCCGAAGTGCAAGACGTGCCCCTCGTTCTCGATGGAGGCACCGGCGCGTCGCGGGGTATCTTCGCGGCAAATTCCGCACAACCCCACTGCGCCATGGCCCAACACGACCACACCTACGCCGTCATCATGGCCGGCGGCGTCGGGTCCCGCTTCTGGCCGATGAGCCGTTCGGCACGGCCGAAGCAATTTCTCGACATCCTCGACCGCGGGCGGACCCTCATTCAGATGACGGCCGACCGGTTGTCCTCCCGCATTCCGCTGGAGCGCACGTACATCGTGACCAATGCGCGGTACAAGCAGGACATCTTGGACCAGCTTCCGGGCATGCCCGAAGACCAGATCCTGTGCGAACCCTTCATGCGCAACACCGCTCCTTGCTTGGCCTACGCGGCACACCGCATCGCGGCCCGAGACGCTTCCGCCACCATGGTGGTGGCTCCGGCTGACCACCTGATTGAGGACGAGGCGGGCTTTCTCGATGTGTTGGAGGTCGCCGTGGTACGTGCGTCGGAGACCAACCAGCTGTTGACGCTGGGCATCACGCCCACCCGGCCCGATACGGGGTACGGCTACATCCAGTTTGAGGACTTGCCGGGTGCGGAGGACGCGCGGTTGCGCCAAGTGAAGACCTTCACGGAGAAGCCGCATTTGGAGTTGGCCGAGCAGTTCATTGCATCGGGTGACTTCTGTTGGAATGCCGGCATTTTCGTGTGGTCGGTACAGACCATCCTCGACCGGTTCGAGGACCAACTTCCCGACTTGCATGCCCTCTTCGAAGAGCACAAGGCCGACCTCGGAACGGACCGGGAGGACGAAGCGGTGCGGGCCATCTATGGTGCCGCCGAGAACATCAGCATCGACTACGGCATCATGGAGAAGGCGCCCAATGTGGGCGTGGTGCTCGGCGAGTACGGTTGGAGCGACCTCGGAACTTGGGGATCCCTCTACGACAAGCTGGACAAGGATGGGGACGGCCATGCCATCACTGGCGCGACACTCATGCAAGAGGACGCCAAAGGCCTGATGGTGGCGGCGGAGGGCAAGAAGCTCGTCGTGGCCAAAGGACTGGAGGACTTCATTGTGGTGGATACGCCGGATGCGTTGCTCATTTGTCCGCGCAATGAGGAGCAATGGGTCAAGCAAATGGTGGCCCGCCTGAAGACGGAAAAGGGAGAACCCCTCGTTTGAACTGCGCCAAACGCAGCGCACCACGCGGAGCTGCGTGGTGCGGTGACGTGTATGTCGAGATGTATGTTGTCGCAATCGGGGCCGGCTTGCGTTGCGCCGCGTCGGTCGGGGACCTTGCCGCCGATCGATGGTGTGAAAGTGGGGTGGAACCGGGCCGTGGACATTGATGGGCGTTCTGCATCGGGATGACCTTCATCATCGCCCGGCCGGCTCCGTACCTTCGTTCACACCGCATGGGCATCCTCCTTCACATCGGACGCTATTTCAGTTTTCTCGCGGAGGCCTTGCGCCGACCGCAGAAAGGACGCGTCTTCGCCCAGGCGACCCTTGTCGAGTTGGAGGCCATCGGGGTTCAGAGCGTGGGCATTGTGGCCTTGCTGAGCCTCTTCATGGGCGCGGTCATTGCCATTCAAACGGCCCACCAGGTGAGCGGTTGGATTCCGGCCTACACCATTGGATTCACTGTTCGGCAGACGATGATCCTCGAGTTCGCCCCGACCATCATTCCCGTCATCCTGTCCGGAAAAGTGGGATCCAACATCGCCTCTCAAATCGGGACGATGCAGGTGACGGAGCAAATTGATGCACTGGAAGTCATGGGGGTCCGAAGCGTGTCCCACCTCGTCCTGCCCAAGTTGCTCGCCGCGCTGCTGATTTTCCCCTTCCTCGTCATCATTTCCATGGTGCTGGGCATTGGCGCGGGGGCCTTCATTTGCGACTTCGCGGCGCTCAGCACCTTCGCTGATTTCAAATACGGGATTCAAGTGGACTTCCGGGCTTTCGACGTGGCTTACGCGCTCATCAAGATCTGTGTCTTCGTAGTCATCCTC
>CALBSW010000180.1 GCA_937967465.1 uncultured Flavobacteriales bacterium
ACGCCCACGAAGTGATCACCGGCCTTCTCACCGCCTGAAGTCATGAAGAACATCCTCATCAAGCCGTTGATCACCGAGAAGATGACCGCCGAGAGCGAGCGCATCAACGCCTACGGGTTCGTGGTGAACGACGACGCCAACAAGTCCGAGATCAAGGACGCCGTCGAGAAGACGTACGGTGTGACCGTGGCCGGTGTGCGCACGATGCGCGTGGACGGAAAGGTCCGCAGCCGCTTCACCCGCACCGGAATCCTCCGCGGACGCTCCGAGTGTTACAAGAAAGCCATTGTCCGCCTGGTGGACGGTGACGTCATCGACTTCTACGAGAACATCTAAGGGATCATGGCAGTACGCAAGTTCAACCCCATCACGCCCGGCATGCGGCACAAGGTGTTGTCGAAGTTCGACAGCATCACGACCGACAAGCCGCACAAGCCGCTCCTCGAGCCGCTCAAGAAGCGCGGAGGCCGCAACAACGACGGCAAGATGACCATGCGCTACCGCGGTGGCGGTCACAAGCGGATGTACCGCGTGATCGACTTCAAGCGCGAGAAGCATGGCATGGCCGCTGAGGTCCTGACGGTCGAGTACGATCCGAACCGCAGTGCCCGCATCGCCCTCGTGCAATACACGGACGGCGAGAAGCGCTACATCATTGCTCCGGAAGGCCTGCAGGTCGGCCAGAAGATCATGAGCGGCGAAGGTGCCGCTCCGGAGGTGGGCAACGCCCTCTTCCTGGCCGACATCCCGCTCGGTACCATGATCCACAACATCGAGCTGCACCCCGGCCGTGGCGCCAACATCGCCCGCTCCGCAGGGGCTTCTGCCCAGCTCAAGGCCCGCGATGGCAAGTATGCCATCATCGCGCTTCCGAGTGGTGAGGTCCGCATGATCTTGACCACCTGCTTGGCCACCATTGGCAGCGTCGGCAACAGCGAGCACAACCAGCAAGTGTCCGGTAAGGCCGGTCGCAGCCGCTGGCTCGGTCGCCGCCCGCGTGTCCGTGGTGTGGTCATGAACCCGATCGATCACCCGATGGGTGGTGGTGAAGGCCGCAACGCCGGTGGACACCCACGCAGCCGCAACGGCATGCCTGCGAAGGGTTACAAGACCCGCAACAAGCGGAAGCATTCTTCCAAGTACATCATCGAACGCCGTAAGAAATAAGACATGGCACGTTCGCTCAAGAAACCCCCATTCGTCCACTACAAGCTCATGCAGCGTGTAGAGGCCATGCAGGAAAGTGGCAAGAAGTCGGTCATCAAGACCTGGAGCCGCGCCAGCATGATCACGCCGGACTTTGTCGGCTTGACCATCGCCGTGCACAACGGCCGCCAATTCATTCCGGTGTTCGTCACCGAGAACATGGTGGGCCACAAGCTCGGTGAGTTCTCTCCGACCCGCACCTTCCGCGGCCACGCGGACAACAAGAAAGACAAGGGACGTCGTTGACGGCCGCAATCAGTAGCATCATGGGAGCCCGTAAGAGAAACGCAGCAGCAGCCCGCAAGGAGGTGATGTCCAAAGTGGCCATCGCCAAGCTGAACGATTGCCCGACTTCGCCTCGGAAAATGCGCCTCGTCGCAGACATCATCCGCGGCAAGGACGTCGTCAGCGCCTTGAACATCCTCAAGTTCAGCTCAAAGGAGGCGTCCGGTCGAATGGAGAAGTTGCTCCGTTCCGCCATCGCCAACTGGGAGGCCAAGAACGAGGGAACCCGTCCTGAAGAGGCCGGTCTGTACGTGAGTGAGGTGAAGGTCGACGGAGGCCGCATGCTCAAGCGCATTCAGCCCGCACCGCAGGGACGCGCCCACCGCATCCGCAAGCGCTCCAACCACGTGACGCTCATCGTCGATAGCCTGAAGAAGTAATGGGACAGAAGACACACCCCACCGGCAACCGCCTGGGATTCATCAAAGGTTGGGACTCCAACTGGTACGGCGGAAAGAACTACGTCGACAAGATTGTCGAAGACGACAAGATCCGGAAGTACCTGCGCGCCCGTCTGGTCAAGGCCAGCGTGAGCCGCATCGTCATCGAGCGCACCATGAAGCTCGTGACCGTGACCATCCACACGGCCCGTCCCGGTGTCATCATCGGAAAGGGCGGTCAAGAGGTGGACAAGCTGCGCGAGGAACTCAAGAAGTTGACCCGCAAGGAGATCCAGATCAACATCTTTGAGATCAAGCGTCCTGAGCTCGACGCCCGCCTCGTGGCAGAAAGCGTGGCCCGCCAATTGGAGGCGCGCATCAGCTACCGCCGTGCGGTGAAGATGTCCATCGCCAGCTCCATGCGCATGGGTGCTGAGGGCATCAAGATTGGCCTCGCTGGCCGTCTGAACGGTGCGGAAATCGCCCGTGCAGAGACGTTCATGGAAGGCCGCGTGCCGCTGCACACCTTCCGTGCTGACATCGATTATGCACTCGTCGAAGCGCACACCACCTACGGTCGCATTGGCGTCAAGGTGTGGGTGTTCCGTGGCGAGGTCTACGGAAAGCAAGACCTCAGCCCGGCTGACCCGAGTAAGGAAGACAAGCGTGGTGGACGTGGAGGTGGCCGTGGTGGCGACCGTCCGGAGCGCCGCCGTCGCCGTCGTGAACCCCGTAGCTAAAGCCCAGTATCATGCTTCAGCCGAAACGAACGAAATACAGGAAGATGCAAAAGGGCCGCGTGCGCGGTCTGGCCCAGCGCGGCAGCAGCATCGCGTATGGCACTTACGCCATCAAGACGAACGACATGGGGTTCATTACCTCCCGTCAAATCGAATCCGCCCGTATCGCCATCAACCGCTACATGAAGCGTGAGGGCCAGGTGTGGATCCGAATCTTCCCGGACAAGCCGATCACGAGCAAGCCGCTCGAGGTACGTATGGGTAAGGGTAAGGGTGCTGTGAGCCACTGGGTGGCTCCGGTGAAGCCCGGCCGCGTCCTCTTCGAGGTCGACGGTGTGCCCGCCGATGTGGCTCAGGAGGCACTGCGCCTCGGAGCCCAGAAGCTCCCAGTCCGCTGCAAGTTTGTTGCACGTTACGACGCCTAATCGAGGAACAGATGAAGATGAGTGAAATCACCGGTCTCAGCGACCTCGATCTCAAGGAGCGGATTGCAGCCGAGCGTGAAGCCCTGCAGAAACTCCGGTTCAACCACACCATCGCCGGTTTGGAGAGCCCATTCCAATTGCGCCAAAAGCGCCGTGACATCGCGCGCATGCTCACCGAGCTCAGCGCACGGAAGAACGCCAAAGCAGAAGAACAGAAGTCATGACCGCCGAACAGACCGCAACTGAGAAGCGCAACCTGCGGAAGGTGCGCCAGGGCATCGTCACCTCCAACAAGATGCAGAAGACCATCACGGTGACGGTGGAGTACAAGGAGAAGCACCCGAAGTACAGCAAGTTTGTCAAGCGTACTCGGAAGTTCACCGCACACGATGAGCAGGATACCTGCGGCATTGGTGACACGGTGCGCATCATGGAGACCCGCCCGCTCAGCAAGAACAAGCGCTGGCGTTTGGTCGAGGTGGTGGAACGGGCCAAGTAATCGAAGGCCCTCAATAGAAAGAAAGCAAGAGCCATGATCCAGCAAGAATCCCGGATGGCGGTCGCCGACAACAGTGGAGCACGAGAAGTGTTGTGCATCCGCGTGCTCGGTGGTACGCGCCGGCGCTACGCCAGCATCGGCGACAAGGTGGTCGTGACCGTCAAGGATGCCTCCCCCAACAGCGGCATCAAGAAGGGCACGGTCAGCAAGGCCGTCATTGTGCGCACCAAAAAGGCAGTGCGTCGCCCGGACGGATCCTACATCCGTTTCGATGACAATGCCTGCGTCCTCCTCAACACCACCGGAGAGATCCGGGGTACCCGCATCTTCGGCCCTGTGGCCCGTGAGCTGCGCGAGAAGGACTTCATGAAAATCGTCTCCCTCGCACCCGAGGTGCTCTGAACGCTCCGATTATGTACAAGCGCGTAAAAGTCAAAAAGGGCGACACCGTGAAGGTGATCGCGGGTGGCAACAAGGGCAAGACCGGAACGGTCATGCAGGTCATCCGGAAGGAAGACCGTGTCATCGTCGAGAACGTGAACATCGTCACGAAGCACGTCAAGCCCAGCCCGGCCAACCCGCAGGGCGGCATCGAGACAAAGGAAGCGCCGATCCACATCTCCAACGTGATGGTGGTGGACGGAGACGGGAATACGACCCGTGTCGGCCGCCGCCGAG
>CALBSW010000181.1 GCA_937967465.1 uncultured Flavobacteriales bacterium
CTTCGATCCAGTTTCCGGTCGTGGCCGTGCCCGTGCCTTCGAGGTCAGCTTGGGTCGTGGTGTCGTCACCTTCGATGAAGAAGACGTAAGCCTCGTCGGTCCCGTCGGGGCCGTAGGTCTCCCAGATTTCTTCGAGGGCGCCGGTGTTGTGGTAATTCCAGCAAGGGCCGCACCACGTGGCGGAGAAGTCAACGATGACCTTCTTTCCCTGATCGAGGAGGTCGTAAAGGTTGTGCTCCACGCCGTTGATGTCGGTGGCGGTGAAGTCAGGGGCGATGCTTCCGTCGGGCAGTTGGGCTGCAGCGGAGAAGGTCAAGAGGAGCGCAGTCAGCGCGGCGTAAATGTGCTTCATTGAGCTTGGTTGTGGTGTTATCGATTTCAGTCCTAAAGGGGTAGCAAGATAAGGGGAGTTCACAATTTATTCACCTTGTTGACGTTGGCGTTCGCCTTTGCAGCGGAGAAGGGCCTTGCATCCCGTGCCGTACCTTTGAATTATGGAGCGTTTCAAAGTTCAATGGAAAGGCCTCGCCATGGCCGTTTTGGCGTGTGCTGCGGCCCAAATCAGCCAGGCTCAGGAGCCCACCCTGATTGACCCGGTGGACATCGTGGAGGGATTGCCCACAGACGAGGCTTTCGTGGCGGAGTGGTTCGTGACCAATGCCACCGAGAATCCCATGACCTTGACCGTGTCCCGCAACATTCTCCAGACCGTGGAGACGATGAACTTGCCTTATGAAGTGGGGGCACCGGGGGCGTATGAGCGCTTCTGCTGGGGAGGCACCTGCTACCCTTACGGAACGGCGGAGAGTGCATTGTCCCTCGCCTTGACCCTTCAGCCCAGTGACACGACCGGCATCAATGCCTTCGGTGCGGAGGATTGGCTGATCGCCGATTACTACCCCAATGGCGAGGTGGGTGCCACTGCCATCGAGTATTGCTTTGAGCCCACCCAGCAGGGCGTGGCCACCGTGTGTCACACCGTGGTCTTCTGCGCGGGCATCGAGACCGAGAATTGCGTACTGTCCGTGGAGGAGAATGCCATCGAGCTGCAGGGATTGGCGCCGAATCCAGTGGAGGGGGTGTCCAGCTTGACCTACCGTGCTCCTGAAGGAGGTGTGCTTCGCTTTTTGGACTTGACCGGTCGGACCGTCAAGTCTGTGGTTCTGGCTCCCGGCCAGGGTGCTGTGTGGGTCGACGGTGCGGACTTTGCACCTGGAACCTACCTCTACGCCTTGGAGGTGAACGGCCGCATCGGACAGGCCCGCAAGTTCAACGTCGCCCGCTGAGGCGAACGATTCCGCCGTCGGTTGGTGGGGCCACCTGTGCCCACCATCTTCGCACCGCAACCGTCAAACGATGAGCAGCATTCGCCGCAAAGAAGCGCTCGACTACCACAGCCGAGGTCGTCGGGGCAAGGTGGAGGTCATTCCCTCCAAGCCTTACAGCTCCCAGCGAGACTTGAGCCTCGCGTATTCACCAGGCGTGGCGGAACCTTGCTTGGAAATTGCCAAGAATCCCGACGACGTCTACAAGTACACCGCCAAAGGCAACTTGGTCGCCGTGATCAGCAACGGCACCGCTGTGTTGGGGCTGGGCGACATCGGTCCGGATGCCAGCAAGCCGGTCATGGAGGGCAAGGGCGTCCTGTTCAAGGTGTTCGCGGACCTCGATTGCTTCGACATCGAAGTGGACGCTTCGGACGTGGACACGTTTGTCCAGACGGTCAAAGCCATCGCGCCCACGTTTGGGGGAATCAACCTGGAAGACATCAAGGCCCCGGAGGCCTTTGAGATCGAGCGCCGACTCAAGGAGGAACTCGACATCCCGGTCATGCACGACGACCAGCACGGCACGGCCATCATCAGTGGGGCAGCGCTGCTCAATGCGTTGGAGCTCGCCGGCAAAAAGGCGGAGGACGTGCGGTTGGTGGTGAGTGGCGCAGGCGCCTCTGCCATGGCTTGCTTGGACTTGTACATGCAACTCGGTGTGCGGCTGGAGAACATTGCCGTCTTCGACAGCAAAGGCCACATCCACGCGGGCCGGGAGGGCCTCGGGCCCCGCAAGCAGGCCTTGGCGCATGCCAAGACACCATTTGCCGATCTCGCCGAAGCCCTTCAAGGGGCCGACGTGTTCCTTGGGCTGAGCCGGGGCGGACTGGTCAACGGCGACATGATCTGCGGCATGGCCGAAAAGCCCATCGTGTTTGCCTTGGCGAATCCCGACCCGGAGATCCCCTACGCGGATGCCAAGGATGCCCGACCGGACATCATCATGGCCACCGGCCGCAGCGACCATCCCAACCAAGTCAACAACGTCTTGGGCTTCCCCTTCATCTTTCGGGGTGCCATGGACGTGCGGGCCACGGCCATCAATGACGAGATGAAAATGGCGGCCGTGCGCGCCATCGCGGCCCTCGCCAAGGAAAACGTGCCCGATGAGGTCAACGAGGCCTACGACCAGCGTGGTCTGGGATTCGGCGTGGACTTCATCATTCCCAAGCCGATGGACCCCCGCCTGATCACGACGGTGGCCCCGGCTGTGGCCCAAGCCGCCATGGAGAGCGGTGTGGCCCGAGAGCCCATTCGCGATTGGGACGACTACAAGCGCGTCTTGGCGGGCCGACTGGGTCAGGACAACACCTTGGTGCGCAACCTCAGTGGCCGTGCCCGCCGCCACCCGAAGCGCATCGTCTTTGCCGAAGCCGACCACTACAAGGTGCTGAAAGCCGTGGAGACGGCGCGGGATGAAGGCATTGTGGACCCCATTCTGCTTGGCAATCGGGAGCGCATCCTGTCCCTCATCGAGGAGCACCGCATCGAATTGCCCCACGTGGACATCCTTGACCCGATGGCGCCCGAAGAGGCTGGCCGACTCGAGGAATTCGCCAACCACCTCCTGGCCAAGCGCCAGCGCAAGGGACTCACGCGGTCTGAGGCGCTCGGCCACATGCGCCGCCGCAGCTATTTCGGCTCCATGCTGGTGGAGACGGGAGAAGCCGATGCGGTCATCAGTGGACTGACCCGGAATTACCGGGAGAGCTTGTTGCCGGCCTTGCACACCCTGGGCATGGCCGAGGGCGTCAAGAAGGTGGCCGGCATGTACATCGTGCAGGCCAAGAGCGGACCGATGTTCTTCGCCGATACCACGGTCACCCGCAACCCCACCGCCCGGGAGCTGGTCGACATCACCTTGCTCACGGCGGAAGCCGTTCGGGCCATGCGCATCGTCCCGCGCATCGCCATGTTGAGCTACAGCAACTTCGGTTCGGCCAATGGCCACGATGCAGAGAAGGTGCGGGAGGCCGTGGCCATTCTGCATGCCGAGCACCCCGATCTCATCGTGGACGGGGAGATGCAGGCGAATGTGGCGCTCAATCGGGAGCTCTCGGAGGAGATGTTCCCCTTCAGCAACTTGCGTGGCCGTCAGGTCAACACCTTGATTTTCCCCAACCTCGCGGCAGGCAACATTGCCTACAAGCTCATTCAAGAGATGGGCGGATTCGAGGTGGTGGGCCCCATCCTGCTCGGACTTCGCAAGCCCTTCCACATTCTGCAAATGGGGTCCAGCGTTCGTGAAATCGTCAACATGGTCCGCATTGCGGCCGTCGACGCCCAAACCAGCCGATGATCCATCACCTCTCCGGCCAGATTGTCGAACTGACGCCGACCCATTGTGTGGTCGAGTGTGGCGGGGTGGGATATTTCGTCCATCTGAGCCTGCATACGTCCAGCGCTTTGGCGGGCAAGACCGAAGGCCGTGTGTTGATTCACGCCGTGTACCGGGAGGACGCCCAACTGTTGTTTGGATTTGCTGAGGAAACAGAGCGCCGGCTCTTTGTGATGCTCACGAGTGTGAGTGGCGTGGGGGCCCAAACGGCGCGCATGATTCTGAGCGGTCTGGGACCGGCGGAACTGGTGCAGGTGATCACCCGTGGCGATGTGGCGGCGTTGAAGGCGGTCAAGGGAATCGGGGCCAAAACCGCTCAGCGGATTCTCGTGGACCTGCAAGACAAAATGGGAAAGGACCCTGCCTTTGAAGGGGGCTTGCCTGGTGCGGCAACGGCAGGAGGTGCCGCCGCTGGTAAAGAAATGGGGGGCGCAGACAATACCGGACGTTCGGATGCGTTGGGCGCCCTGTGCAACCTCGGATTTGACCGCCGCCGTGTGGAAACTGTGCTGGACCAGCTGATGGCGGAAGGCGCGACTTCGGTGGAAGAATTGGTCCGGGCAGCATTGAAACGACTTTGACCGACCCCTGTTGATCATGAATGCCAAACCGGCTTTCTCGTCCCGACCTCAGCGTCCGTCCTTGACAGGGGAGGGGTGGCGCCGCATCCTGTGGATGTTGTGGTTCCTCTTGGTCGCGGTGGCCGCAGCTTCGGCCCAAACCGGGGCGGACACTTTGGACCTTCCGCTTCCCCACGGGGAAGACGTGCCGGGGCCCGTGGAAGTGCCTGGCGGGGTCAGCCTTGACTTCCCCGATGTGGTGGAGTACGGCGTGGATTACGACGAGACCACGGGCCAGTACATCGTGCGACAGCGGTTGGGCGACACGTTGGATTTTCGCAACCCGACCCACCTCACCCTCGACGAATTCCTGGAATACAACATCGACCAGAACCTCAGTGAGTTCTGGACGGAGATGCAGGACGAAATTGACGAGGAGGAGCGCGGATTCGCCCCGAAGTTGACGGTGGATTCGGAGATTTTCGAGACCATTTTCGGATCCAACGAGATCGAGATTC
>CALBSW010000182.1 GCA_937967465.1 uncultured Flavobacteriales bacterium
CGCCGCTGTATCCGCCGTCCGTCTCTTCGGGTTCGACCGCGCCGCCGCCGAGGTAGGTGCGGGCGGCGTTCTGGTTTTCGCTGGCCACCACGAGGTCCGGGATGCTGTCGCCGTTGAGGTCGCCGATAGCGAGGGCGTTGGGCTGCTGGAGCTCGGTGTCGATGAAGCGCGGGGCGCCGTACTGGGCGCCGCCTTCGTTTTCGACCCACATGACCGCGTTGGAGTTGTAGGCGGTGTAGACGATGTCGAGATCGCCGTCATTGTCCACGTCGTGGGCGCGGACTTGGCTGGCACCGCTGGCGTAGAGGCCGGAGATGAGTTCCGGCTCGGAGAACTTGACCGCGTTGGTGACCTCCTGGGCGGAGGTGGGGGCGGAGGCCAGTGCCCACAGCAAGAGGGCGGCGATCGGGAGGAAGGAATTGCGAATCATGGTGAGGTTCAATTCTTGAGGCAACGGATGGAGCGGCCCTGTTGGCGGCTGATGCCCTGTTGCGAGTAGACTTCGTCGGAGTTGTCAATGAGGCTGAAGACGTGGGCGTCGCCGCCGTTGTCGTTGGGGGTGGCGCTCCACCAGGTGGCGAGGGCGCCGAGGTTGGCGTAGACGCCGTTGGTGGAACGTTTGCCGGCGGGGCGGCCATCGAAGCCATGGTCGTCGGTGCCGTTGGGGCCCACCGTCCAGCCGGAGGTGGCCTTCAGTTGGAGCGCACCTTGGGCGCCGATGGCGTCGATGAGGGCCTGCCATTCGGTGTCGTCGGGGACGTGCCAACCGCTCGGACAGAGGCCGCGGGCGTCTTCCACGGCATGCCAGTTGTAGAGGCGGCCGAAGGTGAAGGCGTTGTTTTCGTCGCCGTCGTAGACCGCTTGGGCGCCGTCCGTTGTGGAGCCCCAGTTGGCGGAAGCCGGGATGGCGTCGCCGTTGGTGTAGTCGGTGGAGCGGAGGTTTTCGGCAAACCAGCACTGGTCGCCGATTTCCGTGAGGGCGTAATCGTGGCCGCCGTAGGTGACGTGGTCGAGGCTTGCACAAGGGCCGTTGGTGGCCACGCCGCAGTCAGCGAGCTGGTTTTGCAGGGACTCGATGAGGTCGTTCTGTGCGTTGATCTGGCTCAGGGCGCCAGCGTGGGCGGTGGTCAGGTCCTGGATACTAAACACGGAACACGCGGCCTCGGGCACTTCCGGGGTGTCGGGGAGACAGGTCTCGAGGACGGGGTCCCAGTGGGTGCGTCAGCCACAGCAGGCCGGGCCGGGGCAGCAGACGTATTCGCAGGCTTCGCCGTCGCACTCGGCGAGCGGGTTGAAGTTGCAGGCGACCGGGTCGGTACAGCCGCTGGGGATGCACGCAATGCCGCCGCAGGTCGACAGGGGATTGTAGTTGCAGGCGTCGGGCTCGAAACAGCCAGCCGGGATGCATTCACCACCGCCGCAGAGGCCGTCGGCGTCGTAGTTGCAGGCGTTGGGATCGTCGCAGGTCGGCGCGACGCAGGAGCCGTCATCTTCCGTGGCCGTCACGTCGAAGTTGCAGGCGGTCGGGTCCATGCACCCCGCATTGGGCGACGGGAAGGACAGGGTCTCGTTGTAGACGAGGATGGGCTGGTCGTTCTGGCTGCGGTATTGCAGGTTGAATTCCGCCGTCACGATGCCGGTCGTGGTGAGTTGGGCGAGCAGAATGCGGCCGTCGGCATCGGGGTGGGCGGCGTCGGATTGGCCGGGGTAGACATACCAAGAGCAGCCAAACGTGGCGTCGTTGGTCAACGCGCCCCCGCTATCAAACGTGGCGAGGTCGAGTCCCACGGTCTCCACGTGCGTCGGCTCGGTGGCTGCTCCGATGGTCACCCAGCTGTCCCAAGCCAGCGTGGGGTCCGCCGAGAGGTCGGCGGCACTGTAGTCCGGCAGGGCAGCGCCATTGGCGTTTTGGTGGAAGCCGTTGGTAGAAGACAAGGACATCGGGTGGTCAGCCGTGCCGAATATGCTGGTGAGCTCGTCGTTTTCGTCTTCGAATTGGGCGTAAATCCTCCACGTTCTTCCCACAGCTTCCGGGGTGCCGACTTCTGCAGAGACGTCCTCATAGACGAGGCCGGAATAGGTGGGTTCGGGATACACGCAGCTGCCATCGTCCGCTGCAGCGTAGGCGATGTAGTTGACGGCTGTCGGGTCGGTGCACCCGTTTGGAGCGGGGATGTTCAGGGTCAATTGACCGACCTCTTCGGAGGTGGCGGCGCCTTCCGCGCGCCATTGGAGGTTCCAGACACTGCTCACCGCGCCTTGCACCGTCCACTGGGCCACGAGCACCTTGAGGTCGGCCCCTGCTGCGCCTTGCGGATCGGTCGGCAGGATGTAGAAGCTGCCTCCGAAGGGTCCGGACTGCGCCCAGTTGCCACCGGCCTCCCAGGTGGCATTGCCGTTCTGCCAATCGGTCGAGCCTGCGCTGTTGATGTCATTGTCCTCGCTCGTCGTGGCCCCGATGGTGTACCAGCTGTCATACGCCAGCTCGGGATAGTAGTCGATGAGAAGGGGGTTGGTGCCCGCCGAAGTGGGGCCGCCGAGCGGGTGCTGGTAGAACCCGTTGGCCGACGTCGCTTCAGCCGGTTCTGAACTGCTGGCGTAGAGGGCAGTCAGGTGGTCGCCCTCCTGATTGAATTCGGCGTACACCCGGTAGGTGTGGCCTTGGTCTCCAACGTGGTGGAGTTCGTAGGAAAGGGTGGGGTCCTGGCCCAGGGTAGACTGGGTCAAAAACAACGCCACCGCGGTCGCAAAGAGAGGGACGGCACGCATGACAATTCGGTTCCCTCAAACTTACCCTGAAGGCCCTCCAGAACGCGTAATGTGTTAGTATAAAACAATATATATGCGTCAAACAGACTGTCGAATTCATTGCACAACAGATAAGGGTAGACCCACAAAGTGTGTTTGGGGTATAATGATTGTGTGATTGCGCTTTTTGGGCCAATTGGTCACCGGCTCAGTACCTTTTCGGCATGCGATTCTACCCCCTGTTGATGCTGGCTGTTGTGCCGGCTTTCCTGCTCGTTTCCTGTGCCAACGAAGAGGGCACGTGTACCAACCCTGATCACGACCACGCTGCCCACGAGGGACACGGCGAAGCCGAAGCGGACGATTACCATGTCACCGGCAATTGCGCGATGGAATTCACCGCCGCCGACAGCGCCCGCCGCGCCGCCAAACACGCCGAGCCTGGTGTCAAGATGGTCGAGCTGTCCAGCGGCCACCGCGTCTTTACCCAGACGGTGGGGGAGAACCCGGATGTCAAGATCCTGACGCTCCACGGCGGGCCGGCTTGCACCCATGAATACATGAAGGCCATTTCCAATGTCCTGCCCGAAGGCCAAGGCTACGAGGTCATCCTCTACGATCAGCTCGGCAGCTACTACAGCGACCAGCCGACCGAGGACATGTGGACCATCGACCGCTGGTGCGAAGAGGTGGAGGACGTGCGCCAGGCGCTCGGTCTCGATGCGTCGAACTTCTACCTGCTGGGCAACAGCTGGGGCGGCATCCTCGGCATGGAGTACGCCCTGCGCTATCAGGACAACCTCAACGGGCTCATCGTGTGCAACATGGTCACGAGCATTCCGGAGTACGCCGCCTACAACGAAGAGGTCCTGCGCCCGCAGATGGACCCGGAGGTGCTGGCCAAGCTCGTCGCCTACGAGGAGGCGGGTGACATCCAGAACGAGGAGTTCCTGCAGCTGGTCAACGACCACTTCTACGCCAAGCACATCTGCCGCCTCGAGGAGTGGCCCGAGGCCATCACCGGCTCCTTCGAGCGGCTCAACTACAAGCTCTACGACCTGATGCAGGGCCCGAGCGAGTTCCGCGTGGGCGGGCGCCTCATCGACTGGGACATCACCGACCGCCTCGGCGAGATCACCGTCCCGACCCTCATGGTGGGTGCCGAGCACGACAC
>CALBSW010000183.1 GCA_937967465.1 uncultured Flavobacteriales bacterium
AGCCGTGAACGTGCGCATCACGGTGTAGTTGCCGGAGCAGTCTCCTTCCACCGTTTCGTCGGCGTAGGTCACGGACACGCTGCCGCAGTCATCTGCAGCCTCGGCCACCGTCACCGGCAATGCTTCGCTGCATTCCAGCGCCAGATCTTCCGGCATGACCGTGAAGGTCGGAGCCGTGGTATCGAGGTAGGAGATGGTCTGCATGTAGCTGCTGCTGTTGCCGCAACCATCGGTCGCCGTGAAGGTCCGCTCCACAATGCGACTGCCTTCGCACGGGAAGCTTTCGCTGTCTGCATAGGTCACCGTGACACCGGAGCAAGCGTCAGTGGCAGTGGCCATCTCCAACGTGTAGCTCTCCGTGCAATCCAAGGTGACATCGGCCGGCGTGAAGTCAAAGACGGGAGCCGTCATGTCCTCCAGGGTGATGACCTGGTCTGCAGAAGTACTGTTTCCGCAGGCATCCATCACCGTCCACGTCCGGGTGATGACGTTCTGGTCAATGCAGTTGGCCGCACCCAGGACCGTGGCCGATGCCGTTCCTCCGTTGTTGATGGACAGCATGCTGCCGGGCAATTCCGTCCAGCTGAGCACGATGTCGTCTCCTGAGAAGGACAGGTCGAAGGCGGCAGAAGCCGGATCCACCAGGATGGCGTCCAAGCCCATTTCTGCACCCACGATGCCGGCACCTGCAAAGTTGCTGATGCGCACTTCCACGTAGTCGTAGCTCTCGGAAGTGATCACGTCCTGGACCACGAGGTCAATCATGTCGCCGGACAGGTCGACACCCAGGGCACCGCGCAAGTTCAGCGGGTTGGACACCTCATCGTCCACCGTCAACTCCATGCCGTCACCAATGGTCACGTCCGTGGCCTCGAGAACCCGCGGGAAGGCAGGCAAGTTGGCCAAGCGAAGCTCAACACGGATGTCCGCCGTCACACCATCGAGGGAGAAGCTGCCATCGGTCACCACATCGCTGTAGCTCACCGTTGCATCGCTGCAAGCATCCGCCGCATCGAGGATGTCACCCGCGCCAGCAGGCGACGTGTCGGCAGAACAATCGAGGGTCACGTCAGCCGGAACCGTGAAGTTCTGTGCCGTCGTGTCTTCAATGGTAAAGGTGGCCGTCGTGCGCGGGCGGTCGCCACAAGCGTCCGTGGCAGTGAAGATGACAGTGGCCGTTCCCGTGGCACCACAGTCATCACTGAGGGCCGAGAAGTTGTTGGTCCACGTCACGTCTCCACACAAATCGGTGGCCTCTGCCCCACCCTGTTCGGCGAGCCAGTTGTTGAGGGCATCGACATTGCCAGCACCGTCGCACTCCACCGTAAGGTTGGATGCTTCAACGTCCATGGTCGGCGCATCGAGGTCGACGATGGTCACGACTTGCGTCGCCTGGCTGCTGTTGCCGCAAGCGTCCGTGGCCGTGAACACGCGGGTCATGACGAACGCATTGGCGCAGTAACCAGCCACCGTGCTCATGTCCTCGGTGATGTTGACGTCACTGCAGGCATCCGTGGCCGTCGGCATCGGGAAGCTGAATTCATCGGAACAGCTGATGGTCACATCGGCCGGGACATCCACGAGAACAGGTGCGATCTCGTCCACAATGGTGTACACCGTGGAATCCATGCGCGTGTTGCCACAGGCATCCATGGCGGTCCAGTGCCGAACAATCGTGGCCGTGGCACCGCAGCCGGAGGCGATCGTCTCATCCTCGTAGCTGATGGTCACCCCGTTGCAGTTGTCCACTGCCACCGCTTGTGCGGTCGGCAGGGCGTCGCCACAAGCGATCGTGGCATCCGCAGGAACATTCGTGAATACGGGAGCCTGTTCGTCCACCACGTGGATGACATGGCTGGTCGTGTCGGAATAACCAAACACGTCGGTCACCACGTAGCTCCGGATGATGTCGTAAGTCTCGCCACAAGGACCGTCCACGATTTCATCAAAGTAGCTGTAGCTCAGGTCGGCCGGGCAGTTGTCGGTGGCCGCCGGGTAAACCACATCAATGGAAGCCGTGCAGCTGACCGTGACGTCCTCAGGGACTTCGGTGAATTCCGGCGCCTCGCTGTCGAACAGACAGACATCGCCACATTCATAACCGAACTGCGGGTAGTAGCAGCTTTCATCGTCGATGATGGCCGTCGAGGAGTAGTTGCAAGCCTCCACATCGGTACAGCCACACTGGCTGCCACCAAAGGTGATGGTCACGCGCTCCTGGTTCAGGTTGTTGCCCTCAGGGAACACCTGCACGTAGAATTGTCCGTTGAGCTCTCCGTTGGTCGTGAGCTGGGCCAACAACACGCGCTGATCATCACCTGCGATGCCGTTGGTGGCGTCCGGGTTGACAAACCAACCCGAGCCGATGATGTCATCGATGGTAAATCCATTGCCATTCTCGAACTGGGCACTCCATGGCTCGGGCTCGGGGAGTCCTTGGATGCTCGCCTGACCAAGGGACGTGTTGGGCACACCGTCAATGCCGATGGTGAACCAGCTGTCGTATTGGATTTCCGGCACGAAGTCGAACAGGATCGGGTTGATGCCATTCGGGAAGACACCGCCATTGGGGTGCTGGTAGAAGTCCCCCGTGGTGGAGATGAACAGAGGGTTGTCCCCCTGGCCCGTCACCGCACTCACCTGG
>CALBSW010000184.1 GCA_937967465.1 uncultured Flavobacteriales bacterium
GGATGCCTCGACCCCAATGCCTGTAACTACGACGAGTCGGCCACCGACTACAACCTGGAGCTCTGTGACTACAGCTGCTTGGGCTGTACCGATGAGGCTGCCGCGAACTATGACCCCTCGGCGACCATTGACGATGAGACCTGCGTGTACTGCATGCTGGCCATCGATACTGCGGTGACGGTGGTGGATGTGGCCTGTGCCGGTGACATGAATGGCAGCATCACCATTGAAGGCTCGACTGGAGGCTTTGGAACGGTGAACTACGCCTTCGAAGATGAGCCCTTCCAGAGCAGCTTGGTCTTTGACCAGTTGGGAGGCGGCTCGTACAAAGTGGTGGCCATGGACTCCCTCATGTGCACGGACACGCTGGAAGTATACGTGGATGAGGCTGCGGCCATCCAGTTGTTCGCATTCGCTTCGGATGTGGATTGCAACGGCGACGACACGGGCTCCATCCTCGTCACGAGCGAGGGCGGCACGGGCGTCATCACCTTCGAATTGGGTGAGGACAGCAACATCGACGGAAACTTCACCGGTCTCGACGCCGGTCCGTACACGGTGTTCGCGACCGACGCCAATGGCTGCGTAGCGGACATTGCCGCTGAAGTGGAAGAGCCGGACGCCATTGTCATCACAGTGGATTCCCAAGTGGACCCGAACGATGCTCCGAACGGAGAGATTACCGTCAGCGTCTCTGGAGGTACTGGGGACTACACCTACAACTGGGAAGGTCCTGGTGGCCCGTATGACACCGAGGACATCGCGGGTTTGACCGACGGCACGTACGCTTTGACGGTGACTGACGACAATGGCTGTGAAGAAGATGAAGTGGTGACCTTGACCACGGTCGGACTGACCGAAGTGGTGGGCGATCTCGGCATCGCATTCATGCCGAACCCCACGAGCGGTCAACTGACCTTGGAGCTCAACCAATTTGTGGAAAGTGCCATTCTCGAGGTGTTTGATGGTGCAGGTCGCCGCGTCTTCCGCCAGGAAGGCATGACGATCGCCGGCCAGCTCCAAATGGACTTCGGCAGCCTGTCCGACGGCGTGTACCAGGTCCGTCTGACAGCTGGCAACAGCCACGCCACCCAGCGTCTGGTTGTGCGCCACTGATCCTCCGAAACTGCAAGCAATTTGGAAACGCCATCCCGAAAGGGGTGGCGTTTCTGCTTTCAAGCCCCGCGGTTTCGCGGTATCTTAAAGGGAGAAATCGACATCCATGCGTGCCATTCTGCTGCTTTTCTTGCTGGCCAGTACGACCCTCCCCGCCATCTCTTCGGGTGCGGGTTCAATGACTCCTCACGGGCTGGTGCCGGGGTGCACCGATCCAGAGGCTTGCAACTATGACCCCGAAGCGACGGAAGACGACGGCACATGTGAATACCCCATGTTTTGCTTCGACTGTGACGGCAATTGTCTCTGCGATGAAGACATGGACGGCGTATGTGACCCGTTTGAATTTCCGGGATGCACAGATCCTGAAGCTTGCAATTGGGCGCCCGTCTATACAGAAGAGGATGGCAGTTGCTACTACGCGCAGGATGGCTACGACTGCAACGGGTTTTGTCTTCCTGTCGACAATGATGAATGCGGCATGGCAGAACCCATTGGTTGCGGACAATTGGTGACCGCCACCACTGAGTGTGCAGACACCACAGAGTCTGCGTATTGCGACCAGTACAACATTGGAGGCTATTTCCATGGCGGCCTGTGGTACACCATCATGGGAACTGGAGATACACTTCGAGCGACCATGTGTTTCGAGGAAACGGAGTACGACACCTATCTCACCGTGTATGAGGGCGATTGCGACAACCTGGATTGCGTGGCAGGAAATGACGATCAGGATGAAGTGGACTTCTTTGCCGAGCCCTGCTACGAGAATTTTCTGGCATCCGCCATTGAATGGGACAGCGAGGAAGGGGTGGAGTACTTTCTGCACGTCAGCGGCTCCAATGCCGTGACACCGGCTGTTGGCGGGTTTGACTTCGTGCTGATTTGCGACGGTGTGGAGGTTGGGGCCTGTCTGGATGTCGGGGCTTGCAATTACAATCCCTTTGGAACGTTTGATGACGGCTCCTGTGAGTACTTGACCTGCGCAGGATGTGGCCTGGTTTCGGCATGCAACTACGACAGCACCGCCGTGATCAACGACCTGACCTTCTGCGACTTCACCTGCTACGGATGTACCGATGCCGGGGCCTGCAATTTCAATCCGGAAGCCACGATTGAAAGTGGCCTTTGCGAATACACTTCCTGTGCCGGCTGTCTGGAGCCCGAGGCGTGCAATTATGATGCGACGGCGGTGTTGGACGCCAACAATTGCGAGTACACGTCTTGCTTGGGGTGCACCGATGCCAGTGCATCCAACTTCAATCCCCAGGCGACCCAAGAGGACGGAAGCTGCACGTATTGCGACCTCGTGCTCACACTGGATTCGCTGGTCATGGAATCCTGCCCTCTGGTTGGCGATGGTGAAGCCACGTTCACCGTGGATTCGGCCTTGACGGATTCCGTCACCTACACGCTGTTTGGACCGGTGGACACGATGACGGGGTCATGGTCAGGCGCTGCATACAGTGCCCTGCATCCTGGCGTCTACCTGCTCGAGGTGCTCGATGGCGACACGACGTGCAGCGCGGTCCAATCCTTTGTGGTGGAGCCGGCTCCTGAGGTGGCCTTGTTTGCTGTCGCGTCCTCGCCCAATTGCGCAGGAGGCTCGGACGGCAATGTTTCGGTGTTTGTGGCGGATACCGTCGAGCCCACCGAGTACATCCTCAATGGTGTCAACCTCGGTGACGTAAGTGGGAATGTCTTGGACCTGCCCGCAGGCGACTACTTTGTGGAAGCCATGGTGCTGATGCCCAGCGGTGCGCTCTGCTCTGACACCACGAGCGTGTCCATCGTGGACCCGGAGGGCATTGTGGTCACAGTGGACAGCATTGAAGGGTCGAATCCAGGGGATGAGAATGGTGGGGCAGAGGTGACGATCACCGGAGGGGTGGAACCCTATGACATCGAATGGAACGGCCCATCGGGAAGCACCAGTTCAGAGGATCCGGACGACCTGGCTTCAGGAGAATGGACCTTGACGGTCACGGGAGACGATGGATGCAGCACCACAGTTGTGGTGTCCATCCCTGTGGGCATCGAAGAGCGGTTGACCTCGCCATTCAAGATCATGCCCAATCCGGCTCAAGATCAGGTGACCTTGCAGTTTGACCACCCTTTCAGTGGCATGCTGTTCTTGCAGGACCCCATGGGCCGAATCGTCGACGCCACGCCCATGGAGGGCGCCCGCATCACTTGGAGCCTGTCGCAGCACCCCGCGGGAATCTACACGGTGCGCGCAGTTTCGAACACGGGTACAAGCAGCAGCTTGCGGTTGGTGTTGCAGGACTGATCAGAGGTCGGCGGCAGCAAAACTGCGCTCCCAAAGGAGTTCTCCGTCTGCATCGAACGTGCGGAAGGTCATCACGCGCTCTTTGCGAGGGCCGGTCAGCGTCAGCGTTCCATAGTTCCGAACTCCCACACTCGTGCCTTCCAGGCGGTTGTGGTTGGGTTCTTGACTGTGGTCGTAGGTGCTGCTCGTGAGTGCGCTGCAGGTGAAGTCGAGGACAGTTTGCCCGGGCTTCAATTCGAGGGCACTCAATTCGGAGCTGTGCCGATCCCCAGTCAGAAACACCACCCCGTGGATGTCCTCGTCTCGAATCCGAGCAAACAGCATCTCCCGTTCCGCTTCGAACATGGCGAAGTTTTCATAGGCCGCGTAGTCGCTCACCACCTGTCCACCGATGGCGACCACTTTGAAGGGCGCCTTGCTGTATTGGAGGGCGGCAACGAGCCAATCGATTTGAGCCTCACCCAACATGCGGGGCGTCCGGGTCTGGTTGTCGGGGTTCAGTCGGAAGGTTCGGTTGTCCATGAGGAAGAAGTCGACATCGTGGAACCGAAATGCACCCGTGATGCCTTGGCCATCGAGGTCGGGGAGGCCGCAGGAGGGGTTGGGCCAGAAGGACTCGAATGTGGACTTGGCCCAGTCCTTGTGGATCCAACTTCCGTCCGCATCGTTGGGCCCGAAGTCGTGGTCATCCCAGATGGCATAGTGGGGACATGCGCTCAGGAGCGATTGAAGCTCGGGCAGGCGGCGCAAATGGCTGTACCGATGCTGCATGCCGCTTTTGCTGCCCCAGTCGACCTCGCGGAAATACACGTTGTCCCCCAGCCAGAGCATGAGGTCTGGATTGGATTCGGCGATGGTTTCGAAAATGGAGTAGCCACCTCCATAGCCCTTGCCGGGTCGGTCGTATGCCGGCTCATTGATGAAAGAGCAAGAGCCCAACGCCACGGTGAAGTCCGGCGGGTCAAATCGGTAATCCCACAAGGGTTGGGTGCGGAACACCATGCGGTCGGGGGTCAGGCCCTCTGAGATTTCCTCCCCATTGAGTGTGATGCGGAACCGATAGTCTGTGCCTGGCTCGAGTCCGCCCACATCGAAGGTGTGGGTCCAAGCGTTCTGGGCCAAGACCTCTCCGCTCGCGGAATGAACATCGGCTGCGGAGGGGGCGTCCATGCTGTCTGCCCAGCATTCGAGGAGCACGTGTCCTTCCTGGATGGCTTGCATCCAAATCCGGGCGTCGCGCATCCCCACATGTCCGACCATGGGTTGACAGGCTGCCTGCCCGAGCAGAACGCAGGGAAGGCAGAGGAGCAGAAGTGCGGAAAGGAGGCGCATGGTGCAAAAGAAAACAGGGGACAGCCGAAGTTCGGCATGCCCCCTGTTTCATGGCAGAAAGAATGTCGAAATCAATCGACCACGTAATCCACACCTTCGATGGCGGGACCGAGTTTGATCATGTATTGGATGCCTTCAGCCTCGAATCGGATCATCTTGAAGACATCCTTGCTCGTGGGAAGGCGAAGATTGAAGGTCCGTCCATCAAATCCGTCCGGGTAATCGGACTTGATCAATTTGCGAATGGACTGGTCGAGCTTCTCATAGCTCACAATGCGTCGGGTGGACATGGGCAAAAACAAGTTGGAATCGCCCCCCTGTACCGGAGTGGCCGCGAAAAGGTTTCATTCTTCAAACCAGAATCTCCATGCCATTGGACCTACCGCTCATCCCGCGTTATCTTCGGGCAACACCGAATTCGCCGCCATGCAAGCGCTGATTGAGACCATCCGAAAGACAACTCCAGAAGGCTTAGATCGGAAGAGCACACGTCTGAACTCCAGTCACATGTCAGAATCTCGT
>CALBSW010000185.1 GCA_937967465.1 uncultured Flavobacteriales bacterium
GTGGACAGCATGTACAAGCACCACTTCGCCATGGTCAGCGTCTGGCAATCCCACCACGACCCCTTCAACGGCGTGATGATCGATGCCAGTCCAGCCTCCATCGGAAACGCGCCCGAGCTGCCGACCGACTACCTCGATTACGGCGACTTCTACAACTACTTTGAAGGAGGGGACGCAGGTGTGGGCCATGCGGTCAACCCGGTCACGGGCATGCCCTACGAGGAGCAGATGGTGCCGCTCGGTGACTACGCCCGCATCCTCGCTGAATTCTGGGCGGATGGCCCCGACAGCGAGACGCCTCCCGGCCACTGGTTCAGCATCCTCAACGAAGTCATGGAACACCCCGCGTTCACCCACGATTGGATGGGCGAAGGCGATGAACTGGACCCCCTCGAATACGAGGTCAAAGCCTATGCCACACTGGGCGGTGCCGTGCACGATGCGGCCATTGCGGCGTGGAGTGTGAAAGGATATTACGACTACACCCGTCCCATTTCCGCCATCCGCTACATGGCCGACCAAGGACAGTGCAGCGACCCCAACCTTCCGAGCTACAGCCCCAATGGCATCCCCCTGTTCCCCGGCTACATCGAGCTCGTCGACGACACCGACGACCTCGCGGGCGACCTCGGCGAAAACATCGGCAAGATCAAGCTCTTCACCTGGCAGGGTCCCGACTACATCGACACCTATGAGGATGAAGATGGACTCGCCATCCCAATCGACACCACGGGCAACATTGCCGGCGTGGATTGGATCCTGGCCGAGAACTGGTGGCCTTATCAGCGCCCCTCCTTCGTCACCCCGCCCTTTGCCGGTTTCGTCTCCGGCCACTCCACCTTCAGCCGGGCAGCGGCCGAGGTGTTGACCGCCATCACCGGCGACCCCTATTTCCCAGGCGGGATGGGTGAGTTCCATTGCCCACAGGACGACTTCCTCGTCTTCGAGGTGGGTCCGAGTGTGGACGTTACCCTGCAGTGGGCGACCTACCGGGATGCCTCCGACCAATGCAGCCTGTCCCGCATCTTCGGTGGCATCCACCCTGTCCAAGACGACATCCCTGGACGGCTCATGGGCCTGACGTGCGGCGTGCAAGCCGTGGAATTGGCCAACAGCTACTTCGACGGCACCATCAACAACACCTGCGGCATTGGTCCATATGGCGGCTGTTTGGGTGACCTCAATGGCGATGACATCCAAACCGTGGACGACATCCTGTTCATGTTGGCCAACTTCGGGCACGTCGGTCCGCATCCCGCTGACCTGGACCTCGACGACCTCGTGGGCACCACGGACCTCTTGATCCTGCTCGGCGTCTTCGGGTGCACCTGCCCTTGATCAGGCGTTCAATGCCGTGAGGGCTTCCCCCACGGTGAACACGCTGCCCAACACGACGACCAGCTCGTCGCCCTGACGGGCTTCCAAAGCGGACAACACCGCCTCCGACACACTGCTGTGGGCGTGGCCTTTGCGGCCAGCTCCAGCGGCCAGTTCCGACAGCGTTTGGACCGCCATGGCCCGCGGCACATCCGCCGCACACCAATGGTGCTCCACAGCAGAAGGGAGGCATTGCAAGGCTTCCGCGACATCCTTGTCGGCCACCGTCCCGTACACGAGGCGCAGGGGGCGCCCCATTCGAGCCAGGGCCTCACCCGTCGCAGTCAACCCTTCCACGTTGTGCGCGCAATCGAGCAGGACGTGGTCCCCTTCGCGGTGCCAACGGCCGCGCAAGCCCCACGCTGTCGGCCCCGCCTGGAGAACCGCCTCATCGGAGGCCGGATTCCCTTCGGCAATCAGGGACAGAATGCGCCGGGCCACGGCCCGGTTGCGGGCCAGCCAATTCGGCCCTTCCACTTCTACCGGATCGGGCATCCCATCGTAAACCTCCACCCCGAGACGCATCGACTGTTCGAGTACAACGGAGCGGGCCTCCGGCGGCAGGATGCCCACCACGCAAGGAATGCCCTCTTTGAGAATGCCTGCCTTTTCGCGGGCGATCGACCGCAAGTCGGGTCCGAGGAATTGCTGGTGATCCAGCCCAATGGAGGTGATTGCCGTGACCCGAGGCGCCGGAAAGATGTTGGTCGAATCGAGCCGTCCGCCCATGCCGGTCTCCAAGACCACGATGTCGACTCCGGCATCGCGGAATGCCGTCAGGGCCATGGTGAACATCAATTCAAAGAAACTGGGTTGCAATTCCTCCCAGATGGCCATGTGGTCGACCACGAAGGACACGAACGCCGCTTGTGGGATCCATTCGCCTTGGATTCGAATTCGTTCGCGGGGATCCTCGAGATGGGGCGAGGTGTACAAACCCACTTGGAGTCCCCTCGATTGGAGCGCCGCCGCCACAGCATGGCTCACCGACCCCTTTCCATTGGTGCCGGCAATGTGGACCACCTCCAATCCGGCTTCTGGATGGCCCAGGGCTGCACACAGGGCGCGGGTCTTCTCCAAGTCGATGCGGTACCGGACAGGCCCGGTCCGCTGGAACATGGGAAGCTGGGCGTAAAGCCAGTCGAGGACCTCCGCGTAGTTCATTCAGCCGAGTTCAAAGGAAGTCACACCATAGATGCGGTGGATCGGCCAATTCGGGGCCGGACCGTGGACCATGCGCGCCACCTCGAATTGAGGTGCTGCTTCCAACCGTCCCATGAGCGACACGGCTTCGGGATTGTTCATCGGCACATCCAGGTGGACCTCCTCTCCTGGTGCCGCATTCAAGCAGGCCCGATACAGGGCTTCCGCCACCTCCGGCGAGTCCGCAAACAAGGGGCCGATCCGACGGCCGGAGACGGCCATCCGCAAGGCTGCCCAACCCTGAATGCGCCCGTTGTCCATGAACCGGAAGATGCGCGCCTCCCGTTGACCCGTCCAAGCATCGAGGAACCGCGGCCGCTCGAAGCAAAAACACCCGAGGTCATACGCATGCAGCGCACCGCGGTCCCCCACCCCGTCCACGACGCGGGCGTCCACCGCCATGCTGGCCCCCAGTCGGGTGTGGCGGAATTCGGCAAACTGCCGCTTGAATCCGCCTTTCTCATAAAAGGGCTGCATGTCGACCACCCCGTCCATGCCGATGGCCGCCCCTGGCTTCAACTTGTCCAGCAAAGCATCGCGACGTTGGACCCAGAGGTGTCGGCCAATGCCGTGTCCGCGGTGCTCCGGACGGACGATGAAGAATCCCATGAAGCCGAATGCCCCATCGTAGTGGACGATGCTGCCACCGGCAATGAGCTGTCCATCGACATGAAAGCCGCGAAATCCTTCCGGGTCTTGCGCCCAGAAGGCCTCCCGGTCGTACAATCCGGGGTTCCACCCTTCGTGGTCACACCAGTCCATCAAGAGGTCGAAGTCCGCGCGGTCGAGCTGTCGAAACTCCAAGGACCGCAATCGTGCGTCCGTCCACCCCAACTCCGGGGGCAATTCCGGCCATTCGCTCATTGGAGCTCGAAGTTGAACTGGATCCAGCCGATGCGGGTCGGCTTGGTGGGGTGGCTGCTGAACCGCGCCGTCAACGCCGCTTCGCGCGCCAAGGCGACGAGCCGGCTGCTCGACGTTGTGCTGTTGTTCGGGTCGAAACGGGCATCGGTCACCTGTCCCGACTTGTCGACGTAAATCTTCATCCGCACCACCCCTTCCTCATCCGGCTTCCGGTCCAGACTGGGCTCCCCGATCATCGTGCCGCCTTCCAGAAAGCTGTCCCCGAAGTCGCCAGACACCACGCCTGCGCCTTCGATTTTGCCGTCCTCCGCGCCACTGTTGCCCACGCCTTCCTGCTGGCCTTCCGACCCGCCTCCGCCGCTGTTGCTGAACATCTGACTCAGCGCATTGGACAGGTCCTGTGAAATCTCGGGCTCCGGATCGGGGTCCTCCACTTCCGTCACTTCTTCCACCACTTCTTCCTGGGTGGGCACATCCACTTCACTGGTCTCCTCGGTCACCACGGCTTCCACCGGAGCGACCTCCTCCACCGTGCTCTCACTCACTTCTTGTTCGATGACCTCCTCGACCCGTTCAGAGGGCACCTCGGTCTCGCGCTCCCCGCCGGCCTCCTCGACATTGCCAAAGTCCGCCACGCCCACAGCGACAAACTGCTCTCCGGGCGGTGGAGTGACTTCCTGGAACGCCACGAGGAACAGGCACGCCACCACGATCACCGCGTACGTCACCGTCGAAAAGACGGCGGCACGGCGGCGCTCACGGCGCTCCTGCTCGGCTTGGTGGGCATTCCAATCGAAGTGCGGCATGGGCGATCAGCGTGTGGGTTGGGCGCCGAGCATGACTTTCCAGTCGTTGGCCTTGGCGAGCCCGATCACCTCCACGGTCTGCCCGGTGGGGACCGCCTGGTCCACTTGGAGGTAGAGCACGGGATCGCTCTGGTCGGCAAACTTGACCCGGAGCGCCGGCTCGATTTCGGACCGCGCGATGGCGGTGCCGTTGAGATAGTAGGTGCCGTCGGGCTTGATCGAGACGGTCAGCCGCGAACTGGCGCTGCTCGTCCCCTTGCTCTGCGGCAAATCCACATTGACCCCGTTCGACACCAACGTCGACAGGATGACAAAGAAGATGAGCAGCAGGAACACGAGGTCCGTCATCGAAGACATGTTGCCCCCGGCCTGTACCTGGTTGCGTTGTCCGAGGTTCATCAGCGGGCGGGTTCCTCGAGGATGTCGATGAATTCAAGGCTGCTGGCCTCCATCTTGTGGATGACCTTGCTCACACGGCTCACGAGGTGGTTGTACGCCATGTAGGCGATGATGCCCACGATGAGGCCCACGATGGTGGTGATCATGGCCTGCTTGGTGCCGGAGGAGATGTCGTCGACGCGGACCATGCCCGCGTTCTCCATGTCCAGGAAGACATTGACCATGCCGATCACCGTGCCGAGGAAGCCGATCATGGGCGCCGCACCTGCGATGGTCGCGAGGGTGCTCAGGTTCTTCTCCATGCTGTAGATCTCCAGCTTGCCCACGTTCTCGATGCTGGCCGAGATGTCCTTGAGCGGTTTGCCGATGCGGGCAATCCCTTTGTGGAGCATTCGGGCGATCGGCGTTCCGCTCTGCTCGCAGAGGTTGCGCGCACTGTCGAGGTTGCCGGCCGACAGGTAATCCTTCAGCTTGGCCATGAAGTCCTTGTCCTCCTTCGTGGCCTTGCGGATGGCCATGGACCGTTCGAAGAAGATGAAAATGGCGATGAAGCTCATGATGGCGAGGGGCAACATGATGTACCAACCGCCGGAGAGCAAGAGTTCGAAAATGGACACGTCACGGGTCACCACCTCTCCGGTGGCGGCCATGGCGTCGTTGGCGCCTTCGGCATCGGTGACGGTGGTCCCGCCGAGGGTCAGGTCCTGGATGCGGGCGAGGACGAGAAGGGGAAATTGCATGGCGTTCTCTCTGCGTTGTAGCTCAACGTCGAAGGTCGCCGATTGCGTATGCCCCCCACCGGTGGGCCACCGGGGGTTTCCCCCCGCGCATTGTTCACACCGGCCGTCAGGCGCCCATGCCGAACATCAGCCAGTACACCCCGCACCCGGCGAGGTAGCCCGCGATGGCGAGCAGGCTCATCTTCTTGAGGTACCAGACGAAGTCAATCTTCTCCAAGCCCATCACCGCCACACCTGCCGCGGAGCCAATGATGAGCGCACTGCCGCCCGTTCCCGCGCAGTAAGCGAGGAACTGCCAAAAGATGCCGTCTTGGGTGAAGTTGGCCATCCACGCGTCCATGGTCCCGGGTGCAGCCACCTCGTACATGCCCATGGAGGCCGCCACCAACGGCACATTGTCGACGATGGCCGACAGGAGGCCAATGGCGATGTTGATCAGGTAGACATCACCGAGGGCGGTGCGCAACCAGTCTGCGGAGGCGATCAAATGGCCCGCTTCCTGCAACGCACCCACCGCGAGGAGGATGCCAAGGAAGAACATGACCGAAGCGGTGTCGATTTTGCGGAGCACCCCCACCACGCTCAGCTGCTTGCGCTCCTGGTCGTTTTTGGACCGGTGAAGCACCTCGGTCGTGAGCCACAAGACGCCCAGCGACATCATCATGCCCATGAAGGGAGGCAAGTGCGTCACCGTCTTGAAAATCGGCACGAACAGCAGGCCACTGACACCCATGGCGAAGATCAGATTGCGCTCCCCGGGGGTCGTGGGGTCCGCCTCTTCATCAGGATCGTTGGCCTCGGGCCGCTCCACCTCACCCTTCATCCGGATGCTCATGATGCCGATGGGCACCACCATGCAGACGATGCTGGGCAAAATCAAGTGGGCAATGATGACAGGGGTGGTCAGCTGACCGCCGATCCACAACATGGTCGTCGTGACGTCCCCGATGGGCGACCACGCGCCACCGGCGTTGGCCGAGATGATCACCGCGCCGGCGAACAGCCAACGGGTGGGCTTGTCGGCAATCAACTTCCGCAGCAGGGAAATCATCACAATGGACGTCGTCAGGTTGTCCAATGCCGCCGAGAAGAAAAAGGTCAAGACGGCGATGATCCACAAAAGGCGCCCTTTCTTCCGCGTCTTGATACGGTCGGTGATGACCGCAAATCCGTTGTGCGCGTCCACCAACTCCACGATGGTCATGGCACCGAGGAGGAAGAACAGGATGCTCGAGATTTCCTCCATGTGGTGAAGCAGGCGGTGCTCGAAGAACACCTTCAGGGCGCCACCATGGTCTCCATGGCCGTGGCCATGCAAGAAGTCGTTGAAACTGTCGACCAAATGGGCCGGCGCCTCATGGTAGCCCAGCACCAACACCGCCCAGCACAGTGTGCCGGTAATGAGTGCACTCGCCGCCTTGTCAATGTGCAGGTTGTGCTCGAGTGCAATGAAAAAGTACCCGAGAACGAAAATGAGGATGAGCAAAGTGGCCATGTAGAATCAGAGAAGTTGTTCCAACGCAATAGACAACGCCGTGGAGCTGAGATTGGTTCGCTCCGGGTTGCGGGCTTGGCAACGTTCCATGGCTGCTCGGATGCAATCTGAGGTGTCGTTGAAAATGGCGGCGTCCTCCAGGCGGACATCGCCGTCCCCCATCAGATAGCCGAAAACACGCGCCATGCCGCAGTTGGCAATGAAGTCTGGAATCACGGCGCAGGCCCCGTCTGCTTTTTCGGAAATGGGGCCGTAGAAAATCTCCCGGTCGGCGAAGGGCACATTGGCGCCGCTTGAAATGACCTCGAGTCCGGCCGCCAACATGCGATCGAGCTGCTGCTCGGTCACGAGTCGAGAAGCTGCGCAGGGCAAGAAAATCTCAGCCCCCACATCCCAAATCGAGGCGTTGACTTCCTCGAAGGACAGCATGCCCGATTCCGTGAGCGAATTGCCTTCCTTGGCCAGGAACAAGCGGCGAATCTCATCGAGGCCCAGCCCTTCCGGACTGAGAATGCCACCGACCCGATCAATGATCCCTGTGACGACGGCACCCTGCTTGGCGAGGTACAGGGCCGCTGCTGCGCCCACATTGCCCCAGCCTTGGACGAGCACACGCTTGCCGGTGACATTTCCTCCATAGAGGTCATAGAAGTGCCGAACGGACTCGGCCACACCATAACCCGTGATCAAATCGGCCACACGGTATCGGACGCCACCGCCATCCGGCAGAAATTCTGAATCCTCCACCACTTTGCTGACCCCTTGGCGGAGCCGACCGATGCGACGGACTTTTTGTGCCTCATCGGGCTTGAAATGGCCATTGAACACGCCTTCCTGAGGATGCCAGACACCGCACGCTTCGGTCATGGGGATGACCTCCAATCCAGCGTCCACATTCAAGTCACCTCCGGTGCCGTAATAGTACTTGAGCAGGGGGGTGACCGCCTGATACCAGCGACGCAGCACCCCTTCCTTGCGCGGGTCGGACGGATCGAAATCGATGCCGCTCTTCGCCCCGCCGATCTGCGGACCGCTGACGGTGAATTTGATCTCCATCGTCTTGGCGAGGGACACCACTTCCTGTCGGTCCAGGCCTTTCCGCATGCGCGTACCGCCACCGGCTGCACCACCGCGAAGGCTGTTGATCACCACCCATCCTCGGGCGTCGGTTTCAGAGTCCGTCCATTCGAACACGATCTCAGGAGCGCGTCCGCTGTAGGTGTTGAGCAAGTCTTTCATACCGATCAGAGCCCGTTCATTCCGGGAGGCGTGAAGTTACCGTACAGGACGCCTCCGCACACATCTTCCGTCGCCCCCGTCACACTCGACAGCGAGGTGGTTTGGCCCTTGGCCGTGCGCCAAGCCAGCCAGGCAAAGGCGGCCGCCTCCTTGCCATCCACCCAGCGCACTGCCGGAATTTCCGCGCGGAGGCCCCGCGCACCCAGCGCATCGACAAGGGCGGACCGCAGGCCCGGATGGTGGGCCCCACCGCCGGTGACCAGCACACGCCCCTCCCCTTTCGGAATGCCGTCTGCAATGGCCTCGGCCATCCACTGGACCGCCGTGGCGAGTGCGTCTTGTGGTCTGGCGATCCCATCCAGCACACCGTGCAACAAGGTCAAATCCTCTGCCGCCAGCGATTTGGGCCAGGGGCGACGGAGGTATGGCCAATCGCGCAGTCGGGCCAAGGAAGTTGCATCCACCTCGCCCGCTGCCGCCCCGGCACCATCGCGGTCATGCGTCCAACCCATCCTCTCCGCCTGGCGGTTGAGGAGCAGGTTGCAGCCACAGAGGTCGGAGGCCCGCACCGGCGAGCCCGGGGATTGCCAGGTCACGTTGGCAATGCCGCCGAGGTTGAGACAGGCGATGTGCGACTGGAAGACGTGCGCATCGAACAGGGGAACGAGCGGAGCGCCCTGCCCACCGCGGGCCACATCGGCAGAACGGTAATCGGCCACCACCGGCAATCCCAGCCGCCGATGCAACACGGAGGCATCGCCAATGGCGCGGGTGCCGCGGCCACCTGGCTCATGGTACCACGTGTGCCCGGAAAGGCCGAGCAAGTGGATCGGACCGAACTCCGAAGTCCACCGGGCCAAGAGCGGCTCCAGCCGGTCCGCCACCCACCTTGTCCAGTCTTGCTCCAGGTCGAGGACGGCCTCGTCGAGGAGGGTCCCCATGCCCTTGAGGCGGGCGGCCCATGGCCCCGAATACGGGAACTCCTTCAGGGCCAGCCACCTGACACCCAATCCGTCCGCTTCGATCTCGATCAGGGCCACATCCAAGCCGTCACACGACGTCCCCGACATGGTGCCAACCACCCGCAAAACCGTGTCCTCAGGACAGGGTTTGGGTCGATCGTGGGCTATCTTTGCCTTCCACACCTTACGAGACTCCTGCAATGATTCTGGAACTCAACGAAGAACAACGCGCCGTGCGGGATGCCGCGCGCGATTTTGCCCAAAACGTCCTCAAGCCCGGCGTCATCGATCGGGACAACGAGCAGCGGTTCCCAGCGGAGGAAGTGCGCCAGCTCGGGGAATTGGGATTCATGGGCATGATGGTCGACCCCAAATATGGCGGAAGCGGCATGGACACCGTCAGCTACGTGCTCGCCATGGAGGAATTGTCCAAGATCGATGCCTCGGCCTCGGTCTGTGTGTCCGTGAACAACAGCCTGGTGTGTTGGGGGCTCGAGACCTACGGCACCGAAGCGCAAAAGGAGAAGTTCCTCAAGCCGCTCGCCATGGGCGAAAAAATTGGGGCCTTCTGTTTGAGCGAACCCGAAGCCGGCAGTGACGCGACCAGCCAGCGCACGACGGCCATCGACATGGGGGACCATTACCTCCTGAACGGCACCAAGAACTGGATCACCAACGGAGGCTCCGCCAGCACCTACCTCGTGATGGCGCAGACGGACGCCGACAAGGGACACCGCGGCATCAACTGCCTGATTGTCGAGCGTGGCATGGAAGGCTTCATCGTCGGGGCCAAGGAAGACAAGATGGGCATCCGCGGAAGCGACACGCACACCCTGATGTTCCAGGATGTCAAGGTGCCCAAGGAGAACCGCATTGGAGAGGACGGGTTCGGATTCAAATTCGCCATGAAGACCCTTTCCGGTGGCCGGATCGGCATTGCTGCACAAGCCCTCGGCATCGCCTCAGGAGCCTTGGAATTCGCCCTCGCATACTCCAAGGAGCGCAAGGCCTTCGGCAAGGAAATCCACAAGCACCAGGCGATCGCGTTCAAGCTGGCCGACATGGCCACGGAAGTCGAAGCGGCGCGCATGCTCTGCCTCAAAGCCGCCTGGCTCAAGGACCAAGGACAGGATTACGACCTGGCCAGCTCCATGGCCAAACTCTACGCCTCTGAGGTGGCCGGCCGCGTGACCGACCAAGCCGTGCAAATCCACGGCGGGTATGGATACGTCAAGGAGTACCATGTGGAACGCCTCATGCGCGATTCCAAGATCACCCAGATCTACGAAGGCACGAGCGAGGTCCAGCGCATCGTCATTTCCCGCGCCGTCCTCCAGGACTGACCGTCATTCCACGTCAACGCGGGCCCAACGGGCCTCCACCGCCTCCAGCAACTGGACCGCTGCATCTCCAGCTGGCAGCGGAATGCCATCGTCGAACCTGCGGGTCTCCACGGCGCCCTCTGCGTTGCGGGCGATGAGCAGGGACGAACCGATGTCCGACTTGACTTGGAATGCCACAGGCCGCTTGCCCGACGTCGCATGCAATTGGGCTGGCGTTCTCACCCGACGTTGCCCGCTGCGCTTGAGCAGCATGACGACCCCCTTCTCATCCACGCTGCAGATGTAGTCCTTTCGACCTGCCCGCAGGTGAGCCAGGGCTTGGATGGCCTTGCCTTTGGAGACGTGACGCCAACCTGGCGTGGCTTCTCCCAGCCGGCGGTGATTGAGAATGCGCCCGTCTGCCAAACCAAAGAGGTAGCGCTCCTTTCCGTCGCCGTCATAGTCCACCACCGCATGGGCGGTGATGTCCGAGGAGGGCCTCACCGAAAACCCGGGAATGGGCCGTCCGCCGGCATCCAGCCCCACGGCATGGGCCCTGTCCACCAGCAAAATCTCGATGGTGCCGTCGTCATTGGCATCCAGTTGATGCGCACCCAGCAGGGTGTCTTCCATGCCGATCTCCCAGCGGACAGCACCATCCACTCCCCGGCAAGTCACCCGGTGCAGGTCATCCTGTTCCAAGCGGGTGCCGTCGTCGAACCGGGCCACCTCCACGGCAAAGCTGAAGGTCACATCGGCTGCTGCGGGCGCTTCATCCGCGGCCGGATCCGCTGTCGGTTCCACGTCAGGAGCAGCGTCCTCCTCCGGCGACGTGACCGGCATGGTATCGGCCATGCGCTCGGGCTCTGTTTCCACCTGACCTGAATCGAGGAAGGACCATGTGGCCACACCCGCCAACAGGAGGGACACGGCCAACGCCAACCAAAAGGGGGTGCCACCGGCATTCATGCCATCAAACTTACTCGGCACCCCTTCGATTTTTCAGGACACCACGCAGGACTTGCCACCCGCGCGCAGTTCACTTCAAGAGATGCGGCTCCAATCAGGTCGTTCTGCCCGAAGCCGCTCCACGCCGGCCTTCAACAGCGCATGGCCCGCGGCGTCGAGTCCGGGGTCCTCATTCAAGATGCGCCGGGCGATGTCGCGCGCATCCTCGAGGAGGACACGGTCCTTGATCAAGTCGGCCACCTTCAAATCGAGCACCCCACTTTGCTGCGTGCCCATGAGGTCGCCCGGACCGCGCAATTCCAAGTCCACCTCGGCGATTTCAAACCCATCTTGGGTCCGCACCATGGTCTCCAGACGGCGGCGGGCCTCCTTGCCGAGCTCTTTGTCACTCATCAAGATGCAGAAACTCTGATTCGCCCCCCGGCCAACGCGACCGCGCAATTGGTGCAATTGGCTCAGCCCGAACCGCGTGGCGCTTTCGATGACCATGACAGAGGCGTTGGGCACATTCACCCCCACCTCGATCACGGTGGTGGCCACCATGATCTGGGTGACGCCTTGGGCAAAGCGCTGCATCTCCATGTCCTTGTCTTCCGGCTTCATGCGGCCGTGAACCACACTGATTCGGTACTCCGGAGGTGGGAAATGGCGCGTCAAGCTTTCGTAGCCGTCCATCAAATCCTTGTGGTCGAGCTGGGCAGACTCTTCGATCAAGGGATACACCACATAGACCTGCCGCCCTTCCGCGATCTGATCGCGCATGAACCCAAACACCCCCAGCCGCTGCGCGTCGGTGCGGTGGACGGTTCGGATCGGCTTTCGACCGGGCGGCAATTCATCGATCACGCTCACGTCCAGGTCGCCGTACACCGTCATGCTCAACGTCCGCGGGATGGGCGTTGCCGTCATGACCAGGACGTGCGGCGGGATGTCCGCCTTGGCCCACAATCGGGCCCGCTGGGCCACCCCGAACCGATGCTGTTCGTCGATGACGACCAATCCCAGCCGGTGAAAGACCACCTTGGGCTCGAGGACCGCGTGCGTGCCGACCAACAGGTGGACGGTGCCGTCTGCCAAGCCTTCTAGGATGGGTTTGCGGTCCGCCGTCTTGACCGACCCCGTGAGGAGCTCGACGCGAATCGGCAGGTCGCCCAGCATGTCGCGGAAGCTCGCCAAGTGTTGTTGCGCCAGAATCTCTGTCGGCGCCATGATGCAAGCCTGGCAACCGTTGTCCACGGCGAGCAAGGCCGTCAGCAGTGCCACCATGGTCTTGCCGCTTCCCACGTCGCCCTGCAGGAGGCGGTTCATGTGGCGCCCGTGACGCGTGTCTTCGCGGATCTCGCGGATCACGCGCTTTTGGGCTCCGGTCAACTCGAACGGAATCCGCTCCGCATAGAACCGGTTGAACGCATCGCCCACTTGGGTGAACGCCACCCCGGGCAGGTCTTGGGTTTGCGCATTGCGGTGCTGGACCAAGAGCAGCTGGAGAAAGAGGAACTCCTCGAATTTCAAGCGGAAACGTCCGAGCCGTTCCGCCTGAACGTCGGCGGGTTGATGCACATGGTCCAATGCGACCGACAAGGCCGGCATGCCGCGCATGGCCAGAATGCCCGCCGGCAAGGTTTCGGGGATCCAGTCCTCTCCGTGGACTTTGCGCAACTGGCCGATCAAACGCTGGACCGCTTTGGCGAGCCCGTTGCTGTTGAGGCCAAATCGGCCGAGGCGCTCGGTGGAACTGTACACGGGATGCAGCGCACTGGCCGACCGGGCCTCCTGCATGGTCAGCACCTCGGGATGGGCCATGTTGATCCCGCCCTTGTAGTCGCTCACCCGGCCCCACAGCACGCAAGGCTGGCCCACGGGCAGGTTGCGTGCCACCCACTGGACCCCCTTGAACCACACAAGGGACAACGTGTCCCCGTGTTCATCCACGAATTCAGCTTCGAGCCTGCGCCCGCGTTTCTGTTGGACCTCCTTGATGTTGCGGATGGTCCCCCGGAACTGCAATTGGACCGGTCCCGGAACCGCTTGCGAAACCCGGTGGAATCCGGTGCGGTCCTCGTACCTGAAAGGCAGATGGAACAACAGATCTCCGCAGGTGCGAATGCCCAAGTCCTCAGCCAACGCCTCCGCCCGCTTGGGACCGATTCCCTTGAGGAATTCGATCGGGGTAGAAGCGTTCAGCGGTTCCGGCATCGTGGCCGGAAGATCAGGCCAACATCCGAACCGGGTGCTCGAGGAGGGATTTGACCTCCTGGAGGAAGGCGGCACCCGTGGCACCGTCCACAACGCGGTGGTCGCAGCTCAGGGTGAGCTTCATCACCTTGCCTGGCACCACTGCACCGTCCTTGACGACCGGCACGTCGCTGATGCCACCCACTGCGAGGATGCAGGCATCCGGTGGATTGATGATGGCGGTGAAGTCCTCAATGCCGAACATGCCGAGGTTGGAGATGGTGAAGGTGTTGCCTTCCCAATCGCTCGGTTGGAGCTTCTTCTCCCGGGCCTTTCCAGCGTAGTCCTTGACCTCCGCACCGATTTCGGTGAGGGATTTGCGGTCAGCGTGGCGCACGACGGGCACGAGCAATCCGTCTTCAACGGCCACCGCCACACCGATGTGGACGTGGTCGTTTTGCCGGATGAAATTGTCCATCCAGGCGCTGTTGACGGCTGGGTGCTTTTTCAGGGCCAGCGAGACGGCCTTGACGACCATGTCGTTGAAGCTCACCTTGACGCCTTCCTGAGCATTGATGGCCTTGCGGGCCTCTACCGCAGCGCCCATGTCGACGGACAGCTTCAGGTAGAAATGCGGTGCCGTGAACTTGGATTCGGCCAAACGGCGCGCGATGGTCTTGCGCATCTGGGTGACCGGAATGTCCGTGGAGGATTCCACAGCTCCGAGACCGCCAGCCGGCGCCGGAACGTAGGCTTCGATGTCGCGCTTGACAATGCGGCCGCCATCGCCGGAGCCAGGCACCAAGGCGAGGTCGATGCCACGCTCGGCAGCCAGACGGGCTGCGAGGGGAGACGCCTTGATTTTGCCATTGGCCGACGGCTTCACCGGGGCTGGAGCCGGTGCCGGCGCGGCGGTAGCAACAGGGGCCGGAGCGGGAGCCGGAGTAGGCGCGGGAGCCGGTGCAGGAGCGGGGGCAGGCGCCGGTGCGGGCGCCTCCTCTGCAGGTGCAGCAGCGGGTGCCGCCGCTTCTGCAGCCAACAAGCCACTCACATCTTCACCTGCCTCGCCGAGAATGGCGAGGATGCTGTCCACAGCGGCGGTGGCGCCTTTTTCGACGCCGATGTGCAAGAGCACACCGTCCTGGAAGGATTCGAATTCCATGGTGGCCTTGTCGGTCTCGATCTCGGCGAGCACCTCGCCGGATTCCACCTGGTCACCCACATTCTTGTGCCATTCTGCAACAACACCTTCAGTCATGGTGTCGCTCAGTTTCGGCATGCGTACGATTTCTGCCATCTCCTCTTAGATCGGGGGTTCAGTCGTTGACGAAGGGGTAATTGGGCGTCACGTAGACGTCCTCATAAAGTTCGTGGGCTTCGGGAAGCGGGCTTTCTTCGGCGAATTGGATGGCCTCTTCAACCTGCGCCTTGATCTCCTTGTCCACCTCCTTGAGCTTGGCCTCGCTCATCCACTTGTTCTCCAAGATGACCTTGGCACAATGGGCGATCGGGTCGCGCTCCTGGTATTCTTCGACCTCACTCTTGGTGCGGTACTTCTGGGGGTCGCTCATGGAGTGCCCCTTGTAACGGTAGGTCTGGATGTCGAGGAGGTAAGGACCCTCTCCCTTGCGACAGTGCGCAGCGGCACGGGCCATGGCATCGGCCACGGCTTCCGGGGACATGCCGTCCAC
>CALBSW010000186.1 GCA_937967465.1 uncultured Flavobacteriales bacterium
CCCAGGTCGGCCCCTGGCCCACTTCTCCGACTGCAATCTGGTTCTCCACATGCTCGGGCAAACGCTGAATCCGGGTCTCCGTGGTCGTGCCCATGGGGTCAACTGGAATTCACGGGCGAAATCGGTCGCCTCCACCCACAGAAGCCCACGCCATGCGGCGTAGAGCAACACCGCCATGATGACCGCACTGCGCAACATGGCTTGCCTGCGGGATCGGCGGAGCGAGGCCAAGCGGCCTTCGCGCTCGATGCGACTGCCCCCATCGCTCCGAAAACGGAGCTTGCGGGGCGCCCCCTCGTCCCCCGTACCGAGGACTTCCGACTCAATGGCCTCCTTGCGCTCCTTCCATTTCAAAGCGCGTGGATCCACATGCGACGAGCGGAATTGGAAGTTGCGCGGCGCTTGGCGGACGTTGCGGAATGGACTTGGAAGTCTGGGCGGCTTCATCAGGCCCCCAAATTTGCCTGCTCTTGCTCGAATTGCCGCATCACATCATCCACAGCGCGTCCACCACCGGCCCGTTCAAGAATTTTCTGCAGCACCCGGTCGACGGCGCTGTCGGGGCAAGAGGCCCCCGATGTGAGCAGCACGGTGACCGTCTCGCCGGACTTGGGATTCTCGGGCCACCAGTTGTCGGACTGCTTGCGTTCACCGGCGTGCAAGTCGAAATGGCCCAGCCCACCGTCCTCGCCAAACTCATCGGCACTGCGCACGAACCAAGTCGGCATCACCTCCTCGCACAATTCGACAAGGTGGCTGGTGTTGCTCGAATTGTACCCCCCAACGACCACGGCCAGGTCCGCCTCTGACCCGATGGCTTCCAGTGCACCTGTGGTGGCGGTTTGATTGTCCAGGGTGGCGTAGCACAGGGTGTCCCGTGTATTGGCAAACCGATCGGACGCCCCACCATCGCGCTGCTCCAGTGCCGATTTCAGGTGGTCGGCAATGGCCTGTGTGTCGCTGGCCAACATGGTGGTCTGGTTGACCACCCCAAACCGCTCGAGGTCGCGCGGCACCTCGAATCCGGCGCTCGTTCGCCCCTGGAAATGGTCATCGAACTCCGACCAATCGCGTTCGCCTCGGATGAAGCTGGCCAGGATCTCCGCCTCCGCCATGTTCTTCACCACCATCGATTTCGCGTGGGCACTGCTGTGGCTGAATGTGGCACGCGTCTCCTCATGGCGGGGCTTGCCGTGAATGACGACCGTGTATTCCTTGGCTCCCAATTGTGCGGACCGCTTCCAGACTTTCTCCACGAAGGGGCACGTGGTGTTGTACCGCTGGATGTCCACCCCGATGGCCTTCAATTTTTCCTCCAGTTCAAGGGTCGTGCCAAAGGCGGGCACGATCACCACGTCTTCCGGAGACAGCGCCTCAAACGGGGTGATGACGCCCCCCTCCGTGTCCATGAGGAACCCGATCCCCTGTGACTCCAAGTCGGCATTGACCTCGGGATTGTGGATCATCTGGCTCAACAGCCACAGCCGCTTGCCGGGGTTTTCCGCGACGGCCTTGTAGGCGATCTCAATGGCGTTTTCCACGCCGAAGCAAAATCCGAAGTGCCGGGGCAACACGAACCGAACCGCTCCGAAATCGAGCACGCTCGGTCCCAAATTCTGCTTGCGGGGGTCGCCCGCCTTGCGCAAGGCCTTGACCTTTCCGATGACCGGAGACCTGTACGTTTCAGGGATGTCAAACGTCCGCATGGAACGAAGGTACTTCGAGGGAAACACCCCCATTCGACCTGTGGGGAATTTTAGCGGACCATTCTTGCAACCTATTAGACGAACATGCGTATTCAATCCACGAATTCACTCCTCGGCCATTCAAGCAGGCATGAGAATCGAATTCGCCCGGTGAACACCATCGGGCAACTGCCACCTGAAGGAGGGGCTGCGCGCAGTCCCCGTGAGGTATGATGTGGTGAGAAAGGGCTGCTGGGAGGCAGCCCTTTCATTTTTTAGCGCCCCCAATGCGTGCCAACATCGGCAACGAATGCGCGGCGACGGCGCTCATATTTCGCGCAATCCGGATGCCGACCCCAGGATCTTGGAAACCACGCCCTGCGCCCGACGTGTGCGGCCCAGGCTTCCGCTTTGATGCGCTGAAGAAAGGCCCCATCCGTTTTGAGGAGCCATTCCACTTCGGTGCCATTGAAGGACACCCGAATGTCCGGATGGGCCTGCAGCCACCGCACGAGGAGGACATCCACCGCCTCTTGCTGAGCGGCGCACGTCTTTCCCTTTCGGTCCCTTCGCAAAGCGCGGATGGCCCACCGGTCCATGGCCAGGGCGTCTTCGGCTGAGGCGACGACCACCAGGGGGTCGAACGGAGGCGCATCACAGGGACCATGGGCCAGAGCTGACGCCTGCACCCCTCCAACGAGGCACAGCAGCAGCATCCATCCTCCGCACCCCATGGCGCGTCGGTCCAGCCCTTGGATGGCGGACATCAGCCGGCCCACTCGGTTTCGGTGAACTGAATGCCCTCCCCTTCCAAAGCGCGGAGCAGAGGCGCGTACAAATCAGGTGTGGTCGGCAACAAAACACCGGTCCGATTCCACTCTCCGCGCATCCACATTCGCGCAGCCAATGCCAGTGGAAGTCCCACCGTCAACGACATGGCGGTGTGGGTTTCGTCCTCCCCGATGTGAACGAGGTGGGACGTCCGAATGCGGTCTTCACCCGAGGCTGTCTGGTAACGGAACCGGTGCCACATGACAATCATGTCGAGGTCCCCGGATTGGAGCGCCCACTTCTCCTCCAGCAAAGCCTGCAGGATGTCGGCCGGAGACCCTTCCGTCATGGGCAGCGGGGCATCGGAGAACAACCCGAGTTGCTGCAACAATCCCATGGCACCGGAGTCCGCCCCAGTGATGTTGGACACCGCGGCTTGGACCTCCGACTCGGACGCACCTGAAGGCACACCGCCAGTGAAGCCGGCCGTGAACTCCCGCCAGGTGGTCCCGGGAGCCAGGCTGACGCGGGCGTCGTCCCGGTTCATCCCCAGCTGGAACACCGCATCCCATCCTCCGCAGAATCCCTCGCCTCGCAGGGTGCCGCGGACGAGGTTTTCGATGCCATCCAGCCCGTAGATCTTTTCATACGCCAGCGAGTCCCGGTTGGCATAGCCCTCAAACCGGCCAGCACCCGGGACGTCCACCGGTGTCACCTCCTTGAACAGGCGGTGGGGCGGCAACATCCGGACCCGGCCATTCTCCTTGAAGGTGGCGGATCCACCTTGGCCTGCCAGCACCACATTGCGGGGGTTCCATGTGAATTTGTAGTGCCACGGATTGTCGTCGCTCTCCGGGGCGACCAAGCCCCCCGTGTAGCTCTCGAAACCCGTCAACCGGTGCCCTTCCTTCCGAAGTCCATCGATGACCTCCATGGCGCTGAGGTGATCGATGCCCGGATCGAGGCCGAGTTCATTGAGAATGGGAATCCCCGCGGCTTTCGCTTCTCCATCCATGGCGGCAATCTCCGGCGAGAGGTAGCTCGGGGTGATCAGGGGCGTCCGGGTAGCAATGGCGTCGCGGGCCACTTCCGGGTGCAGGAAAGCCGGCAACATGCTCACCACGAGGTCGGCTGCCTCCACCTCGGCCCGACGGGCCTCAGGCTGACCGGCATCCAATCGGAACACCGAAGCGCAGGGGTGCCCTTCGGCCTTGCGTTCCGCCAGTGCCTGATCCAAATCCCCAATGCGGACGGTATAGCCCTCGGCATCGGCATGCTGGAGCAGGTGGCGAATCAATGAAGAACTCGAGCGGCCCGCTCCCAGAATGACAATGCGCTTGGACATGCTTCAAAGTTCGTGGGCGATGCCGCCTTCCCCAAAGTGTTCCCCCGCGATTCTGGCACGGGACTTGTCCACAGAATGCGGGTCCCTTGGCCTAATTTCAACCCCAGTTCAAAACGGCTTGCGCCTCTCAACCGCCATCCATGCGCCTGTACACCGTCCTTCTTGCCATTGGAACTGCCCTGTTGCTGACCGCCTGCAATGGCCCGAAGGCCATGTCGAAAAGGGCCAATGAATTGCATGCAGCCGGCTTCGGTGAGCAAGCTGCCCACCTCTACTACCTCGCCCTGCGCAAGCGACCGACGTACACGGATGCGATGGTCGGCATGCGCCAGACCGGGCAGGGCGTCATTGACGGACTCATCGGCGAGTTCCAACAAGCCGCCTTGGATGGCCGGCGCGGGGATGCCATCGAGATCTATGACCGAATGGTGTCCTACCAAACCAAGATTGCCCGCGTCGGGGTGGACCTCGTGATCCCGGCTTCCGTGGTCGCGGACCACGACGACTTGTTGGACGGTCACCTCATCGAGCTGTCCGAGCAAGGTCACCAACAACTGGACGAGGAGGACTTTGCCAGTGCCGAGTCGACCTTCCGCGAGATCCTTCGGTTGGATGCCAACTACGGGGACGCCGCTGAATTGCTGACGGTCTCCAGGGCCGAACCCCGTTATCGCGC
>CALBSW010000187.1 GCA_937967465.1 uncultured Flavobacteriales bacterium
GCGTCACAGGACTCGTAGCACACGGTGGCCAGGTCGATGGCGTCCTCGGAAGAGATCGTCAGCAGGCGGTTGGTGAACCCTCCCATGGTGATGGTGCACGCGGCGTCTTCGGTCTCGTCGAGCTGCTCGCTGGTGTCCCAGCTGCCGATCATGTACTTGTACTCGTGGTCACCCTGCGGCAACGCAATGGTCACGCTGTAGACGTTGTCGCCGTCGGCGTCAGTCAGCTCCACGGAGGCGCCGGCCCAACCGTCGATGGTCTCACCGCTGATGTACACGGCACCACTGACGGTCTGCTCGCTCATGTCGACGTTGAAAGTCACCTCGGTGTCGGGCACCACGACTTCCTCACACTCCTCGCAGCTGTCGAAACACACGGCATCGAGCACGACGTCACCTGCGCCCGGAGGGATGGAAAGGAAGCGGTTGACGAAGGTGTTCTCTCCGTCGATGGTGGTCAAGGTGCAGAGGCTGTCCTCGGTACTGTCGAGGTTTTCGGTGCCATCCCAGCCGCCGTTGTTGAACTTGTACTCGTGGTCGCCGGAGGCGAGCTCCATGGTCACTTCGTAGACGTTGTCGCCATCGGCATCCAGCATTTCAACGCAGGTGCCACACCAGTTGTCGACGGTGTTTCCGGTCACGTAGATGGGGCCGGCCACATCCTGCTCGCTCATGTCCACCTTGAAGGTGACCATCGCGTTGGTGGAGCACTCGCCTTCGGTCCAGGAGGTCACACCGCCGTAGAACTGGGCCTCGCAATCGTTGGCGTAGGTCACGCCGTTGCAACCGCAGACCGGTGCCCACTCTTGGGTGCACAACATTGTGGAGTCGATTTGCTCGGGGTCAACACAGGGTGTGCCGCCTCCACAAGGGTCGCAGCTGTTGAAGCAAACCGGGTCGAGAACGATGGGGTCGGTGCCTTCGACGAAGATGATGCGGTTCACGAACTCTCCCGGGGGCATGGTGCAGGATTCGGATCCGTCAAACTGCTCTTCCGTTCCCCAGGCGCCACCAGCGAGGTACTTCCACTCGAACCCGCCGGGATCGCAATCGAGGGTGAGGGTGTAGATGCCATCGCCGTCGGCGTCCTCCATCGGGTTGCTGGCTTCGTTCCAGCCGTTGAAGGTGCCCGCCATGGTCACGGCGGCGCCCACGGTTTCGTTGGACATGTCGACCTGGAAGGTCACGGCCACCGGGCCGGTCACGTCTCCGCAGCTGCCGTCCGTGGTGCACTGTCCGAAGCAGGTGTTGACTTCGAAGTCACCGGTGATCGGACCGAGGATGCGGTCGTTCCAGTTGGAGGCATCGGCACAGGGCTGACCGGCGATGTTCTCCTTGGCTCCCCAGTCGCTGCCATTGGCGGGGCTGTTGAGGATGGTGTAGTTGCCGGTGAAGCCGTCCGGGACGGACACGGTCACGGTGTAGATGCCGTCACCGTCCGTGTCGGACATGGCGTGGCCCATGGCGTCGCCGAAGAAGGCACCACCGCCGATGAACATGCCGTTCGGTCCCACCGTGATGGTGGCGGTGTTGACGTTAAAGGTGACGTCGTGATCCTGTGCGAATCCGACCAGGCTGGCCATGAAGGCCACTGCAAAGAGGGTAAGGTGTTTCATGGTATTGGGTTGATTTCAGTTCTCTGTTTCAGTTGTGTTCTCGTTCAGGCGCCATGAGTTCAAACTCGACGGTCAGGTCCTTGACCCGCAGTCCGAAGGCGCCGGGCTCCACGATATAGGTGTTGTCCAGGCCAATGAACCCCAAGTCTTCAGTGTGGACGTCGAGGGTGACCTTGGAGGTTGCGCCGGCCGGTACGACCACCTGTTTGTAGGCCGCAAGTTCATCTACGGAAGGGGTGATGCTGGCCACGCGGTCTTGCGAGTAGACGATGACGGTTTCGGTGGTGCTGCGGTCCCCGGTGTTCTGGAGCGTAACCTCGACGGTCACGGTGTCTCCAACCTTGGCTCGGCTGCCCACCATGATGTTCAGGTCGGTCGTCTTGACAGGGGAGTAGGAGAGTCCGTCGCCAAAAGTGTATTGCGGGTTGAAGCCATCTCCCACAAGCTCGCTGTGCTTGCAGTCGTGTGTCAAGTGGGCCGACGGGTGACGGGGCCAAGTGAACGGAAGACGACCGGAAGGATTGAAGGCACCGCTCAAGACGTCCGCAATGGCACGCGCCCCGTAATCTCCCGGGAGGTAGGCCATGACAAAGGCGTCCATCAGGGGCTCGATGCTGTGGTGGGTGCGCGGTCGGCCTCCAACGTACACGCCAATGACGGGAACGCCGGTGGCATGGATGGCCTTGACCAAGTTTTGCTGGTTCTGAAAGAGCTCAATGGTCTCGACGTTTCCGACGCCCTCGGTGTACGGCATTTCGCCGAGGAACACCACGGCGCACTGGGTGTTGCTCGGACTCAGGTTGCTGACGATGGCATGGATGTCGTTTTGCCCGAAATCCATGCCCAGTTCTGCCAGCGCGATGCGGTCTGCGCCGAAGACTTCGCGCATGGACTCGACGGCGGTGGGGCGGCCCGGCGTGTTGTACTTCGGGTCATTGCCTTGCCAAGTTCCAGTCCATCCACCGTTGAGTGCATTCAGGCTGTTCGCGGTGGGACCTGTGACCAGAATGCGACCCGTGCCTCCGATGGGCAGGATGGGCTGGTCGGGGTAGACCGCATGCTGGCCCTCATTTTTGAGGAGGGTGATGCTCTCGAGTGCGGCTCGCGCAGCAGCCCCCTCGAGGCTGGCCTTGTCGGGGTAATCCTCGATGGAAGGGGGCATTCCACCGGTGTCGAACAGGCCGCGATCGTACTTCACGCTGAGGATGCGGCGGACGCTTTCATCGAGGCGGGACTCCGCGATGCGTCCTTCTTGAACAAGTTCGGCGAGCAGCACAGGGAACAGAGTGTCGGTCGGCACCATGCTCATGTCGATGCCGGCCTCAATGGCCATCTCGATCGCGTCCTTGTAGTCTGCAGCGACCATGTGGCGCTCGAAGAGAAAGCGGATGTCCTCCCAATCGGTGACGACCAGACCCTCGAATCCCAGTTCATCCCGCAGGATGTCGGTGAGAATGTGGTGATCGGCGTGAACCGGGATGCCGTTGGTCTCCCCGCTGTTGACCATGACGGTGGCGGCCCCAGCTTCTACGGCCGCCGCGAAGGGGGGCAGGAAAATCTCGCGCAGCTGCCGTTCCGGGATCCAGGCCGGCGTGCGGTCCTTTCCAGACAGGGGACGGCTGTAGCCCATGTAGTGTTTGAGGCAGGCCGCAATGGGAGAGGGGCCTTCTTGGTATCCCTTGACCATCGCCACGCCCATGTCGGCGGCGAGATGGGGTGATTCGCCAAAGGTCTCCCAGAACCGAGGCCAGCGTGCATCGCGGGCAACATCCAAGACCGGGGAAAAGTCCCAGGGAATGCCGGACGCCAGCACCTCTTGTGCGGCGTTCTCAGCAAATTTTCGAACGAGTGCTGTATCCCACGTGGCGGCCAGTCCGATTTGTTGGGGGCCGAGGACGCCACCCGTAGTGTACGTGGTGCCATGAATGGCATCGATACCATAGAGCACAGGAATGCCAGACGGCTTCTGGGCTGCGGCGGTCTGGATGCCTCCGATGATCTCATGCCACTTTTCCGGAGTGAATGCGTGGCCGGCGCAATTCAAAATGCTGCCAACACGGAGGTCGACGAGCACGTGTTCGAGCTTCTCGGGGTCGAGTCGATGCGGTTCCTCGACAAAATAGGGTTCACCCACACAGACCATGTCGAGGGTCAATTGGGTCATCTCCCCGGCTTTGTCCTCGAGGGTCAACGTGCTCAGCACGCTGTCAATGAAGGCGTTTTTCTTGGACACCGTTGCCGTTGTGGACGGCGTTGTGCACCCCGCGGCAATCAGAACCAAAAGGCCTGTTACCATTGCCGTGTAGCGCATTGAAGGTGTCATGTCGCTTGAAACGAATTCGCAAGTGTACGAAATACACTTAGGAGAATGAGGCCCAGAGGTATGAATCTCATGGGGTTCACATGCAGGAGTTTACCGGGCGCCCGATGTATTTTAAAAAAAAAAAAAC
>CALBSW010000188.1 GCA_937967465.1 uncultured Flavobacteriales bacterium
CCCCTGCTACCAGGATGAAAACCTGGCGTCCTAACCCCTAGACGAACGGGCCAAAAGGGTGCGCAAAGATAGTGTCCGGAATGAATCCAACAAACGCCCTGCGCAGGATGGTTCAGCCGAGGTAGGCGCGGTACATCCAAACCAGCTTTTCCTGCTCGCGGATGTAGTCGCTCATGAGGGCGTTGGTGCCTTCGTCACCGGCCTCACCGCTCAGGTGCAGCAAGGTGCGCTCGCGGAGGAGGATCACGCTGAAGGCGGCCACGCAATGCTTGAGGGCCTCCACGCCGTCGGTGACATCCTTCACCACGGGGACTTTGCTCACGGCGAGGTATTCTTCGTGGGTGTGGACCGGCTTGCCGCCGAGGGTGAGGACGCGCTCGGCGACCTCGTCGATCTTGAGCTGCAGGTCCGTGTAGAGCTCCTCGAACTTGGCGTGGAGCTCGAAGAACTCCCTTCCGCGGATGTTCCAATGGAAACCCCGGGCGTTCATGTAGAACACCGTGAGGTCGGCGAGGAGGTCGTTGAGGCCGGCAGCGAGTTGGCTGGCAGCTTGGCCGTCGAGGCCGATGGGCGTGGTCGTGTCCATGTCAGAAAAACAGCGGTCAGAGACAGGGGTTCAGACGCGCGATCAGTAAGCGCGGGCGAAGAGGACGCGGCGGGCACTCGGGTTGCCGGTGCGGATGCAGGTGCCCGGCGTGGTGTCGCCGTCGAGGGGCAGGCAACGGATGGTCGCCTTGGTCTCCTTCTTGATCCGCTCCTCGGTCTCGGCGGTGCCGTCCCAGTGGGCGCTCAGGAAGCCGCCTTCCTCGAGGCCGGCAGTGAACTCCTCCCACGTGTTGACCTCACGGGTGCTCGTGGTCATGCGGTCCTTCGCGGCATTGAACAGGGCGTCCTGCATCTCGGTGAGCAGGCCCTGCACGTGGGCCACGATCTGGTCAGCCGGGATGAAGGCCTTCTCACCGGTGTCGCGGCGGGCCACCTCCACGGTGCCATTTTCGGCATCACGGGGGCCGATGGCAAGGCGCACGGGCACACCCTTGAGCTCGTACTCGGCGAACTTCCATCCGGACCGCTTGGTGTCATCGTCGTCGAGTTTGACGCGCAAACCGACGGCCTTGAGGTCGTCGTGCAACTTCTGGCAGGCGCCATTGACCACCTCATTGGCCTCCCCACCCTTCTGGATGGGGACGATGACCGCCTCAATCGGCGCCAGCTTGGGCGGCAGGACGAGGCCCTTGTCGTCGGAGTGGGTCATGATGAGCGCGCCCATCAGTCGGGTGGACACGCCCCAGCTGGTTGCCCAGACGTGCTCCTGCGTGCCTTCCTTGGTGGCGTAGGTCACGTCGAAGGCCTTGGCGAAGTTCTGCCCGAGGAAGTGGCTCGTGCCCGCCTGCAGGGCCTTGCCGTCCTGCATGAGGGCCTCGATGCAGAACGTGTCGTCGGCCCCGGCAAAGCGCTCGCTTTCCGACTTGATCCCGCGGACCACCGGCATGGCCATCCAGCCCTCGGCGAAATCGGCGTAAACGTGGAGCATCTTCTCCGCTTCGGCGATCGCCTCCTCGCGGGTGGCGTGGGCGGTGTGGCCCTCCTGCCAGAGGAATTCAGCCGTGCGGAGGAACAGGCGCGTCCGCATCTCCCAGCGCACCACATTGGCCCACTGGTTCACCAGCAGGGGCAGGTCTCGGTAGCTCTGGATCCAGTTCTTGTACGTCTTCCAAATGATGGTCTCGGACGTCGGGCGAACGATGAGCTCCTCTTCAAGCTTGGCATCCGGGTCCACGACCACGCCCTGGCCGTCGGGGTCGTTCTTGAGGCGGTAGTGGGTCACCACCGCGCACTCCTTGGCGAAGCCTTCCACGTGGGCGGCCTCCTTGCTGAGGTAGCTCTTTGGGATGAACAGCGGGAAGTAGGCATTGACGTGGCCGGTCTCCTTGAACATGCCATCGAGCACATCCTTCATGCGCTCCCAGATGGCGAATCCGTAGGGCTTGATGACCATGCAGCCCTTCACGTCACTGTGCTGGGCGAGGTCGGCTTCGACCACGATTTCGTTGTACCACTTGGAGTAATCCTGATCGCGGGGGGTCAATTTGGCCATGGGAAATTGGTACGGCGTTTGCTGTCTGAAAGTCGTCGAGGCGCAAAAGTACACCACCGCCAACGGGCGGGTCATGGCCCCAACGTCTTGTCTCTCCGTCTGTTCGATGTAATTTCCCAACGCCCATGAAGTTGAATTCCTCCCTCCTCCTCCTCGCCCTGCCCCTCTGGCTGGCGTCCTGCACGTCCTCGATGGACCTCATCGGAGACCGGACTTTGGAATCGGATGAATTCTACCTGAGTGGTGGCGAGCCCCACACCGGGGATGGCGCCTTGGAGGCCGCACGCCAGGAGCAGCTCCTCGACCAGTACGACCAGTACACCCAGTCCGATTACGACAATCCATACGGGGGTCCTGTATCCAGCGGTCAGAACGGCCAGTTGTGGAACCGGTACTCCGGCGGGTTCAACAGCCCCTTCAGTCCCTACGGCAACTTCGGTTCGGGATTCGGTTACAGCCCCTACAACCAATACGGATTCGGCACGCCTTACGGCTTTGGCGGAAGCCCCTACAGCCCGTTCAATGCTGGATTCAGCAGCACGTATGGCTACAACAACTTCGCCTTCAATACCGGCTATGACGCCTGGGGCAATCCCATCGGCGGCTTTGGCAACCCCTACGGCTTCGGCAATCCCTACGGCTTCAACGGCGGCTGGACTGGCGTTGGTCCCGGATGGGGCTACGACCCCTGGGGCGGCGGCTTCTGGGGCGCGCCCAGTTATGGGTATTGGGGAGGTGGATACCACCCCTACTATGGCAACCTCGGTGCCTACGGCAATGGCGGATGGGGTGGCTTCTGCGGAACGGGCGACATCGTGAATGGCAGCGGCGGCATTGCGCCGCGTCCAAGGCCCAACTTCGGTCAATTCACCGGCCTCACCGGCGGATCGGGTGTGGACTCCAACGACGGTGCCGGATCGGCAGCGCCGAGCACTTCACCGAAGCCCAACGCGACCCGGAACAGCGTGTCCAATGGCAACCGTGGCCGCCGCGGCACGACGGTCATTCCGCCGGCGCCGACGCCCAGCCGGGACTACGACTACGGGCGGCAAAGTCCAGATCGCTCCGGCGAGCCGGCCACCCAGCCGGCCCAGAACCGCAGCAACCGCAACTCGGGCCGATCCAACAGTGGATGGAGCGACCCTGCACCGCGGCAGAACTACAGCAGCCCCAGCACCCCTCGCGGTGGTGGCAACCGAGGCGGCGGCAACTTCAGCCGTCCCTCCTCGCCCCGCCCGAGTGCACCGCGTTCCTCTGGTGGCCGTTCCGGCCGCGGAGGCTAATCCGTCATTTCCGTGCCCATGACTTTGCGTTTCCTCCTCGGCAGCGCAGGACTCGTCCTGCTCGCCTTCGCCACCCCGTCCAGCCTCTTTGGACAAGGCCTTTCGGATGTCATGCTCTACAGCCGAATGGACCCGCTCGGTTCTGCGCGCTCCACGGGCTTGGGGGGCGCCATGACCAGCCTGGGTGCCGATCTCGGCGCCGTGTGGTCCAATCCAGCCGGACTCGGCTTGTACCGGAGCAGCGACGTCGGCATGAGCCTTGCTGTGGGCGCCGGCGGTGGTCGCACCACGTTTGCTGACCAGACCGGCACAACAGCTGCCCCCCACCTCATTGTGGGCCAGCTCGGGGCCGCGCTCACCATGCCCCTCAACCACCCCCACTTCCGGCGGGGCACATTCGGCATCGGATACACTCCGTTGCGGGACTTTCACCAGCGTGTCGAGTGGGAAGGCCCACAGTCCGGCGAGAGTTTGACCCAACAACTCGCCCTGCAGGCCCAAGGCACGCCGTTCGACAGCTTGTGGTATTCCCAACCCTTCGACGCCGATCTGGCCTGGTACACCTACCTCATCGACACCGTGGCCGGCAGCACCGACCAATATCAAGGCGCCTTCGATGGAGACGACGTCCAGCAGAGCCTGCGCCGCGACCGCGAGGGGCGGATGGGCGAGACTTCCCTCGCCTTTGGCACCAGCTACGACGATGTCCTGTACATGGGGCTCTCCGTCGGGTTGACGTCCATCGACATGAAGCGGGTGGATGTCTACAGCGAGCGGAAGCTCATGGGCCCTTCCCCATTGGACCGGTTCACCTTCAACGACCGGCTCGAGGTCAGTGGCTCCGGCGCCTTCTGGTCGTTCGGCCTCATGCTCCTTCCCGAGGGGACGCCGCTCCGGTTTGGATGGAGCTATCGCAGTGGGTCCGTGTTTTCCATCGACGACTTCTATCAGGTCGACGCCACATCGGACTTCTCGGATGGCAGTGGGTTTGAATGGAACAGCCCGAACAGCTATGTCCAATACCGCATTCGCACGCCCCGCCAGCACCGCCTTGGATTCAGTTGGACCATGGGCAAGTCGGCTTTGTTGACCCTCGACTACGGCTACGCGGACTTTGCCCAAGCCACCTTTACCTCCAACGACTTCCGGGACGAGGATGTGGCCGCCATCCAACGCGACATCGACTCCACGCTCATCGCCGAGCAGAACGTTCGAGGCGGCCTCGAATTCCGCATCCAAGACACGTGGCGTTTCCGCCTCGGCGGAGGCTGGCGGTCAGAAGCCGCCAAACCCCTGCGCGGCTTTGACGGGCTCGAAGACGGCACACTCCTCGAAGACGGCGCTGCCCAAATCCAATGGGCCATCGGCGGCGAGTACAGGGCGGAGACCTGGTATGCGGGGGCGACCTATCGGCACACCTCGACAGAGGATGCCCGGCGCCTTTACGCACTCAGCCCGGTCATCGCACAAGGGCGGACCGGGCTGGGTCTGTTGATGCTGTCCATTGGCGCCCGATACTGACGGGCAGGACAGGAAATGAGAATCAGGCTTTCGCGGCGGCCTTGAGCTCCTTGGCCACGAGCTTCTCGACCTTTTCCTGCTCCTCCACGGCCAATTCCTGGTCCACGAGGATGCGGCCGCTGTGCTCGTCCACGATGATGCGCTTGCGGGCACCGACGTCGAGGATGCGCTGCGGCGGAATCTTGATGTAGCTGCCGGCACTGGCCTCGCGCTCGATGGGCACCACGGCCATGCCGTTCTTGGCGCCACCGCGGATGCGGAGGTAGGCTTGAAGCAGGCGGTCGTCGATTTTGCCCGACATCTTGCCGCTGAGGTTGCTGAGGATCTCCTCCTCGGCACGCGTCTCGGCGATGATCTCGTCCAGCTCGGTCTGCTTGGCCTTCAGATCCTCGGCGCGGTGGTCGTGCTTGGTCTTGACCTCCGTGATGATCTCGGACTTCTGCTCGAGCTGAGCCTCGGCCTCCTTGATGCGCTTTTCGCTGAGCTGGATTTCCAAGCTCTGGTATTCGATTTCCTTGTTGAGGGACTCGAACTCGCGGTTGTTGCGCACGCTGTTCTGCTGCTCTTCGAAGCGCTTGATCATGGCGCCGGAATCGATGATGGACTCCTTGCGCTCCTGGATTTTCTGCTGGATGCTGGCTGCCTCTTCGTTGAGGCGCTCGAGACGAGAGGCCAAGCCGGCCAGTTCGTCCTCCAGGTCTTCGACTTCCAGCGGCAATTCTCCGCGTACGACGCGCAAGCGATCGATGCGGCTGTCAATCAGCTGGAGGTCATAGAGCGCCCGGAGTTTCTCCTCTGCGCTTGTGGCTTTGGTCTTCTTGGCCATCAGGATACGTGAATGGGGTTGGTGCGGACTTCCGACAAAAGGACTGCGAAATTAGGGAATCCATCTTTGAGGACAGACAATTGATCCACAAGCCATTGCGAGATGCCCCCTTCGGCCTCCGCGTGACCGATGTCCGCAATGGTGATTTGTCCTTCCGTGCCGAAGAATTCATGGTATTTGAAGTCCGAAGACAGGAAGACATCCGCACCCGAACGAATCGCGTCGGGAAGCAGGAAACTGCCCGTCCCGCCGCAAAGCGCCACGGTGGCAATGGGGCCTTCTGGCGGTGCGGTGTGGCGGACCATGGGCGCGCCAAACGCGGTCTTCAGCCGATCCACGAACGCCGCCCAGTCCAATGGGACATCATAGGATCCAATGCCGCCGCTGCCAGCTGTGGGATGGTCGTTTTCGAGGTGGACCACATCGTGGGCGACGAGGTCATAGGGATGGGCATCCAACATGGCGGCCACCACGCGGCCGACATTCCAGCGTTCCACCACCACTTCCAATCGCGCCTCTTCGACACCTTCGCGTTGGCCGACGCTCCCAACATGGGGGTCCGAACCCGGCTGCGCCCGGAAGGTCCCCTGGCCTTGCGTCACGAATCCGCATTCATCGTAATCCCCCAAGCTGCCAGCGCCTGCGGCGAACATGGCCTCCCGGACCGCATCCAGATGGTCGTGCGGCACGAACGTCACCACCTTGGACAAGGTGGACTTCGCTGGACGCAACGTGGCAAAATCATCGAGCCCCAACTTCTCCGCCATCATCGCGTTGACGCCGTGGGCCACATTGTCCAGATTGGTGTGGATGGCATACAGGCCAATTCCAGCCCGCAGCGCCGCCATCACGGTGCGCTCCACCTCGTTCCGACCAGTCAACCGCTTCATCGGGCGGAAAATCAACGGGTGGTGGGAGACAATCAGGTTGCACCCTTTCTCCAGGGCTTCGGCAACCACTGCCTCGGTCACGTCGAGTGAAACCAGGACGCCGGAGACCTCCGTTTCGGGCTCTCCCACGAGGAGGCCACTGTTGTCATAATCCTCTTGGAGGGCCGGGGGAGCGATGGCCTCGAGCAGGGATGCGATGTCAGAAATGCGGGGCATGAACCAAAATTGGGCATTGCGAAGGACGGATTCCGCGGGCATTGTGGCAATTTCGCCGCCCATGGCTTTGCACACCCCTTCTTCCACAGCCCGGCGCCCTGTTCAGACGGCGCCGGAAAATGTCCTGCGGGACCGGTGGTGGTGGGCTCCTGCTGCCGCCCTGTTTCGACGCGCAGTCCGCATTCGCCACTGGGCCTTTGACCGCGGACTTCGTGCGTCTCAGGAGGGCGCCTTGCCCACCGTGGTGCTGGGCAATGTTACCGTGGGCGGGACCGGCAAAACCCCCCACCTCAAAGCGCTGCTGCAAAAGCTGATGGACGGCAGCAAGGGCACCCGGTGGGCCATCCTGTCCAGAGGGTACGGACGCAAAACGCAGGGATTTCTTCGGGTGGACCGGGAAGGCACGCCGGAAGAATACGGGGACGAACCCTTGGAAGTCGCCCGCAAATTTCCCGGTGTCGCGGTCTACGTCTGCGAAGACCGCCTCCAGGGATTGGAGCGCATTCGGGAAGCCGGGCTGGCCGATGCCGTCTTGATGGACGATGGCCTCCAGCACCGCAAGCTGATCCCTTCCATCGGCATCGCATTGGTCGACACCACCCAACCGGTGGACCGGGACCACTTCCTCCCCCGTGGACGCCTGCGGGATCTGCCCGAACGCATTGCCAAGGCCGACGCCGTCATCCTGACCCGCTGCCCCACAACGCTAACCAAAGGGGATCTTCGCCTGTGGCGCCATCGGTTGAAGCTCGCTTCCGACACCCCCCTGCTCCACTCGGGCGCGCGGCCTGAGGGACTTCGGGCCATGGCCACCAAACGCTATGCCGGTTGGCCCATGCGTTGCGTGGCCGTGTCCGGCATTGCCCAGCCTGCCCAATTCGAAGCCCACCTCAGCCGCCACTGCCGCGTGGTTCGCCACTTCGCGTACCCGGATCACCAGGAATTTGCCCCCAAACACCTGGAGGAGTGGCGGCAAGCGTTGGCCACACCCGATGAGCGGGACCAGCTCCCGGAGGCCTTGATCACGACCGAAAAGGACGCAGAACGCATTCGGCCACTGGCTGGGGCAGCCGACTTGCCCATTCTGATCCTCAACCTGCACATCCAATGGTGGGACACCGTCGCCCTCGACGGACTGTTGAGTACCATCCGGGAGCGGGTTGAAGCGTCCCGGTCCAACTCGGATATTTGACCCATGCGCCATTCGTTCTCCTTGAGCCTCTCGCTCGCATTGGCCTGGATCTGGGCCGGCTGTTCCTCCTCTCCCACCGATGCCCTGAGCGGCCAAATCGGAGGTGCAGAGAATGCCACCGTGACGGTGTCCAACCTCGGACCCAACGGATATGTGGCCTTTGACACCGTCCAAGCCGACCCCCAAGGACGGTTCGCATTCCCTTCATCGGCGTTCGCAGACAAAGCCTTGGACATCTACCAAGTCAACGTGGGCGACAACCTGTTCTACATCATCGCCGACAGCTTGTCCCGGATCCAAGTCAGCGGTGATCTGCCAGAGGACAAAGGACTGGCGACGGACATTCAGATGACAGGCGACGAGTGGTCCAAGGACTTTGCCGAATTCGTCTCCGCTTCTGCCGTTCTGAATGACAGCCTGCTTCAGTGGAAGCGAACCGTGACCAATGCCAGCCTGCCGGCCGAAGTGCGCAATGCAGCCAAAGCGGAGTACGATGCAGGCCGAGACCAGGTGGTCGAATTGGCGCGTGCCACCGTTCGCGCCCACCGCTCGAGTCCGGTGGGCCTGATGGCGGTGGAGTACCTCGACCTCTCAGCAGACCGCGCCCTCGCCAAGCAGGTATTGGACAGCACCAAAGCCCTCATGGGCCACAGCGCTGCGCACCGCAACCTTTCCCGGCGGGTCAACCAACAGCCCAAGCCTCGGGTACAGCAACGTCGCAATGGACTCATCCAGCCGGGCATGGCCATGCCGGACATCGCTTTGGCTGACCCCGATGGACAAACCCGCTCGCTCTCCGACCTCCGGGGAAAAGTGGTATTGGTGGACTTCTGGGCGAGCTGGTGCGGACCTTGCCGTCGGGAAAACCCGAACGTCGTTCGGGCCTATGAGGAATACAAGGACCGTGGCTTCGAAGTCATGAGCATTTCGTTGGACCGCGACGCGGCCAAATGGAAGCGGGCCATCGAACAGGACGGCCTGGCATGGCCGAACCACATCAGCGACCTCAAGGGTTGGGGCAGCGTGGTCACCGAACTCTACGGCATCAGCAGCATTCCCCACGCCATCCTCATCGACGGCAATGGCACGGTGGTCGCCACCCACCTCCGCGGTGCCCGACTCGAGCAAGAACTCGACAAGCTCCTCTGACCTCCTCGCCGTGGCCCTCCATTTCGCTTCAGACCTTCATCTCGGAACACCCAACCCTGGCGATTCCCGGGACAGGGAGCGCGCCTTCCTGAAGTGGGTCGATGAAGTGGGGGCGACGGGCGATGGCCTGCACCTCGTCGGCGACCTCCTCGACTTCTGGTTCGAATGGAAGCACGTGGTGCCCAAGGGGGCCGTCCGCCTGCTGGGCCGCGTGGCCGAACTCGTGGACGGGGGACTGGACGTCCACTGGCACCTCGGCAACCACGACATGTGGACGCGCGGGTACCTCGCCGATGAGCTCGGTGTCACCGTCCACTCCGATCCGATTGTCGTCGAACACGCCGGACACCGTTGTCTGGTCGGCCATGGAGATGGCCTCGGACCCGGAGACCGCAAATACAAGGCGTTGAAGCGCCTGTTTCGCAATCCAGCAGCCCAGTGGGCCTTTGCGCGGCTCCACCCCAACCTCGCCTACGCCATCGGCTCGAGGCTGAGCCGGGACAGCCGCGCGGCCGGTGCAGAAGAGGAAGCGCAGTTCCGGGGAGCGGAGGGCGAATGGCTCCACCAATACTGCGAGGAGGTGTTGTCCAATGAGGCCTTCGACTTCTTCATCTTCGGCCACCGCCACCTTCCCCTGGACTTGGCTGTCCAATCCGCAGGGCGCGAGGCGCGCTACCTCAACTGCGGAGATTGGATTGGGCACAAGACCTACGTCACCCTCGACGAGGGCGGCGCCCACCTCCACCACTGGTCCTGAAACGAAAACCGCCGCCTCCCTTGCGGAAAGCGGCGGTCTCCCAATGGGCTCGCGCCCAATGAACGGACAGATCAGCGGACGATCAGTCGCGCCGTCTCGCTGTGGCCGTTTTCAACGGCGGTAATCAGATAGACGCCCGGGGCGAGGTTGCCCACAGCCAAGCGGACTTGGCCATTGGCTGTCGCCTGACGGTTCAGGGTCCGCACAGGGCGGCCATTCATGTCGTACAGGGTCAGGTCAGGCTGGCTCCAACCTTCTCCCAACTTCACCGTCACGTCCTCTCCCATGGCGGGGTTCGGGTAGACGAGCAGGTTGCGCTGGTCCACGGCTTCATCGAAGGTGAGCTCTTCCGTACCGAGGTACACGTCGCTGCGGAAAATGCCGCGGCCGTGCGTACCGGCATAGATGGCGCCGTTGTTGGTCACTTCAGACCACTCCATCGGCATGTGCCACTGCTGCTCCATGCTGAAGACTGGCGCGGCGATGTCGTCCGCATTGGCCACCATGCCCATGTTCTCCACCGTCCAGGTGGATCCGCCATCGACAGTCTGCCAGATGCCATGCTCCGTGCCGACCAGGATGGTGTTGCCCGTGGCATCGCTCTGGTCGATGATGGCATCGTACACCGGCATCTTGCTCAGGTCGTTGCTGCTCGGGAACCAGATGTTGCTCCAGCTCGGGTTGTCATCGAGGGCATTGAAGGTCTCCTGGACCTTGCCGCCGCTGACGGTGCCGTAACCACCCACGGTCGCGATGACGTGATTGGGATCGTTGGGATCCACGGCGACGCCCGTCACCACAGCGCCGGTGGCCATGATCTGCGTGCGGGTCACGCCTTCCGGCACCTCACACTCACCGTCGTGCTCCCACACGGAGTTGAGGCCGCTGAAACGGTAGAGCTTGGCGTCCCAACCAGCCACGAAGATGTGGTTGCCAGCCTCCGGGTGATCGCCCTTGGCAAACTCGATGGCCTTCGTACCGGAACCGCCAGGGGCGTTCCCGAGGAAGAACCAGCGCGGCTGGGTGTTGAAGTTGAGGCCATTGCGGGTCATCCACACACCGTTGGTTCCATTGAAACCAATGACGGTCATGCTGGTGTAGGGGTCGGTGACGTCCAACACTTCGTGCACGTCATACAAGGTGTCGGCCGCGTAAGTCCACGTGGTGTCACACACCGTGACGAGGGAAGTGTCTCCATCCTCGATGACCTCGACGTCATCACAATCGTACACGATGGACAGGTCTTGGTCGTCCAACCAGGGGTACTCGGTGTTCTCCACCGGACCGTCCTCAGACACGATTTCCGGGCGAATGAGCACGTCCCAGTAGCGAAGTGGTGCCTCCAAGGTGTATTCAAATGGACGGTTCAAGTTGGCCGTCTCCATGGTGAAGGTGCTGTCCTCCACGGTCTCGTCGAACGGATTGACCAACGGCACGGTCATGCCACTGTTTTCGTCGTTGAAGTCCTCGTAGAGGTTCATGCAGGTGTAGAATCCGCCGAGGGTGCCATCGTCATTGAGAATGTCCACGATGCACTCGTCGTAGAAGGAACCGCCCTGGGTGAAGGGGGCACCCGCCACATAGAATCCGCGGCCGAGAACGCCATTCTGGGACGTCGCCATGAACGGAATGCCCTCCTGCAAGCCGGTGGCTTGGGACAGGGCGCAGTCGAATCCGTCACCGCCGAACACGTCTGCGGCATCCATGTCGTTGAAGAAGGTGCCGTTTCCGGGGATCAGAGACGTTCCGTTGTCTTGGGCGCCTCCGATGGCCTCACTGGTCGGGCCGTATGCGATGCCGTAGAACTGGGTGATCTGGAGTCCGCGGTTGCACGGGGTGTAGGTCGTGCCGCCGTCCTCGCTGCGGAAGATGCCACCGTCCGTCGCCACGTACATCGTGCCACCCGGCGTGAAGAGCACTTCGTGCACGTCAGCGTGCACGTAGAAAGGGTTGCCGGCACCGCCCCCCATGGTGGCAGCTTGTTCTGCCTGGTAGGATGGACCGCAGCGCCAGAATGCCTGGCCACCGACATAAGCAATGCCCGGGTCGCCCTTCTTCACGCCCAGTGCGAGGTCGTAACGGGCCTGGTTGTTGGTCGGACAAATGTCATATCCTTCCACACCAGCAGGCCAAATCTCGTCCCAAGTCTGGCCAGCGTCAGCACTGTGGAACACACCGCCGAATTGGCTGCCGGACGTGGCGAGCAAGGCGTAAGCACTGTTGGGGTCATCCGGGCTGATGGCCACACGGCAACGGCCGAAGCCTTGCGTGATGGCGGGATCGTTCGGGGAGCCAGACACCGTTTCGGATGTGGCAAAGTCGGTCGAACGGTACACCCGACCATTGGTGGTGCTGATGAGCATGTAGCTTCCGTCCACCGCGATTTCGATGTCTTGCACACCGGTGGTGCCGGAAATGCCACTGATGGCGTTTTCCGTGATTTCTCCATTCTCGATGTAGCCGATGCCCTGGATGCCGCCGTACCACACACGGGAAGGCACGTTGGGGTCGGCCACGAGCGCGTCCGTGGCGCTCCAATCTCCACCCTGGAATGCACCCGGATCGGTGTCTTCAAGGCGCGTCCAAGTCTCCCCCATGTCGGTGGACCGGTAGATGCCGTCGCCGCGGAAGCCGGAACCGCCGACACCGCTCACACCGTCGAACTGTGTACCGGTTCCGACGTAGAGGTCTCCGTTGCCGGCCATCGCAATGCTGGCCACCATGGCAGACGGAAAGCTGGACACCCGTTCCCAGTTGTCCCCCTTGTTCCAGGAGCGCCAGAGGCCGCCGCTCACACCGCCTGTCCAAATCTGGAACTCGTTGACGGCGAGGATGCAACGCGTCCGTCCACCCACGTTGTCCGGACCCATCGGGTTCCAGTACTGGGCAGAGGCGCGGTTGCCGGATTGGACCTGCGCCACCTGACGGGTGCGCTCACCCAAGGCCAACAGACCTTCGTGGTTCATCTCGCCGGTCTCGACGTCGCCGCGCAGGGCGAGGAGGATCTCCTCCATGCCGGAGGCGTCCGCCACCGGGGTGGCAACATCAGCAGTGCGCGGGGCGTAAGCCGCCTCGTTCTGAACGTCAAGCTGAAGGGAGGCCAGGACGCCGGCACAGGCGATCGCGACCAAAAGGAAGACAGTCTTCTTCATTGTGTGGGGTTCTCCAATCCGTAGGAAGGCGGAATTTAATCAAGGAACCTCAGCCGGACGGCATGGGTTCGCTGGCTTGCATCACCTGTGTGCCCGAGGGGCATGAAATACGCGTGTCCGCCCTTAGACGACGTGCTTCTCGGCGTGGTAACTCGACCGCACCAAAGGACCGCTCTCCACGAACATGAAGCCCATGGCCAGTCCTTCCTCGCGGAGCATCTCGAACGTATCGGGGTGTACGAACTCGGCCACCGGCAGGTGTTTGGGTGTCGGCTGGAGGTATTGGCCCAGGGTCAGCACCTGGCAATCCACCGAGCGCAAATCCTCCATGGTTTCGCGGACCTCCTGCACGGTTTCTCCCAAGCCCAGCATCACACCGCTCTTGGTGCGGATGCCCGCCCGACGCAGGCGCATCAACACCTCGAGGCTGCGGTCATACTTCGCCTGGATGCGCACCTGCTTGGTCAAACGCCGCACGGTTTCCAGGTTGTGGCTCACCACTTCCGGCGCCACGTTGATCACTTTCTGGAGGTTCTCCCATTTGCCCGCGAAGTCCGGAATCAAGGTTTCCAGCGTGGTGCCCGGGCTTTGGTGGCGGATGGCCCGCACCGTCTGCGCCCAGATTTCGGCCCCGCCATCGGGCAGGTCATCGCGGTCGACCGACGTGATCACGGCGTGTTTGACCTCCATCAGCTTGACGCTGTTGGCCACCCGGCCCGGCTCGAAGGGGTCGACCTCTTCCGGCCGACCGGTGGACACGTTGCAGAAGCCACACGACCGCGTGCAAACGTTGCCGAGGATCATGAAGGTCGCGGTGCCTTCTCCCCAGCACTCGCCCATGTTGGGGCAGTTTCCACTCTCGCAGATGGTGTGAAGCTTGTGCTCGCTCACCAGACCGCGCACCTTGCGGTAGGCTTCGCCGGTGGGCAACTTGACCTTGAGCCACGGCGGCTTGGTGCGCTTGCGGGGCGCTTCTCCTTGGGGACCTTGGGGGGTGGCGTGCGTCATGTCTTGAATTGCTGGCGTCCAAAACTCCAATGGACGAACAAGGTCAGGAACAACCGGTCGTTCTGGTCGAACTCCGGCGCCATGATCTCGATGGGGGTCACGAAGGCATCGAACTGCAGGCCGACGGAGGCCGTGCGGAGCACTTCGCGCTCTCCGCTGTATTCGAAATCGGCAGCCACCCGCAAGAATGCGCCTGGCGTGGGCCGAAGCTCGAGAATGCCGTTCAGGGCGCCTGCCCGCCCGTAGATGTCGTCTGTTCCGTGGATGCTGGGATCATACCGCTCGGTCAACACGTAGCGATAGGGGATGTCCGGGTAGCCGATTTCGAGGTAGACCGGCTTGGTGAATGCCACTGCAGGACCGAAGGCGTACTTCCAGCCGATGGCGACGGCCCCGTTTCGGAGCTTGGGCGTGCTCACGGTCCGTTTGCCCCACCCGAGCCGGGCGATGTAGGCCGAATTGACCTTTCCAAAGACATAGCTCTTGCCTTGATCGTAGACGGGATTGAAGCTGCGCACCTCCTTGGGGTGCTTCATGCTGACCACCTCGAGCGACCAGGTGTTGACCTTTCCCACCCCGCGATAGGCACCGAGTTCAACATGCGCACCCATGCCGCGGGTGTGCAGGGACAGCCCGCCCTCGACCCGGTGGGTAAAAATGGTTTCGGGCGCATCGTCCTCCACCTGCGCCTGGATCGGAGCTCCGGCGAGCATGCCGATGCAAAGGCATCCGAGACATCGGACTGCGGCGGGGAAAAAGCGGCGGAGGGAGACCATGAACTCTTGCGAAATTAGCGCACGATGAAGTACGCCCTGACCTATCCTGAACCCCTGAGGACCCAAGCGGTTCACCAGGGCAACCGCCAAACTTTGCTGACCGATGCCCCGACGGACAACGGCGGCCTGGGCGAAGCCTTCTCTCCAACCGACCTCGTGGCTGTCGGCCTGGCCAGCTGCATCATGACCATCCTCGGGCTGCGGGCCGCCTCGCGCAACTTGACCATCCAGAGCATGGAGGCCTCGACGGAAAAGAAAATGAGCCCGAATCCCCGGCGCATTGCACGCGTGGGAGTCGAGCTCACTGTATCGCTGGAAGGGGGAACCGATGCGGACCGCGACTGGCTTCGGGAAGAAGCGCTCAGCTGTCCGGTGGCCCTGTCCCTTCATCCGGACCTCCGTCAGGAGATTCGGATTGAGTTCGTGTGAATCAAGGGCAGACGTCGGCCTCGACCGCGTCCACAGACTGCTCGGTCGTTTCGAAATCGACCCCGCTGTATGCGTCACAGTAGGGGTAAGACAATGCACAGCTGCTGAGGCCGATGCTGATGAGGAGGGCGGTGGCCCAGAGGTTGAAGTGCTTCATGGAGATGTGATGTGGGATGAAAGACACAGGTCGCATTACGGCACGGAACTCAAATAGGTTACGTTCACCCTTCCCAACTTGCGTCTTCCATGGACATTCTGATTCTCGTCTTCTTCGCCCTTTTCTGTGTGGTGACCGTCTTCCTCCTCCTGCGTTTGCTGAGGAAACAGGGGAATTCACCCGGTCTGAACGGCACCGATTCCGCCCCGCTCAAAGCGGAAATCGAACGGTGGGAATCCCGCTGGAAAGAAGACCGTGCTGATGCCGAAAGGCGAGAAGGGGACCTGCGCACTGCCCTCGACGAGGAGAAGGAACGCAGCGGGTCCTTGCGGGCAGATGTGGCCCGACTCGAAGCGGAGTTGGCATCCGCGCAACAGCAGATCCAAGCACAAGAGGAAGCCCGGGAAGAGGAAGAGAAGGCCCTCTTGGACCGCTTCAAGGTCCTTTCCTCCGAATTGCTCGACGCAGGAACGGACCGGCTGAAGAAGGCCAACAAGGCCGAACTCGACGCCCTCCTGAAGCCGTTCAAAGACCGATTGGACCAATTCGGGAAACAGGTTCAGGATGCCTACGGGGAGGAGCGCAAGCAGCAGGGCGAACTGTCAGAAAAGCTCAAGCAGCTGTTCGAATTGAACCAGCGAATGACCGAGGAGGCCCACAACCTCACCGAAGCCTTGACCGGCAACTCGAAGGTGCAGGGCGACTGGGGTGAATTGCAACTCGAGACCCTCCTCCAGAATGCCGGCCTTGAAAAGGACGTGCACTATGAAGTCCAGGACACCGGCCGCAATGACGACGGCCAATTGTTGCGCCCGGACTTTCTCGTTCGCCTGCCCGACGACCGGTTGGTGGTCATCGACTCCAAAGTGTCCCTGACCGCCTATGCCAACTGGACGGCAGCGGAAGACAAGGACGAACGGACCACCGCTATGAAGGCCCACTATGGCAGCATGGAACGCCACGTTCGCGAACTCGGCGACAAGGGATACCAGAACCTCTACGGGACCTCCCCCGACTTTGTCCTGATGTACATCCCAGTGGAGCCGGCACTGAGCATCGACTTCGACCGCCAGAATGCGTTGTACCAAATGGCAGCGGGCAAGAAAGTGGTTCCCGTGACCACCTCCACCCTGCTCGCCACCCTGCGCCTCATCAGTTTCCTGTGGAAGCAGGAAAGCCAACGCCGCAATGCCGAGGCCATCGCCGACCGCGGGCAGAAGTTGCTCAAGAAGTTCAACGGGTTCCTCAGCGACATCCAAAAGGTGGGCGACCGGCTCGACCAAGCCCAATCCTCGCACCAATCGGCCATGCAGAAGCTGTTCAGGGGCCCCGGCAACCTGGTCAGCCAAGCAGAGAAACTCCGGAAACTGGGGAGCATGGAAACTCCGCTGTCTGCCGACCCCAGCGCCGTGGAAGCGGCTGTAGAATCTGACGCGGCTCCCCTCCCACTGCCGGAACCCGAGGCAGGCAGCACGGGCGAGGACATCCCGGATTCCTCCCCGAACTTGCCCCCATCTTGAGGCAGCGATTCCCCTCCCCGTTCTCCGGCATTCTGTGGCTGACGTTGTGCCTTTGTGGCGCCGTGTGGAGCGGGTGTTCCGGACCGGAGCAACTGGGGTCGAAAGCATCCAAGCCTTACCTCTGGGAATCCCTTCCCCACCACCCCCAACTGACCTGGCACCGACACCGCGCGGATTCAGCCGCCTTGTACGTTCGGATGCCCGCTTTCGAGCCCCTACATCTGCGTTCCGGAGGCAACACGCCATTTGGCTTCTCCCTGGACATCGAACTGGTCGTTGAACCGGTGGAGTGGCCAAACCAAGGAGAGGTCGATCGCCCGCCAACCTTGTTGCACCGCTTTCAATGGGAGGAAGACGCCGATCCGGAGCGCACCGACCTGATTCAGCGGGTCACTTTCCCCATGCCCGTGGGCCGGTACCGCATCGTCCACACCGTTCGCGACCGCCACAGGGAGTCCGATGTCACCGGGGTGACCCTTTTCGACGGATGGTCACAGGACGCTCCAGTTCGCCAGCTCGCCGTCAACCTCGACACGGGAGAACCCGCCTGGGAGCACACCCTGCCCGCCGGCGCTCGAGGGGGATGGCTGGTCCCCGCAGACCGGCTCAACCTCCAGCTCGAGCACGCCCACCTGCACCCGGTGGACTCCTTCCCTTCCGCTCCATTCCTCGACCGCAACCGCGCCCCGCTCACCTTTCCGGACGCCACCCAACAACAGGCCCCACGCCAGCTGACCGAACAGGATGCCGCCAGACTGCCCGAAGGCGACTGGTCGGGATGGGGACTGGTCGAATGGTCCGCCGAACCCGGCACCCACCGCTGGGTCGTCGAAGGTGAAAGCCGGCCATGGATTGCAGCCGTCCGTCGCGCGCACTTCCCCGTCATGCGGGATGTCGACGAGCTGATTCGGGCCACCCGCTTCATTGCCACCCGCTCTGAATACAAGGCCATGCGCGACGCGCGGGACCCGAAACTCGCCCTCGATGAATTCTGGTTGGGCCTCACCGAGGGGCCCCAGTCTGCCAGGCGCTTGATCGCCACGTATTACGGTCGGGTCCGTGACGCCAATGTCCATTTCAGCAGTCTGAAAGAGGGCTGGTGCACCGACCGAGGCATGGTCTACGTCGTGTTTGGCCATGCGGACCGGGTGCGCCGGGACCGGGCTGGTGAGACGTGGATCTACGGCGAAGAAGGAGATGTCAATGCGTTGGTGTTCCGGTTCACTGCCGTGGATCGGGGGGATGACTTCAATGCATTTGAATTGGAACGTTACCCTGGATTCAGAAGCCCCTGGGAGGCCATGGTGTCCAGCTGGCGTCGCGGCAAAGTGAGAAAACGATGAGGCACAAGACGAAAAAGACAGACGACCGGATCATCGGTTGGCACCCCGTGATCGAAGCCCTCGATGAGGGACTGGATTTGGCCCGCGTCTTGATTCAGCGAGACAGCAAGGATGACCGGACCCGTCGCCTGCTCAGCATGCTGCGCGCACGGCGGATCCCGGTGCAACGCGTGCCCAAGGACCGGCTGGACCGCATCACCAAGAAGAACCACCAAGGCATTGTCGCCTTTGCTTCCCCCATCACGTTCACGCCCATCGAAGAATTGGTCCAGCAGGGCTTCGAATCCGGCGAACGCCTCTTCCTCGTCGTGCTGGATGGGGTGACCGACGTGGGCAACCTCGGCGCCATTGCGCGCTCTGCGGAATGCTTCGGCGCCACAGGACTCGTCCTGCAAGACCACCATGCTGCCCCGGTCAATGAAGATGCTGTCAAAACCAGCAGTGGCGCACTGCTTCGGCTCCCCGTGGCGCGGGTCCCCGACATCCCCAAGGCGTTGCACTACCTCGGCCAGTGCGGCCTCGAACGCATTGGACTCAGCGAAAAGGGGAAGCGCCCCTTGGTCGAATGCACCCCTTCGGATGCCGCCTGTTTGGTACTCGGTGATGAAGAACACGGCATCTCCACCCAAAGCTGGGCCATGTGCGACGTGCACGCCCGCATCGACATGCGGGGAAAAACCGGCTCATTGAATGTGAGTGTGGCCGGTGGAATCGGCTTGCACCACCTGCTTGGATGAGCTGGTGATCGTAGGACGAATGGGGTGATAGCAGAGGCCGATTGGCCAATCTCGTCGACGAATGAAAAAAATGTTTGTCGATTTATTTCATTTGTTCGTATATTCGTTCTCGCCGCCAGTCGTCTGTTTTCAGCGTTTGACCGAAATCAAGCTGAAAACGTTATATGGTACACTTTCGCTACGTTCGCACTTTGGTTGTTGACACCTCTTTGGTGACAACCCCTGGTACCCATTTGTCACGTGTCATGCCTGCACGACTCCTTTTAACCGGCATGCTCCTGATTTGGAGCTGTATTGCCCATTCTCAGACGTATTTGCGACCAGCATGTGATTCCACGTGCCTCCCCGCTTTCACGTCGGTTCAAGACGACTTGATCCTGGACTGCACATCGGATTTCCCTTCTTTCGAAGTGGGAGAAGAGATCGGAAGAGCACACGTCTGAACTCCAGTCACATGTCAGAATCTCG
>CALBSW010000189.1 GCA_937967465.1 uncultured Flavobacteriales bacterium
CGGTGTCGGCCGCCGGGTCGACGGTGACGGCGTTTGGATCCGTCTCTTGGACGGTGGGGTACGAAGTGCCGCACGGCTCCGTTGTGTTGCCCATGGGACAATTGGAACCCGGTCTTCTTCACGCCACTCCACAAGTCGCTGACTGTGTGGGGGACTTGAATGGGGACCAGGCCATCACGACCTCAGATTTGTTGATTCTGCTCAGCACGTATGGAACTGAGACGAATGGCCCCGCGGATTTCACGGGAGATGGCCTCGTCGGCACGACGGACCTGTTGGTTCTGCTCTCGGTTTTTGGAACTTCGTGTTCGTGACGGCATCGCCCTCTTCTGCACCGCTTTCCTATCGGATTGTTATGGCCTTGTGCATCCTGTGGCCCCTGTTTGCCATGTGGAATGCCCTGTCGCGTGAAGGCGAGGGGCAGTTGGCCGACGTGTTGGAGCGCACCTTGCCGCAGCGGGTCCATGAAGTCGTGTTTCGGATGGAGCTCCGGGGTGGAAATCAGGGGGGGGACTTCCGCACCTACCTGCCCGTGGGAGATGCCCGTCAGCAGGTGTTGGAGGAAGGGGTCATCCAGGGACAGGGGGTGGACGTCATCGCCCGGGACGCACACGGCCGTCGGGCCTCCTGGCGTCAGGTAACCGGCCCCGTGCAATACCGCACGGTGGTGCGCACCCGCGCTGTGGAGTGGGATCTGACGGATGTGATGGTGGGCGCGACGACGCGGCCCTCACCCCAATTGAAAGCATACCTGGGGAGCACGGAGGTGATCCAGTCCGACCACCCGGACATTGCCGCATTGGCCCGGCGTCTGGAATTGGAGGGGCTGGATGCCGTCGAGGCCTTGCGCAGCATTTACGAGGCTGTGCTGGCCTTGGACGGGGCGGCCTTCAAGGGCACGACGGATGCGCTGACAGCCCTGCGTCTCGGGGAGGCGTCTTGCAATGGCAAGAGCCGCCTGTTCGTGGCGTTGTGTCGCCACATCGGATTGCCGGCAAGGCTGGTGGGGGGACTCATTCTCGAGACCGGCGACAAACGGACGAGCCACCAATGGGTGGAGGTCAACCTTCAGAGCCAGTGGGTGCCATTCGATGCGCTCAACGGACACTTCGCCGCCCTGCCCGCGGAGTATTTGACCCTGTACCATGGGGATGTGGGCCTGTTCGGACACACGGCGGGACTTCCCTTGGATTACGGATTCTCCATCCGTCCGCGTCTGCGGTTGCCCCGTGAAGCCCTGGGGGAACATCCCGTGTGGCGGGCTTTTGCTGATGCAGGACTGCCTTCGGGTGCTCTGGGTTTCCTGCTGCTGCTGCCTTTGGGCGCGGCGGTGGTGGCCTTCATGCGCAACGTCGTGGGGCTCCACACCTTTGGCTTGTTCCTCCCGGCTTTGCTGGCCGTGTCCATGAAGGGCACGGGGCTGGGCATTGGGACCGGGGCTTTCTTCCTGGTGCTGTTCACGGTGGCGGCGGTGCATCCCATCTTGATGCGGTGGCGCTTGCTGTACACCCCGAGGCTGGTGATCCTGCTGGTGGCGGTGGTGGGCTGTTACCTCGCTGTCAGCGCCTGGGGATGGAAATCCGGGCAAATCGGATGGGTCAAGGTGACCCTGTTCCCCGTGGTGGTCGTGGCGATCACGGCCGAGCGGTTTGCCCGTGAAATCGAGGAGGTGGGATGGACCGATGCCCTGCTGAAGGCTGTGCAGACGCTGATCGTGGTGGTTCTGGCGTATTTCGCCATGCAGTCGACGACGGCAGAAGCCATGCTGCTCGCGTTTCCAGAATTGTTCCTCTGGATTGTGGCCGCCATGCTGGCCCTCGGTCGGTGGACCGGCATCCGCGTACTGGAGTTTGCCCGTTTCCGTTTTGTTCCCTCAACCGATTCATCCCCATGAAGATGAATGCTCTGGGAATCAATGCCCGAAACCTGCTCGGCATCGCACCCCGCAACGGGCGCCCGGCCATTCGGTTGGCACGCGACAAAGTGGCGACAAAGGCCCTGTTGACCGAAGCGGGCGTTCCGGTGCCGCGCACACGGGCTGTGCTCCGCTCGATGTGGGACCTCGATGGCATGGCCCGGCACCTGTCGACCCCGGCGGCCATCAAGCCTGCAGCCGGAGCGGCGGGGGGCGGCATCCTGTTGCTCGAGCCGATGGTCGGGGGCGGCTGGCGGACCCCTGGCGGACGCACCCTCGATGTACAGGAAGTGGAAGCCCATGCGGCCCACATCTTGCACGGTGGATTCGGCATGGGCAGCGATGACCGGGTGCTCATTGAAGACCTGTTGGTTCCACATGCCGAGGTGGCAGGATGGCACGGTGGCGGCATCGCGGATGTCCGGTTGATTTTCGTGGACGGGGAATTTGCGCTGGCGATGCTGCGGATGCCCACGGTGTATTCGGATGGCAAAGCCAACCTGCACCAGGGGGGAGTGGCATCTGCCATCGACACGGAGGGCCGATTGGGGCCCGTGTTTGACGGAAGGACCCATGCGCCTGCCCATCCTGATGGCGCTGTGGTGGAAGGAGAAATTCTGCCGTTCTGGAAGGAAGTGTTGGAGGTCGGCCGTTCGGCAGATGCGGCCTTGCCCCTCGGATGGTCCGGGGTGGATGTGGTGGTGACGGTGGACGGTCCGGTTGTCCTCGAGGTCAACGCCCGCCCTGGATTGGCCATCCAAAATGTCACCCGTCAATCCTTGACTCCATGGCTGTGAACCGGCATCCCCGTCCTTGGGGCTGGTTGACCGCCGCCCTGCTGTTGGTGTCTGTGGTCCAGTTTTCGGACCGCACCCTGTTGACGCTGGGCGACCGCCCGTTGATGCGGTCGTTCAATCCGGAAGGGGAGCGCGAAGGCAGCCTGTGGCAGTGGGAGTGGCGGGCAGAAACGGGAACCGATGATCGGTGGGTCCGACCGGGGCATGCTGTGCCGGACAGCTTGGAATCCGCGGGTCGGTCCACGGCCGCGTGGCAGGCATGGAATGTCTTGCGCCAAGCGGATTCCACGGATTTCCGCGCGTGGAAACTGTGGGGCCAGGGCGCGTTGCGTCGGGGAGATGTGGGCGCCGCGCGGGATGCCCTGCTGAAGGCGGCCGACTTGGATGGCGCGGATTTCGGGCTGTGGCAATCGCTTGGGTTGACTTGGATTCAACTCGATCAACCCGCTCTCGCCACGGTGGCCTTCGACCGGGCGTCCAACGTCGACCCGCAGGATGCACGGTCGAGGTTGAATGCCGGCATCGCATTGCTGCGTCAATCCCAGTGGACTTCCGCGTTGAACAGGTTGGATGCGGCATCGGAACGGGCATCGGGCGGCTTGTCGGCCAAGGTGGCCGCCTACCGGGGCCAGGCGCTTCGGGGACTGGGGCGTGATGAAGAGGCGGCCCAGGCCTATGCACGCGCCATTTCGCTGGATCCGGATCAGCTGTTGGCCCGACTGGGACAATCTGAATTGCTCGCGGATGCGACTGAACGCCTGACTGCGTTGGGCAAGTTGTCCCGGTTGTATCCTGACCGGGCCGTGGTGCAGTGGGCCCATGGTCAGGCCTTGCGGGAGTCCGGTCGGGAATCCGAGGCGGAGGTGGCCTTGGACCGGGCGATGGAACTCGCCCCGGATGAGCCGCGATTTGCCCGTGATTTGATGCGGCTTTACCTCGATCGCGAAGAGGTGGCAGCGGCGCAGGCCGTGTTGAATGAGCGCTTTGTCGCGGAGACCCGCAGTCCGGAACGGTGGTTCTTGCGTGCCAAGCTGGAAGCCGAAGCTGGGCAGGACGACGCTGCCGTGGCGCTGTACGACTCGGCATTGGCCGCCAGCCAGGGCCGGATGGCCGAGGCCTGGTTGAATCGGGGTGCCGCGATGCGGCGGCTCGGTCGCTTTGACGAAGCCCTCGACTCCTACCGGACAGCCTTGCGGGAGCGGGAGGCGTATCCGGAGGCGTGGTTCAACATCGGTGTGGGCCTGTCCGAATTGGGGAATCGCGAGGGTGCGATTGACGCCTACGAACGCAGCTTGGACATCGATCCCGAGCAGCCGAAAGCCTGGTTCAACCTCGGTGTTCAATGGCGCCGGATGGCGGAGTATGACCGAGCGCTCGCGGCTTGGGAACGGGCGGTGGCCCTGGATCCGAACTATGTCCTGGCGTGGTACAACCTCGCCGTCAACCGGGCCCGTCTCGGGCGCCCGGATGCGGGGTCCACCTTCGACCAATTGGTCGAGCGGTTTCCCGACTTCACCAAGGGGTGGTCGGAACGCGCCGAGTGGCTCGAATCGGAGGGCCGGTTGGCCGAATCTGCTGCGGCCTGCCGGGAGTTGCTGAAACGGGATCCGGAAGACGTCCGGACGTGGCGGCGCCTCGGGGGGCTCCTTCACGACCTCGATGATGAGGAAGGTGCGCTTCAGGCCTTCCGGGAGGTGGTGGAGCGCACACCCGATCAGCATCAAGGTCGGTTCAATCTGGGCCTGCAACTCGAACGCATGGGGCAGGATATGGAGGCGGTCGTCCAGTACCGTCGGTCCCACCAGCTCGACGGCAGCTTCCTTCGGCCGTTGGAACGCATCCGCGACATGGGTCGGAAACTCGGGCGGGATGATCTTGTGTATTGGGCGCAGGACCGGTTGGTGTCGCCCGACACAGTTCGGGCGTGGGGAGCGGATTCCGTGTACCGCTATGCCCGGGCCCTGCACCGGTTGGATTTGCAGCAGGAGGCCAGAACCCGATACCAGGAGGCCCTCGACTTGGGCAAGGAGGGGGTCTGGCCGCGGTACTGGTCGGCCAAGGCAGCTGAGGAGCTGGGCTTGTGGGATGACGCTGCGGCGGGATACGCGGAGGTGCTTGGCTTGCGTTCTGATTTCAAGTTTGCATTGTACCGGTTGGCTTTGCTGGAATCCCGCACCGATGTGGAGGCCGGGCGCCAGCGCTGGGCCACTTTGGAGGCCTTGCATCCGGAATTCGCAGCCGAAAAATCAGAGGAAAAACCATGATCGAATGGAAGCGCGCCCTGGGGTTGGCAGCATGGGCCTGTCTGGGCACCATGCCACAGTTGCACGCCCAATCCTGGCAGATGAAAGGGGACGTCTCCCTCACAGGGGGACGGGAGTGGAATGTGTACCACAGCCCTGAGACGTACGTTGCAGCAGGGGACAGCGCCTGGGTGCGGGATTCACTGGTGATCCATGACGCCTTGGTCGAACCGTCGGTGCGTTGGACGGCGCGCCGGAAGGATGACCACGGCCGTTGGCGCGTCACCTTGGATGGGGATGTGCGGCGCTATGGTCAAGAGCGTGAGGCGGACCGGACCGGATTGCAACTGCGGGTTCAACGGGTCCATCAGCTCGGAGCGGACCTCGATGTGAAGGCGACGGGAAGGCTGCGGCAGGAACGTCGGTTGGGGCTCAACATCCTCGGCAATGAGTTGCTGACCAGTTTCAGCTTTTTCCAAGCCCAGTTGGGCATGGACCTCGAATGGCGCCCGCACCCCGCATGGACGTGGGGCGTCGGGGGTGAAGCGTTTTCCAAGGATTACCAGGACCGGGTCACTGGTGTCTCGCTGGACCAGCAGGAATGGAGTGTGGAGGCCGAGGTCGAATGGAATCCCGGCAAGGTCAACCGGGGGACCCGCGGTTTGGACGTGGTCGGGGCCAAGCGGTCGGCGTCCGATGTTCGTTGGTCCGCCTCGTACGAATACCGGGACAAGCCTTATCGGAATTGGGTCAATGAAGATCTGTTGGCCGATGTGGTGCTGCCCACGGACACCACGCCGTTCCTGCCGTTCGATACTGCTTTGGTGGGCACCTATCCAATGCGACATTGGGCGTACTCCACGTGGCGGTTGCGGTGTGATTTGCCACTCCGGGAGGGGTGGTCGTGGAGAATGGATGTGCGGCGCCAGAATCGAACCGACCGCTCCCAGGGAGATTTCGGATTCCGGGATGTCAAGGTGTCCTCCCGGCTGAGGTGGGCCCCGATGGAATTGCAGTGGAGTGCCGCGATGACCGTGAGCCGGACGTGGCGCAACTATACTGACCGGTTGGCGGAGCAGGCCATCGGCGCGCCGTATCCCACCTTGAATTACCGCTACAACCGATTGGATGCCGAGCTCGCCCGGGAAGTGGGCGAACGGGGGACGGTGGTGGCGCTGTTCGATCTCACGATCCGGGAGTCCAACACCACTGCGGAGGACCGCCGGACGCGCCGCGGTTATCGCACCGGAGCCGTCCTGGTCGGGTATCGATTCGCCTTCTGATGGCGCACGCGTCCGATCGACCCCAGCTTGTGGTACTGTCCGGGGCGGGCATCAGCCGGGAGAGCGGAATCAAGACGTTTCGCGACGGCGATGGATTGTGGGAAGACCACGATGTGATGGAGGTGGCCACGCCCGAGGCTTGGGCCCGCGACCCCGAATTGGTGCAGCGGTTCTACAACGCCCGCCGCCGCCAGCTCGATGAGGTGG
>CALBSW010000190.1 GCA_937967465.1 uncultured Flavobacteriales bacterium
TCTACACTCTTTCCCTACACGACGCTCTTCCGATCTCCTCGGCCGCTTCCACGGCCACCGTGAGTGGCGACAAGGTCACATTCAAGAAGGCCGGACGCGCCGGCGTCAATTCCACCTCCAAGCGGTTGGCCGTTTGGTATCCCACAGAGCTGAAGCTGAGGTTGACCACCCCTGGCGGCAGGCCGGTCAGCTCAAACGCCCCTTCGAAATCGGTCGATGTCCCCGTGGATTCACCCTGAACCACCACCGAAACAAAAGGCAGGGGCTCTCCGGTGACCTCGTCGGTCACTTGGCCCTTGACAGAGGCCGTTTGGGAAAACCCTGAGTATGCAGTGAGGAGGAACAAAAACGCCGTGAGGAGGCGCAGAACGTATGAATGCGGCATGGCTCGTCTCTATGGACAAAGGAACAGCCGGGAGCCCGACAGGTTCCCACGCCCGATCAGCCGAGATCGAGGTCGAGGCGCTTTCGCAACACCTCCAGGGCCGGATTCTCCTCCGCCCACTTGACGTAGCGGTCTTTCGGGGACAAGAAGGCCGGCGCAGCCTCCACTTCGGATACGAACACCTCCAGACCGATTTTGCCACTCCCCACCTTGGTCCGAACGAAGTGCAGGAGCTCCGCAGCGCATTCCTTCAACTCCTCTGCCTGGACTTCATTGGCCACCGTGAAGCGAATCAGGGGATCTTCGAACACCAGCTCTCCACCCGACAGCGTCGCGGCCATTCCGACCTTGTTCTGGCCGCGAAGATGCGCGCCCAGGGCTGCCCATGCTTCCCGCACGGCTGACTCATCATACGCCCCCTCCAAATGGGAGGTGTCGGACAATTCAATGGCCCCCTCCTCCTTCTTTTCTTCCACCTCGACCAGCATGCTCTTCCCGCCGAGCAGCGCAGCGAGGTTGCCGGTTGGGGCCTCAGCCTTCTTCGGGCGCCCCAGCGTGATGGCCAAGTCCGCATCCAATTCCTGCGTTTCGTCTGCCCCTTGCTTGGCCTGCGGCTTTGTGATCTCAGGAGCGGCGGCCTCGTCTGGTGCTTCCGCGGGCGGCGGCGCAGCGGCTTGAGGTGCCGGACTGCCCGCTTCGGCCGTGGGAACCGTCTCCACCACGGGCGCCGTCTGTGGCTTCTGTGGCGCCGGAGCAGGAGAGGAAGACACAGCCTCCTCCCGGGCCACCGGAATGGGGGCCTTCAAAGCAGCCTCGATTTCCCAACCGAGGATGGGAATCAGCTCATTTTTTTTTTGCTCCCTCGGCAGCGTTTGCTTCCTGGGAGCCGATGCGCATCAGCATCAATTCGACCAGCAGCCGTGGATGCCGCGACACCCTGTATTGCTGGTCGGCCTCGTTGGCGTGGCCGATGGCCGCCACCAAGAAATGCAAGCTGCACCTACGGGCCTGCTCTCCGAAGCGGTCTGCGACCGTGGCGCCTGCCTCCATGAGAGAGAGGGTCGCCTCGTCTTTGCAGACCATGAGGTTGCGGAGGTGCTGCCCCAGACCGGTCACAAAGTGGTGCGCATCAAAGCCCGCTGCCACCACTTCTTCCAACTGCAGGAGCATGTCGCCGATGCGTCCTTCAAGTCCAGCATCGACCACATTGAAGTAGACATCGTGCCCCAACACGTTGAGGTGGCGGGTCACGGCGGCATAGGTCACCCCTTCTGCGCTGGAGGCCACCATTTGATCAAAAATGCTCAAGGCATCCCGCATGGCACCGTCTGCCCGTTGCGCGATGACGTTCAGGGCTTCCGGCTCGGTGTGCACGCCTTCTTTCTCTGCGACGAAGGCGAGGTGGTCGGCGATGTCCCGGGTGGTGATCCGGCGGAAGTCATAGATCTGACACCGGGAGAGGATGGTCGGCAGAATCTTGTGCTTCTCGGTCGTGGCGAGAATGAACACGGCGTGCTTCGGCGGCTCCTCCAAGGTTTTCAGGAACGCGTTGAACGCATCCTTGGACAACATGTGCACCTCGTCGATGACATACACCTTGTATTGACCATCCTGCGGAGGGATGCGGACCTGGTCAATGATGCTTCGGATGTGCTCGACCCCGTTGTTCGAGGCGGCGTCCAATTCAAAGACGTTGAAGCTCCGTTCGGCCTGCTCGGTGGTGAACCCGTTGATGGCGTTGGCAAAAATCCGAGCGCAGGTCGTCTTGCCGACCCCTCGGGGCCCACAAAAGAGGTACGCTTGCGCGATTTGCCCGGACTCAATGCTGTGGCGAAGGGTGTCGGTAATGGACTTCTGCCCCACCACCGTTTCCCAGGTGGTCGGACGGTACTTCCGTGCAGAGACGAGAAAGTTGCTCCCTTCAGCCATGGGTCAAAGGTGCGGCTTGGCCCGGAAAACCCGGTGGTCCAATTTTGCACAGGACACCCACATTTCGCCGAAAGCATCCCCTTGTGAGCGAATCGTGGAGGGACCTCTTGCGAAGCGACGTGCTTTGACGTAGATTTGCGCCCCCTTTTGCGTACAGCACATGTTCCGGAATCGATACGAAACGGTCTTCATCATCACTCCCGTCCTCTCTGACGAGCAGACGAAGGAAGTGGTCAAGAAGTTCAAGGACCTCCTCAAAGACAAGGGAGCCAACATCACCCATGAGGAGAACTGGGGCATGCGAAAGCTTGCCTACCCCATCCAGAAGAAGTCCACGGGCTTCTACTACTTGGTGGAATTCGACGCTGAGCCGTCGGTGATCCTTCCCTTCGAGACGGAATTCCGTCGCGACGAGCGGATCATCCGCTTCTTGACCACCAAGATGGACAAGAACCACATCGAATTCGCTGAAAGCCGCCGCGACCGCGAGTCGGACCGCCGCGAGAAGCCGAAGCAATCCACTGCTGAGGCCCAAGCCTGAACGCCCTAAAGTCCACTGACATGGCTGACAACAAGAACGTGCGTTACCTGAACCCGATCGCGATTGACACCAAGAGCGAGCGCTACTGCCGTTTCCGCGAGAAAGGATTCAAGTACATCGATTACAAGGATGCAGACTTCCTCCTGATGCTGGTCAACGAGCAAGGCAAGATTTTGCCCCGCCGCTTGACAGGCACCAGCCTGAAGTACCAGCGCCGCGTCGGCAAGGCCATCAAGAAGGCCCGCCACCTCGCGCTGCTCCCCTACCTCGCTGACCAGTTGCGCTGAGCAACCCAATACACCGCGACATGGACGTGATTCTCAAGCAGGACGTCGAGCGCCTGGGCGCCAAGAACGACATCGTGACCGTCAAGACCGGTTACGCCCGCAACTACCTCATTCCCCAAGGCTTCGCCATTGTGGCCACTGACAGTGCGCGCAAGGTGGTGGCCGAGACCATCCGCCAGCAGTCCCACAAAGCCGTCAAGGCGCTGGAGGACGCCAAGGCTTTGGCCGAGAAGATGTCGGGAGTGTCCGTGAAAATCGGCGCCAAGGCCGGCGAAAGCGGCAAGATTTTTGGTTCCGTCAACACCATTCAGGTGGCGGAAGCCCTTGCGGCCGCTGGTCACCCAGTGGAGCGCAAGAACATCGACCTCGGTACGGAGACCGTCCGCGACCTGGGCAGCTACACCGCCAAGGTGAAACTCCACAAAGAGGTGACCGCAGAGGTGACCTTCGAAGTGGTGGCTGAATAACATTCTCCTCCCGAAAGGGACCACAGGAAACAAAAGGGGGCGCTGCCCCCTTTTTTTGTGTCTGCAACCGCCGCCATGTCGTCGTTCAAACTCCACAGCGAATTCAAGCCCACCGGCGATCAGCCCGAAGCCATCCGACAGCTGGTCGAGGGGCTCGTTGCAGGGCTGCCCCACCAGGTGCTGCTCGGCGTCACCGGATCGGGCAAGACCTTTTCCATTGCGAACGTCATCGAGCAGAGCCAACGCCCGACGCTGGTCCTGAGCCACAACAAGACCCTCGCGTCCCAGCTGTACAGCGAGTTCAAGGAGTTCTTCCCCGACAACCTCGTCGAGTATTTCGTCAGCTACTACGACTACTACCAACCCGAAGCCTACATCCCGTCGAGCGGCACGTACATCGAGAAGGACCTCGCCATCAATGAGGAGATTGAGAAGCTCCGGCTTTCCGCCACATCCGCCTTGCTGAGCGGACGACGCGACGTCATCGTGGTGGCCTCCATCAGCTGCATCTACGGCATTGGCAACCCGGTGGAATTCCACAAGAGCGTCATCGAAGTGAAGGTGGGGCAGGTGATCAGCCGCAACGCCCTCTTGCACCGGCTCGTGGAAAGCCTCTACCACCGGACACGGGGTGAATTCAACCGCGGCTCTTTCCGCGTCAATGGCGATGTGGTGGACGTGTTCCTCGCCTATGCGGACCACGCTGTCCGCATCCACTTCTGGGGCAATGAGATCGAACGCATCGAAACCATCGATCCCGAGCAGGGCACCACACTGCACACCTTCGAGTCGCTGCGCATCTATCCCGCCAACCTCTTCGTGACCGGCAAGGAGACCCTGCACCAATGCATCTGGGAGATCCAGCAGGACATGGCCAAGCAGGTCCAATGGTTCAACGAGCAGGGCCGGTTCATCGAAGGCAAACGCCTGGAGGAGCGGACGACGCACGACCTGGAGATGATGCGGGAGCTGGGATTCTGCAGTGGCATCGAGAATTACAGCCGCTATTTCGACCGCCGTCAGCCCGGACAGCGCCCTTTCTGCCTGCTGGACTACTTCTCGGACGATTTCCTCCTTGTGGTGGACGAGAGCCACGTGACCGTGCCGCAGGTCGGGGCCATGTACGGCGGAGACCGGTCGCGCAAAGTCTCGCTCGTGGAACACGGATTCCGCCTGCCTTCTGCCTTGGACAATCGCCCCTTGAAGGACGATGAATTCGAGGGCATGATCCACCAGACCATCTATGTGAGCGCGACGCCAGCCGACTATGAGTTGGAGAAGAGCGAGGGCGTGGTGGTCGAGCAATTGATTCGGCCCACCGGCCTGCTCGACCCCCCCATTGAAGTGCGCCCCTGCAAGAACCAGGTGGACGACCTGATTGGAGAGATCCGCAAGACGCTGGACATGGGCGACCGCGTTCTCGTCACCACACTCACCAAGCGCATGGCCGAGGAGTTGTCTCGCTACCTGGACCGCCTGCGCATCTCCTGCGCCTACATCCACAGCGATGTCAAGACACTCGACCGCATCGAGATCATTCGGAACCTGCGAGAGGGTGTCATCGATGTGCTGGTGGGGGTCAACCTGCTCCGGGAGGGACTCGACCTGCCGGAGGTGTCCCTGGTGGCCGTCATGGACGCCGACAAGGAAGGCTTCCTCCGTTCCAATCGCTCCCTGACCCAGACCGCGGGACGCGCGGCGCGAAACGTGAATGGCCGGGTGTTGATGTACGCCGACAAGGTGACCGATTCCATGGCGCAGACCATCGAGGAGACCGCCCGCCGACGCGAAAAGCAAGAGGCCTACAATGCCGAGCACGGCTTGGTGCCAGTGCAAGTCAAGCGCACCAAAAAGACGGTGTTCGAGCAGAGCGAGCTCATTGAAGACCGACCGAGCCCCATGGCCGCCGAACCAGCCGCGAGCGGAGCCGGGATTCTGTCCGACCCCGTGGTCGCAGGCTACATCGCAGCACAGGACCTCAAGGCCATGGAGAAGCTCATCGCCCGGACCAAGCGCGAGATGGAGCGCGCCGCCAAGGAGCTCGCCTTCATGGATGCAGCCCGACTGCGCGACGAATTGTTTGCACTTCAGGACGCAGCCAAGGACTGGACCGCCTGAACCCGGCCTTTGTGTGCCACCTTGCAACCTGAGAAGCGGCATCTGCGTCCTTCTCCTGCCTGTATTGAAACCTGACCCATGACCTCCCAACGCCTCTGTGCTTCGGGCCTCTTGGCCCTGTTGCTCCTTCCGTTCTCCTTGATTGCCCAGGTCCCGCACGGCGGTGCACCGTTCTGGAACACCCCCGGGACCAACATGGCCAACCCGGCCTGGCCCGTGCACCGCATGCCCGGCATCGACCTTGACGCCCTGCGCGCAGCTGACGCGGTGACCGACGCCGTCAAAAGTGCCCCATGGCGCTTCGGTGAGGAGTTCGAGGTGGACATCCAACTCGCGGATGGCCAATGGCTGAACATCGAGGGCACCTCCGTGTGGCGGACCCAAATTGCCGCACCGGGCGCGCTGGCCATGAGCCTCCGCTTCTCGGAATTCGCCCTCCCGAAAGGCGCCAAACTGTTTGTCTGGAGTGCCGATCGCATCGAATTCATCGGCGGATTCGACCACCGCAACATGAAGGATTGGGGCGGTCTCGCGACTGGCCTTGTCGCCGGTGATGCCGTGGTGGTGGAAGTGCAGGTTCCCATGGGCATGGAGGATGCTGTTGCCGTGCGCATTGACCAGGTGGTCCACGCCTACCGGGACATTGCCGGCAAGGCTGCGCTGGTGGCAGAAGCACTCGGAGAGCAGCGCGGTCCTTACGGAAACAGCGGCGATTGCAACATCAACGTGAACTGCCCAGAAGGCGCCACATGGCAATGTGAGAAGCGCTCCGTGGCCCTCATTCTCAGCGGCGGATTCTCCATCTGCACCGGTGCCCTCGTCAACAATACCGCACAGGACGGCACCCCGCTGTTTCTGACCGCCAATCACTGTCTCGGCGGCAGCGTAAACAACTGGACCTTCCTATTCAACCACGAAACGGAAGGGTGCACCGGCAACACCGGCCCAACCAACCAGACGGTGAGTGGAGCCGACCTCCTCGTCAGCAGCGCCGCATCCGACTTCGGCCTGCTCCTGCTCGATGAGACCCCACCGGCCAGCTACGACGTGTTCTACGCAGGCTGGGACGGCACCGACGCAGAGACGGTTCAGAACGCAACCAGCATCCACCACCCCAGTGGCGACCTGAAGAAGATTTGCTTCGAGGAGGATGCCCCGGACCACGACAACGCGAGCGGGGCCGCCGTCTGGTGGATTGACGCCTGGGAAGACGGCGTGACGGAGCCCGGATCCTCGGGCGCCCCCCTGTTTGACCACAACCACCGTGTCATCGGCCAACTCTATGGTGGAGCCGCAGCATGCAACGGCAACCAGAACAACGGCCAGTATGACTTCTACGGCCGGATGGGCGTCAGCTTCAACAACGGCATCACCGAACACCTCGACCCCCTCGGTCTCGGCATCGAGGTGCTGGACGGCTACCCGAGCGAGGGCTGCGTCACCTCCTTCGCCCTCGACATGGGATTGGGCGTGGCCAATGCACCCGAAGGCGTGCTTTGCGGCGGCGGCGAAGTCGTCATTGAACTGACTCTCAACAACTTCGGAACAGACCCCCTCACCTCGGCCACCATCGGCTACACCGTCAACGGTGGCCCACAGCAGACCGTCAACTGGAACGGGAACCTGGCCCAGTACGACAACACCACGCTTGCCCTGCCCCCCATCCAAGCGGAGGACGGCACCACCGAAGTGGAGGTCACGGTGCTCTCCGTCAACGGCGCGCAAGATGAAAACGACTTCAACGATGCGGCAGTGGTGGAGTTCACCTCCTTCGTGGAGGATACGTTCAACTTCTCCTTCGAGCTGGTCCTCGACGAC
>CALBSW010000191.1 GCA_937967465.1 uncultured Flavobacteriales bacterium
CCTCCAGCGACATCTACGATGGACTGAGCGCCGCCTATGACTACGGGCAGCTCGGCGTCGAGCTGAAGAACAACATCAAGGCCTACTGGTGGACGGCCATGGTGCGGATGCACGAGAACATCGTGGGCCTCGACGCCAGCATCTTCATGCACCCGACCACGTGGAAGGCTTCGGGTCACGTCGATGCGTTCAACGACCCGCTGATCGACAACAAGGACAGCAAGAAGCGTTACCGCGCGGACGTCCTGATCGAGGACCACATCGGCAAGATCGAAGCCAAGATTGCCAAGGATGTGGCCAAGGCCCAGAAGCGCTTTGGCGACGCCTTTGACAAGGAGCAGTTCCTCGCCACCAACGGCAACTGCGTGCGCCGCCAAGGGGAAATTGATGACATCAATGCCCGGTTCAAGGCCGCCATGGATGCGGATGACCTCGACGCGGTCAAGCAGCTCATTGTCGATCTCGGCATCAAGGATCCGGAGACCGGATCGGCCAACTGGACGGACGTGCGCCAGTTCAACCTGATGTTCAAGACGGAGCTCGGTGCGGTCAGTGGTGACGCTGGCGTCATCTACCTCCGTCCGGAGACGGCACAAGGCATTTTCGTCAACTTCCTCAACGTCCAGAAGTCCGGCCGGATGAAGCTGCCGTTCGGCATCGCGCAGATCGGCAAGGCCTTCCGGAACGAGATCATCGCCCGCCAGTTCATCTTCCGCATGCGGGAGTTCGAGCAGATGGAGATGCAATTCTTCGTCGCGCCCGGCACGCAGGGCAAGTGGTACGAGTACTGGAAGGAAGCGCGGATCCAATGGCACAAGGCCCTCGGCCTGGGCGACGACGCCTACCGGTTCCACGACCACATCAAGCTGGCCCACTACGCCGATGCGGCCTGCGACATCGAATTCAATTTCCCCATGGGCTTCAAGGAGCTCGAAGGCATCCACAGCCGGACGGACTTTGACCTGGCTGCACACGAGGAGCACAGTGGCAAGAAGCTGCGGTTCTACGACCCCGAGAAGGAGGAGAGCTACGTGCCTTACGTGGTGGAGACCTCGATCGGCCTCGACCGCATGTTCCTTGCGGTGCTGTCCAACGCCCTCCGCGTGGAGACCCTCGAGGACGGTTCCGAGCGCACGGTGATGCGCATCCCGGCCGCCTTGGCTCCGGTGAAGTTGGCCGTGTTGCCGCTCATCAAGAAGGACGGCCTGCCGGAGAAGGCCCGCGAGATCATGAACCTGCTCAAGCTGGACCACAACGTCCAGTACGACGAGAAGGACGCCATCGGCCGCCGGTACCGCCGCCAGGACGCCATTGGCACGCCGCTGTGCATCACCATTGACCACGACACCCTGGAGGACAACGCCGTGACCTTGCGCGACCGCGACACCATGGAGCAGGTCCGCGTTCCGATTTCCGAGCTCTCTGCCCGCGTGGCCGAGCGGGTTGGATGGTCCACCTTGTTTGCCTGAGTTACCCCCGATTCACACCCCATCGCCAACACCATGGCTTTCCAAGACCTCACCTTCGAGGGCGTTCGTGCCCTCATCCGCGTCGACTTCAACGTCCCGATGACCCAGCCTGCCGAGGACGGCAGCCGCACCGTGACCGACGACACCCGCATCCGTGCCGCCCTGCCCACGTTGAAGCACGTGCTGGATACCGGCGGCAGCCTGGTGCTCATGAGCCACCTCGGCCGTCCGAAGGGCCACGATGCCGACCTCTCCCTGCGCCACATTCTGTCGACGTTGGAGGGCCACCTCGGCCGCCCGGTGAAGTTTGCTGCGGACTGCGTGGGTGACGAGGCCCTCGAGGTGACGCAGTCGCTGGCGCCCGGAGAAGTGGCCCTGCTGGAGAACCTCCGCTTCCACGGTGAGGAGAAGGCTGGGGATGAGTTTTTCGCCGGTCAACTGGCCGAGAACGGGGATTTCTACATCAACGATGCGTTCGGCACGGCCCACCGCGCCCACGCCTCCACCGCGGTGATCGCCAAGTTCTTTCCGGAGGACAAGGCGTTTGGCTTCTTGATGGAGGGCGAGGTGCAGGCGCTGGAGCAGGTGCTCGGCGGGGCTGAGAAGCCGGTCGCGGCCGTCATCGGCGGCGCCAAGGTGAGCTCCAAGCTGGCTGTGTTGCAGAACCTGCTCGACCGCGTGGACAAGCTCGTCATCGGCGGCGGCATGGCCTACACCTTCGTGCAGGCCCAAGGCGGTCAGGTCGGCGGTTCGCTCGTCGAGCCGGACATGCACGAAGACGCTTTGGCCCTCCTTGAAGCGGCCAAGGCCAAGGGGATTTCCGTCCACCTCCCCACCGATACGCTGTGCGGAGACGGCTTCTCGCCGGATGCCAACCAGCAGACGCACCCGACGAACGCCATTCCCGACGGATGGGAGGGCATGGACATCGGGGCTGACAGCCGGGCGGACTTCGCTGCGGCGCTGGCCGGCTGCAAGACGATTTTGTGGAACGGTCCGATGGGCGTGTTCGAGTTCGACCGCTTTGCCGAGGGCACCAACCACATCGCCCAGGCCATCGTCCAGGAGACGGCGGCGGGCGCCTACACCCTCGTGGGCGGAGGCGACTCCGTGGCGGCGGTCAACAAGGCCGGCCTGGCTGACAAGGTGAGCTATGTCTCCACCGGCGGCGGCGCCATGCTGGAAGGCCTCGAGGGCAAGACCTTGCCCGGCATCGCGGCCATCGCGGAGGGCTGATCGCGATCG
>CALBSW010000192.1 GCA_937967465.1 uncultured Flavobacteriales bacterium
ACGGGGACGCCGCTGAATTGCTGACGGTCTCCAGGGCCGAACCCCGTTATCGCGCTGGTCGTGCCGCATTGGAGGCGGGAACGTATCGCGAAGCACACAGCAAATTGTCCGAAGTGATTGGCCTCGACGCCGACTACAAGGATGCCGGGAGCCTGCGCGACGAGGCGCTGGCGTTGGGCCTGTTCAATGTGGCCATTTCAGATTTTCAATCCAGTGACCGCGACCGCGATGTGGCCCTTGAGTTGCGCAGTGGCATTCAAAATGGACTGCTGCAGGTGAACGACCCGTTCATCGGGGTGGTGGACCGCACCCTGCGCGAAGACATCATCGCAGAGCAACACCTGTCTTTGTCCGGCCTGTCCGATGAAACGGTGGCCGTCGGAGAGCTGGCCGGAGCCCGCGCCATCCTGACGGGTTCGGTGCTGTCCTTTTCATCCGAAACCTCCAATCAGCAGACCACGTCCCGAAGTGGTTTCCGGAAGTACTTCAAGAACGTCAAAGACGAAGAAGGCAACATCAAAAAAGTGGCCGCCTTCGCACCGGCCGGCTACAAATTGTACTCCCAGAGACGCAACGTCGAGTTGAAGTTCGAAATCAAGTTGATCAGCACCGAAACCGGCGAAGTGATGCTCTCGGAGGTCGAGCGCGTCCATGCGCAGGATGCGGTCGAATATGCCGTCAGCCAAGTTCCAGCGGGCAGCCTCTACCCCGCCCAGGCCAATGGCGAGGTGAACCGAAGTGGAAAATCTCGAATGAACGCCCTGCTGGGGGCACGTCGGGACCTCGCCACCACCGCTTCATTGCGCGCCCAAGTCATTGCCGAAGCCACAGCTAGAGGCCGACGTGACATCGAACAATTTCTCGAACGCCACATCGAATGATGGGACAGCGTATCCTTCTGTTCTGGGGCATTTTGATGCTCTTCACAGGATGTTCTGGAGGCCGGAGCACCCACCGGACGGCTGCCCCTGAATGGGTCAACAGCCGTCCTGTCTCCCGGATGCACTACATCGGCATCGGCAGCGCTGTCAACTCCCCTGTCCCTGGTGAGGCCCTGCGGATCGCCAAGGAGCGGGCTGCATCCGACCTCGCCGGGGAAATCTCCGTGCGCGTCGAAAGCGCCTCCCTCCTGGAGACCGCCGAGCAGAATGGGCGTGTTCGGGAAGACTTCAACAGCACCATTTCCAGCCGCTCCGATGAGCGCATCACGGGCTTCGAAGTGATCGACGTCTTCGAAGGCCCTGAAGTGACCCACGTCTACTACCGCTTGGACAAGCAACGCCATGCGGCAGCGCGGGCAGCCCGGCGCCAGGAGGCCATCGACCTGGCCCTGGCAGAATGGGCCGCAGGTCAAGAAGATCTGAGCACCGGTCGAATCCCCGGTGCGCTGGAGCATTGGAGCACCGGAATCCTGGCACTCGAGGAATTCTGGAACGATGTCAACCGCGCTCCAATCGACGGAGAAGAAGTCGCATTGGAATCCCATTTCATCCGGGCCATGCGGCGGACCGTCCAAGGACTCGACCTGCGCGCATCCGTGGACCGCGTGGTGCTGTCTGCTCAAGGCGGTTTCCGCTTTCCCCTTGGACTGCACGCCACACTCGACGGACAATCGGCCACGGGCATCCCACTGAAGTACAGTTACCACAATGGAACGTATCGAAAGCGGGCCACGGAATTCACGGATGACGAAGGCATGGTGGTGGCCTTGATCGAGCGGGTGGAAGCGCGTCGACCTGACCGCGACATTGTGTGCACGGTCGATGTCGATCGGCTGATGCAATCTGCCCATCTCAACCCCATCGTGGAAGAGCTCATCGGGCAGGTGGCCAGTCGAGACATTCGGATCCCCCTGGACATCGAGATGCCGAGCATCCAGTTGGCGCCTTCGTCCGAGTCCAGCCTTCCCGCATCACAGCATGCGCCCCTGCTGGATGCCATGCGCGCCGTGCTGTTGGACGCTGGCTGCGCAGTGGCTCCGACTGGAGAATCCGGCGACTACCTCATCGAATTCAACGTGCGCACGGAACGACGCAGCCCATCCAGCAGCTATGGCCAATTCCACACGGCCTATGTCGAAGGCACTGTCTCACTGAAAAATGCCGGCGGACGCGTGGTAGAGGAAATTCGGATCGACCGTGTCAAAGGCGTACAACTCGATGCGGAAGCCGCCCTTCAACTGGCCTTGTCCAATGCAGCCGAGGCCCTTGAAAAAAATCAGGGGCCCGCGTTGCTTCAAGGACTGCAGTGAAGAGTTTGGCACGATATTGGAGTATTCCAGACAACAGAAACCCTCAACCCCATTCCCATGACCCGCACCACCACATTGACCCTTTCTGGCCTGGCCCTCGGTTTGGCTGTGTTCACGACCGGTTGCAAAAAGAACGAAGACGTCGTCAAGCCCAAGGGCGAAGTCGAAATCGTCGAGTACTGCACGGGGGAGAAATACAATTCTGACAGCAAGCACTTCCGCTCCACGGCCACGGGCGAAAGCCAAGACCGCGAAATCGCCAAGAAAAAAGCCCGGTCCACTGCGGAAAGCCGCTTGGCACGTACGGTCAGCGCGACCATCAAGGCCGTCACCGACAACTATGTGTCCAGCACGGAATTCAACAACCGTGAAGAAGCCACGGAGTCCTTCAATGAATTGGCCCGGACCGTGGTGGATCAAGAACTGCGCGGCGCCATCGTCATCTGTGAGAAGTTGACCCAACGTGAGAATGGCATCTACGTCTCCTACGTGGCGCTGGAGCTGAGCGGAGAAAAGTTCGCCTCCAAGTACAACGAGAAGATCTCCGAAGACGAGCGCATCATGGCCGAATACAACTATGAGCGGTTCAAGGAGACCTTCCAGGAAGAGATGAACAAGCTCGGCAACTGATTCGCCGGAGACACCCCACTTTGAAAAGGCGCCTTCGGGCGCCTTTTTTCATGACGTCAGAGGGTGTCCAGCCAGGCGCCCAGCATATCTCGTCCGCGGGGAGTCAGGACACTCTCCGGGTGAAACTGGACGGCGTGGAGTGGTCGGGACCTGTGGCGAATGGCCAACACGATGTCCGGGGCGGACGCCGCCTCTGCCGTGACTTCCCATTCATCCGGCAATGCGGACCGGTCGGCGCACCAACTGTGGTAGTGTCCCACTTCGAACGTCGCCCCCACCCTGTGGAGCAAGGGGTCCGACGCGGTTTTGCGTGCTGCGCTGGACACGCCGTGGCGAACCTGCTCCATCTGGCGAAGTCGCCCACCGCTCCATTCCACCAGCGCCTGCAATCCGAGGCACACGCCCAACATCGGACGCTCAGGCGCCCAAGCTTCGATGAGGGCCATCAGCCCTTGGCTTTCCGACGGGAGGCCGGGGCCAGGCGACAACACAATCCCATCCATGCCTTCCGCATCCGCCGGGGTGCATTCCGCCGCCTGCTTGACCACCACCCGCGCCCCGTGGCGCTCGAGGTCGTGCGCGAGGTTCCAGGTGAAGGAGTCTCGGTTGTCGACAAGGAGGATGGACTTTCCTTCCATGGGGACAAAGGTTCGCACAAGCGGGCGATACTTGCACCATGTCGAAGCCCATTGCCAGCTACAGCCCTGCCCGCCGCGCCGGAAACACCGTGTACTGCAGCGGACAGATTCCGCTCATCCCTGAAACAGGCGAACTGCTTCAGGCCAGCCTGACGGAGGAAGTCCACCGCGCGATCGACAACCTCGCAGCCGTCCTGACCGACGCCGGGTCCAGCCTCGAGAACGTGGTCAAGACCACCGTGTTCCTCATCGACCCACGGGACTATGTCGCCATGGACGCCGCTTACCGCGAGCGTTTCCAAGACCCGCTGCCCGCCCGCGAAGCGGTCTTCGTCGCCGGATTGCCCAAGCAGGCCCGCGTCGAAATCAGCGCTGTCGCCGTCGATTGAACCCCACGCCTGTCCAGCTGTCATTCTCCCACACCCCTGATCATGGATTTCCTCCGCCGCATCCTTCACTACGCCAACCCGTTGAACCTCTTCAAGAAAAACGACGAAGAAGGCATCAACCTGCGGGTCATGCACGGCATCAACAAGGTCTCCATGACCGTTTTCCTGTTGTGCCTGATCTACTTGCTGATCCGCACGTTCACGCGCTGACCCGGCCTATCGAATCAGGCCGCTGCCCTGGAACCTCCGTTCCAGCTTGACATCCCGCAGCATGGACGCCTTGACCGCGAGGCGCAGCTGCAAGCTCTTCTGGATCCCGAACGGCACCCAGCGGGCCGAAAACTCCCAGCAATGCAAGTCCCACAGAAGGTTGACTTGCGTGTTGGTGAAGTCCTTGGCCGTGAAATCATATCCCGTTCCAACCGTGACGCGCCAGTCCTCAAACAGGGTGACATCGCCATTGAAGGTGAGGTTCTGGGACAGAATGAGCGTGTCGGCCTGAAGGTCGGAACGCCAACTCCGCTGCAGGCGCATGGTGTAGCCTGCCCGCGCACTCCACGGGGTCTCTCCTTGACCGGTCCAACTTGCGTTGACCGAGGCATTGGCCCGCTTCAACCTGAGTGGAGCCCCACCATCTTCCCAGAGATAGCGGTCGATGACGGCGCCGGTGCTGTCGCGGTCGTAGAGGCTGTGGGCGAATCCGATGTTGACCGGGAACCGCCCCGCCAAGGTGGTGAAGGCCGATCCTGTGATGTCGCTCCAACGCAGTGAGTCCGCCTGCAAATTGTGGCTTGCACGAAGGGACAAGTTGTCGATCAACCGGACCTTTTTCAGGTCCCCGTTACGGTCGCGCACCTTGGCTTCGAGGTTGTTGTTCAAGGTGAAATTCAATGCGCCTTGCGCACCGATGTTGGCCGGCGTGTACAATCCGGGAGCCAATGGATCGAAGACTTCGAGGATCGACCCGTCCAAGCCGACAATGGTGTCGCGTCGGTCAAACGCCGGATTGTAGCTGAACCCGACTTGTGGCGTGATCACGTGCCGAATGGCCCGCAGTCGTCCCTCGCCGCGGTTGCTGAACGTGCCGTAGAACTTCGTGTTCGCACTGATGCCCAACCGCCAATCCCCATCGGTGTAGAAGCCGCGCAATGTGTCGGTCACCACGCTGTCCGGAACGTCCGGTGCGATGGCCTTGTCGAGGGCGGCGAAATTCCAGTAACCGTTGTACGACACGTTGGGCGTCAGGCTGATGAAGCCCGCCTTGATTTGGGTGGACGCCGTGGCCGTGTGGCGAACCCCGGCACTCGCGCGCTCCAACAACCCCGCAATGCCCTCATCGAACAAGGTGCTGTCCGTGCCGCTGATCCGCTGCTCCGACTTCAAGGCGTAGGTCACACCGATTCGGTCATACCATTTGGACGTGAGCGCATCCGGATTGAAAATCCGCGACAAGGGCAGTTCGAATCGGCTGACATTGACCCCCAGCGAGGGCACGACAAGGTCCACGCGCCCCGTGCTGCTGTTCTGGTTGTGCCGTGCCGTGGCCGTGATGCTGACCGGCTTGCCCGGAATCGATGCGTTGTAGTTGATGCTGGACGAGAACGTATTGGACAGGAAATCCTCCTGGCTGCTGTTCAACTGGGACCGGAAGTTGCCGGCGGAGCCAAAATTGACATTGGCATTGAAGCGGCCATTGGGTCGGGCCTTGGGGTCCTGGTTGTGGCTCCAGCGAACGAAGAATTCCGTGCGACGCGACGCGCCAGGGTCCCCCGCGGTTCCGCCGGACACGATGCTCGAGCGGGACACCGAGAAATTGCCGTTGAACCGGTACCGATAGCGGTACTGCGTAGAGGCCGACAGCCGCCATGTTCCCCGGCTGTAGAGGTCGCCGAGGATGCGGGCATCCCAATGCTCACCAAGCGGCTCATACCACCCGAGGTCCTTGATGAAATAACCCAGCTCCCGGCCGTTGCCGAAGCTCGGGAAGAGGATGCCCCGGCTCCGTTCCTGTTTCTGGGGGAACCAGAAAAAGGGCAACCCGATGGGCAGGGGGACCTTGCGGACCTTGACGTACATCGGTCCGCTGACCACCTTTTCATTGGGCACCAGAAGCCCGCGGGTCAGGTGAAAATGGAAGTGCGGATTGGGCGCATCGCAGGTCGAGAACATGCCCCCTTTGAGGAAGATCCGACCGTCGGGAAACCGTTTGGCACGCTCGGCATGGAAGGTGAGCTCGCCTTCCTTGGTCACAGCCTGCCGGCTCAAGCCCTTCCGGGTGTCGAGATCGTATCGGAGGCCGTCCTGGGTGAAGGATTGGCCACCTTGGGTGAACACGGGGCGCCCTGTCAAACTGCCGGTGCTGTCCGGCACGCCTCCCGCGTCGATGGTCCGGGCACCTGCGAAATAGTCAACCCGGGCAGCTTCAAGCTCAATGCCCGCCGTTTCCACCTTCGCATCCCCGTGCAATGCCACCTTTTCGTCCCGAACATGGAAGACAATGCTGTCCGCCGAACGATAGGCAATGGGGTCCTCCGCTTCTGGGCGCAAGGAGTCCGGTGGAAGCGTCCATGCGGGGATGGACAAGAAAGGCGCCGGGTGACCCTCCGCCGTGAAGGGCGTTGCGGTATCCGGGCGCAATCGGGCCTGAAAACCGGGCAGGTGTGCCGCATCCAAGGCGCCATCCAATGGCCGTTCGGACAAACTCGCGAGGTCGGCGAATTGTCCAGCTGGAGACTCGAGCAACACGATGGACGCCAATCCAGCCGAGTCCAACCTCATGCGAATCTCCGTGCATTCCGCACGGTTCGCCTGGGGCAATGGGGCCGGCAGGGAGTCCAATGCGGCTTGGGCCACCTTCTGACTGTCGGGTTCAGCGAAATACAGTGTTCGACCATTGCCAACCATCACCAGTGTGGTCAACTGCCCCCCTTCAAACAGGCCGTCCAAATCCCGCCCCGCAAGTTGATTGCGGAAACGGTCAGGTGCGGGGCTCGACACGAAGGCATGCCCCCGGACTTCCAGCCGCTCGGGACGCCCCTCGTTGAGAAACAACCGCACCGAATCGCCGGTCAGCTGGTCGTCGCCATTCCACAATGCCGGATCTCCATCCAAGTCCACCCGTCCAGCGGATTCGTCCCACTCCAATTCCGCCGCAGCCGCAGTCAGGTCCTCAAAAAACAAGGCCGCCCCGCGCAAAGACGTCAATCGCCGCCCTTCTGGACCATCGAGGATGTCCAATTCAGGTCCCCGCACTTCGAGCGGCGCGTCCCCGTCCTGAATCCATGCCGAGGCGGCTCCCCGCAACTCAATGTAACCCGAGGAATCCCGTGCGGCTCCCAAGGGACCGAAACGCGCCGTGTCAGCCGACAGGCGAACCTGTGACGCCGTGTCCAAAATGGCCACCTGACCAAAGGCCAAACCGAGACTGTCGCCCATGACCAGGCTGTCGCCCACCACCTCCAAATCGCCATCGCGAAAACGGGCAGGCACCGAATCCGACCCGGCAAACCACCCCCGCCCGGCCTGCATGGACCAACGCCCCCTGCTGCCGGACACCCCACCTTGTGGGTGGCGCACCGTGGCCAACTGGGGAAAGACCAACACCTTGTCATCGGGCAAATAAGTCACCCGTTCCGATTCCACATTCAAGGTGTCCACGGTCATCCGCACGCCACCTTCAAAACGAAGCCGGCGTTCGTCCCGGAAGAACGTGCCGGACTCGCTCACAATGCGCTCGCTGGAAGTCGTCACGACCCCTCCTCCAGCATAGGTCGCAACCCCCTCTCGAAAGGCATACGTCGTTTTTTCTGTGGACAGTGTTCTTCGATTTTGAGGCTCTGTCGAATCCACAATCCGAACCTCCTCTCCGGTCATCACCCCAATGCCCGCCTCGGGATCGAGCTCCAAAACGTCCCCTGTCATGCGCACCGGGCCATCGTCGGCCACCACATCCCCCATCAATCGGAACGCCCCATCCGGATACCGCCAGGCACTGTCGCATGCCACCACTGCGCGGTCCACAGACAATCGGACGTCCCCCACCAACCGCTGTCCATCCACGACAGCAGGGTCCCGGGTGATTTGTTCCGCCTGCAGAATCCGCACTTCCACCTTCTGGGCAGACAGTCCGAGGGAAAAAGCCAAGAAGGACAGAAGAAAGCCACGCTTCCACCCGTTCCATGGAGGAGTGGGCTCGCGATCAGGGCGGGGACGGTATTCGAGGACGTTTGCCAACAACGCAACGCGCAAATTCAGGAGGCTACGGCCCCAGAACGCCTGCCAAAGCTAGATAGTTTTCTGCCGTCGAATGGATTGTTCCTCCACACCTCCTCCGCCCATGACGTCCCCGTCCTCCAGGCACCGGGTCATTGTGGGACTCACGTGCGTCGCCGTCCTCTTCATCGGCAGCGCCTTCGAGCCGCCCGCAAAGCCCGCCATGACTGTGGTCATCGACGCTGGACACGGGGGCAAGGACCCCGGAAATCTGGGGACAGGGCGGTACCGGATTGCCGAAAAAGACGTCACCCTCGCCGTCGCCAAAAAGACAGCGGCCTACATCGAGGAGCGCATACCGGGCGTCGAAGTCATCATGACCCGGACCGGCGACACCTACCCCACCCTGCAGGAGCGGGTGCAGCTCGCCAACAGCGCACAGGCCGACCTGCTGCTCTCCATTCATTGCGACAGCTTCGAGAAGTCGTCGGCTGTGGGAAGCTCCTCCTTCGTGATGGGGTTGGGCAAGAGCGAGGCCAGCCTGCGCGTTGCAGCCAAGGAAAACGCGGCCGTCTTCAAGGAGACCGACTCCCAGGGCTTCGATCCGGAAGACCCGGACACCTTCATTGCCCTCGCCCTGAAACAGGAGATTTACCTGAGCCGAAGCTTGCAGCTGGCTGAGCTCATCCAGACGCAATTCCGCGAGCGCGTCGGACGAAAGGACCGGGGCGTTCGGCAAGCCCCTTACTATGTGACCGCCTACGCCAGCATGCCGAGTGTGCTCGTCGAGTTGGGGTTCCTCACCAACCCTGACGAAGAGGACTTCTTGCACTCCGAGCAAGGACAAGACTACATGTCGAGTGCGCTGTTCCGGGCGTTCCGCGACTATGCGGACCAATGGTTCAGTCTCGAATCGGCCATTCAATCCACCCCGACAACACCTGAACCAGAGGACCAGTCAGCCGTCGAATCTGAAGTGGAAGCAGATGGCGCAGCCCCCAACTGGCTGTCCACCCTGACGGGGGACTGCACGGACGAAGTCTGCTTTTCCATCCAAGCCGCGAGCAACCGGACGGGAGCGCCCTTGCAAACCCCCTCTGGCGCAGACATTCCCCATGTGTGGATACAACAGATTGGAGGCGTTCACAAGTACAGGGTGGGATCGACCCCTTCCTACTCGGAAGCTTGCAGGATGCGCGATACCTTGCGGGGAAATGGCTTTCCAGACGCCTTCGTCGTGGCTTTCGAAGGGGACCGCAGGATCCCCCTTCAAGAGGCTTTGAAGAAGGGGCGGAACTGACCCTTCGTTTGCATGCAATACAGCAGGGAACTCAAAATCGGTGTGCTGGTCCTCCTCGGAGGCGTCATGCTCGTATTGGGGGTCAACTTCTTGAAAGGCTTCAACCCCCTGGGCGGTGGACAGCAATACCATGCGGTTTACAACCGGATTGACGGATTGGCCGTATCCAACCCCGTGGTGGTCAATGGCTTCAAAGTGGGCCAAGTCTCCAGCATCGCCTTCGATGCGAATGGCACCGGAGCACTTCATGTCTCCTTTGTCATCGAGCAACCCAACCTGCGGTTGACCCGGGACACCAAGGCCAAAATCGTGTCCAACGACCTCTTTGGTACCAAGGCCATCAACCTGATCGCCGGACGAAGTGTGGACCTCGCCCAACCCGGGGACACCTTGCCATCCGACATTGAAATGGGCATTGCTGAGGCCGTTCGGGAAGAATTGAAGCCGCTTCGAAACCGCACAGACGAACTCATCGGCACCGTCGACGAAATCCTGAGCAACCTGCAAACCGTCTTCCAAGACAGTGCGACCCAGGGACTGCCCAAGGCCTTCGAGAGCATCCAGCGGACCATGGAGAATCTGGAAAGCACCTCCCAAACGCTGGATTTGACCGTCGAAGAAAACCGCGCGGCGCTCAAGGGCATCGTGGACAACGTGGAGGAATTGACCGGTTTCGTCAACGAACAGCAAGGCAGCCTGTCCAACGCGATTGGCAACTTCAGCCAGATTTCCGACTCCCTCGCCAATCTGGAGCTGGCGGCGACCCTGCGCAAAGCGGACGCGTCCATCACGGAACTCAACCGGCTGCTTGAGGGGCTCAACGCCGGCGAAGGATCGCTGGGCAAGCTGCTCCAGAGTGACAGCCTGCACGATGGCCTGATCGCGACCAACAAGGAATTGCAGTACCTCCTCAACGACTTGTACCTCAATCCGCAGCGGTACGTGCGCGTTTCCGTGTTTGGCGGCAAGGAAAAGCGGAAATTGAGTGACAAGGAACTCGAACGCCTGCAGCGCCTCATCGACGCCGAGCTCGACGAGCGCGCAGCGGGAGAAAACTAAGACCTGACCCAGCCCATGGCCCACCTGATCGGACAAGTCGCCTTCGCCCTTCTCCTCGGCACAGCCGTGTTCTTTTTTGCCCGGCGCATCCGGACGGTCCGACGCAACATTCAGCTCGGACGGGACATCGACCTCACCGACAGAAAGTCCGAGCGCTGGGCCACCATGGCCAGGGTCGCTTTGGGCCAAAGCAAGATGGTCGTCCGCCCTGTGGCCGGCGTCATGCACATCCTGATCTACGCGGGATTTGTCCTCATCAACATCGAAGTGCTCGAGATCCTGGTCGACGGGCTGTTCGGCACCCACCGGGTCTTCGCCCCCTTCCTCGGCGGCTTCTACAATGTGCTCATCGGTGCCTTCGAATGGCTGGCCCTCGGCGTACTCGTCGCCTGTGTGGTGTTTTTGATCCGGCGCAACGTCTTGCCCATCGCCCGCTTCCGCAGCCCGGAGATGAAAGGGTGGCCCAAGAATGACGCCAACATCATCCTCATTGTGGAGGTGGTCCTCATGTTCGCTTTCCTGTCGATGAATGCGGCGGACGCCATTGCACAGTCGCGGATTGCGCAGGGCATATGGGACAACACCCACCACTACATCGCCGCAGGGTCCTTCCCGGTCAGCCAATGGCTGGTGCCCCTCTACGCCGGCTTGTCCGACGCGGGCATCGTGGCCGTGGAGCGGGGCGCCTGGTGGTTCCACATCGTGGGCATCCTCGCCTTCCTGATCTACGTCCCCTACTCCAAGCACTTCCACATTTTCCTCGCCTTTCCCAACACTTGGTACAGCAACCTGAATCCTGCGGGACAGCTCGACAACATGGCAGCGGTCAAGAAGGAAGTGGACCTGATGATGAGCGGAGATCCGTTTGCCGCTCCGGCCGAACCGGCGGGTGAAGCGCCCACCGAGCCCGCTCGCTTCGGAGCCAAAGACGTGCAGGACCTGACTTGGAAGCAGCTCATGGAGGCCTACAGCTGCACCGAGTGCGGCCGGTGTACCTCGGTCTGTCCGGCCAATGCCACTGGCAAACTCCTGAGCCCGCGCAAGGTCATGATGGACACCCGCGACCGGGTGGAGGAAGTGGGCCGGGCCATCGATGCCGCCGGTGGCAGCTGGGGGCAAGGCGACGGCAAAGCCCTCCTCGGAGACTACATCAGCGAAGAAGAACTCTGGGCCTGCACCAGTTGCCAGGCCTGCGTGGATGCGTGTCCGGTCAACATCAGTCCAATGGGCATCATCCTCGACATGCGCCGCAGCCTCATCATGGAGGACAGCAAGGCCCCCGAGGCCATCACCTCCATGTTCAACAACGTCGAAAACAACGGCGCCCCGTGGGCCTTCCCCGCCACGGACCGGGGCAAGTGGACCGACGAACTCGCTGCTGAATCCTGAACCAACATGGCATTGACTGTTCCCACCCTCGCCGAAATGAACGCCCGGGGCGAGACCCCGGAGGTCCTGTTCTGGGTCGGCTGCGCCGGCAGCTTCGATGACCGGGCCAAGCGCATCACCAAGGCCATTGCCCGCATCCTGCATGCCGCCGAAGTCCCGTTTGCCGTGCTCGGCAGTGAGGAGAGCTGCACCGGCGATCCCGCCAAGCGGGCCGGCAACGAGTTCCTCTTCCAGATGCAGGCCGCTCAAAACATCATGGTCCTCAACGGCTATGGCGTCAAGCGCATCGTGACCGGGTGCCCGCATTGCTTCAACACCCTGAAGAACGAATACCCGGAGCTCGGAGGTGAATACGAGGTGCTGCACCACACCCAATTCATCCAACAGCTCATCAACGACGGGCGCCTGCGCATCGCAGACGGCAACCCCTTCAAGGGGCGACGCATCACCTTCCACGACCCCTGCTACCTGGGGCGCGGCAACGGAGAATTCGAGGCGCCCCGCGCCGCTTTGCAAGCCCTCGATGCCGACCTCGTCGAAATGCGGCGCTGCAAAAAGAACGGCCTTTGCTGTGGCGCCGGCGGTGCACAGATGTTCAAGGACGCCGAGCGCGGCAACCGCGAAGTCAACCACGAGCGGACGGACGACGTCCTCGAAACGGGTGCCAAAGTGGTGGCCACGGGATGCCCCTTCTGCAACACCATGATGACCGATGGCGTCAAGAATGCCGAAAAAGAAGGCGACATCGACGTCAAAGACATCGCCGAACTCATTGCCGAGGCAGCCGATCTGCTTTGACCCCCCTCATCCACGACCTTTCCCCTGCGGCTATCTTGCCGCCCCAAACCTGAATCCATGGCCCTCCTCGAAGGAAAAATTGCCCTCATCACCGGTGCCTCCCGCGGCATCGGCAAGTCCATTGCCCAACGCTTTGTCCAAGAAGGCGCCACTGTGGCCTTCACCTATCGCTCCAGCGAGGAGAAAGCCAAGGCACTGGAAGACGAACTGACCGCCTCCGGTGGCACCGCCCGCGGTTTCAAATCGGACGCTGGCAGCCTCGAGCAGAGCGAAGAACTGGTCAAGGAGGTCGTGGCCGCCTTCGGCACGGTCGACATCTTGATCAACAACGCGGGCATCACCCGGGACACCTTGTTGATGCGCATGTCGGAAGACCAGTGGGACGACATCATGCAGGTCAACCTCAAGAGCTGTTTCAACCTCACCAAGGCCGTGTTGCGCACCATGCTGAAGGCCCGCGCCGGCAGCATCATCAACATGTCCAGTGTGGTCGGCATCCAAGGAAATGCGGGGCAGGCCAACTACGCCGCCTCCAAGGCCGGCATCCTCGGCTTCACCAAGAGTGTCGCCCTCGAGCTCGGCAGCCGCAACATCCGGTGCAATGCCATTGCACCCGGCTTCATCGAAACGGAGATGACCGACGCCCTCGACGAGGCCACGGTGCAGGGGTGGCGCGATGCCATTCCGCTGAAGCGCGGCGGAAAGCCGGAAGATGTGGCCGACGCCTGCGTGTTCCTGGCCTCCGACATGAGCACCTACATCACCGGACAGACGCTGTCCGTGGATGGCGGCATGCGGATGTAAATTCCGTCAATGCGCGATCTCGTCCTCGACGCTCCCCTGCTTCAGGTGGCCCTTGCGCTGACCCTCGTGGTCGCCGCTGCTGCCCTGTTGTATCGGATCGATCGGGGAAACCGCCACCTCCCAGCTGGGCTTCGGGCTGCATTGGGCATCGTGCGCGCGGCCACCTTGGCCGTGTTGGTGCTCTTGCTCTTCCGGCCAGTCCTGCGGAGCAAGGAGACCGCTGCAAACCAACCCAGCCTGCTCGTCCTTCAGGACGCCAGCCGCTCCGTGGCCGACGAGGCCCCTGCTTGGGCGTCCAACCTGGACACATGGATGGCGGAACTGCCTGGTGAAGAAGGGCAAGCCGGTGCAGACGTCCAAGCCTACGCCTTCGGTTCGGACCTGAGCCAATGGACCCCGGGACAGTCCCTGGAAGACCCCACCACGGACCTCTCCTCCGCACTGGACCTGTTGGCCGGGCAGTGGGCCGGCCGGCCCATCGGCGCCATCGTTCTGGCCACGGATGGCCGATTCAATCGCGGCCGCGACCCCGAACTGGAGGGACTTTCCTTCGGCGCGCCTGTCCACATCATCGCCCTCGGTGATACCGCGTTCAAAAAGGACGTCCGCATCGACCGCGTCCTGCACAATGACGTCGCCGGGTTGGGCAACCGCTTTCCGATTGAAGTGGAAATCGGAGCGCAGGCCGTCGGAGACCGCCTCCAAGTGACCTTGAGCGGAAGCGGCATCCGCCAGCAGGAGACCGTCACACTGCAACGTGGCGGTGCACCCGCCACCGTGACGTTCTTGGTGGAAGCCGACCGTCCCGGCATTCGCCGCTACACCCTCGCTGTGGACACCGTCGAAGGCGAAGTCAACCGCGACAACAACCGCCGGACGATCACCATCGATGTGATCGAGCGCCGGAAACGCATCTTGTTGACCAGCGCCGCCCCCCATCCCGATCGCGGTGCCTGGGCCAATGCCCTTTCCGGCAATGCCAACTATGAGGTCGTCCAACGCCCGCTGAAGGACGTCGCATCACAAGGCTTCCCCGGAGACGACGAATGGGATGGACTGTTGATGTTCGGCTTCGATCCGGGCAATGCCACTGCACGCGAGGTGTTTGTGGCTGCAAAGCAGAGCCGCGTGCCCATTGGATTGACGATCGGACCCACGGCTGACTTTGGGGCTTTGCGAGACCTCGGCATCGGCCTGGACGTCCGCCCCACACGCGAGGGACTGACGACAGACCCCAAAGGCACAGTCAACCCGGCCTTCCCCTACTTCGCCGTCGACCCTGCCCTCGACAACCTGTTGGTGGAGGTGCCGCCTGTGGTCACGCCCTTTGGTGAAGTCACGTGGGGGGCGGCCCACGTTCCCCTCCTCTTCCAGCGCATCGGAGGCATCACCACGGAATACCCCCTCCTGACTGTCGCCCAAACCGAAAGCGGACGCTTGATGACGCTGCTTGGAGCGGGCAGCTGGAGGTGGCGACAAGTGGGCTATCTGCGCACCGGCACCCACGAAGCCTTTGACAAAATGGTCGGCCAGTTGGTCCAATACCTCACCTCCGACCCCGGCATTGACCGCTTTCGGGTGGATGGTCCGCGCCTGCTGGATGAGGATGAGCGCCTCACCTTCCAGGCCCGCGCCTACGATGCCACGCTCCAACCCCTCCTCGGAGCGGACATCTCCTTGACCTTGCGGGACAGTGCAGGAACCGAATTTGATTTCCGCTTCTCTGCCACTGCAGGAACCGGCTATGCACTGGACGCCGGGCGCCTGCCCAAGGGCACCTACAGCTGGAACGCGGTGACCGAACTCGCTGGCGAGCGCTTCGAACGGCGGGGAACCGTCAACATTCGCGGCATTCAAATCGAACGCAGCGGCCGACCCGCCCAACACGACCGGCTCCGCCGCATGGCCGAGGCCACAGGCGGTCAAGTGTTCGCACCCAGCGAACTCGACGCCCTCACCGAGAAGCTCACCGCTTCCGATCGCTTTCTGCCGGACCTGTCCTTTACCGAGCTTTTGCAGGACCTCATGGCATGGCAATCTCTGCTGTGGATCCTGCTGTTGCTGCTCTCCATCGAATGGTTCGCCAGACGGTGGGCAGGAACGTATTGATTCCGGTTCCCCAACCCCGATTCGCGCTGTAGTTTCGGGACATGAACAACCCCCGCAGCATTCGGCTCATCGCATTGGCCTCGGGCATTTTTGTCGCCCTCCTGATCAGCTGGTCCTCCATCACCTACACCGTTCCTTCCGGCTACGCCGGCTTGATCTTCCGCACATTCGGTGGCGGCATCGATCCCGCTGAAGCGCCCATGGGACAAGGATTTCACTTCAAGGCCCCGTGGGACCGCGTGGTCGCTTACGAAGTGCGTCAGAAGGAAAGCCAGCAGAAGCTGACCGTCCTGAGCTCCAACCTCCTCAAAATCGAGCTCGACATGACGGTGTTTCACCAGCCCGTGCTCGCCTCACTCGGCGCGCTCGAAGTGGAGCGGGGCCGAGGCTATGAGGAAAACGTGATCCTTCCGGCGGTCCGGTCCGTGTCGAGGGAAGTCATCTCCAAGTACCTCCCTGAGGAGATCAACACCTCCAAGCGCGAGCAGATCCAAGAGGAAATCCAATCCCGCCTCGAAGAGAAGCTCGAGGCCAACTACATCCAGCTCAACGACGTTCTGATCCGCAACATTCGACTCCCCCAGACCTTGGAAGAAGCCATTGAGCGGAAGCTGCAACAGGAGCAGGAAAGCCTGGAATATGAGTTCCGTCTGGAAAAAGAATCCAAGGAGGCGGACCGCAAGCGCATCGAGGCCGCGGGCATCCGGGACTTCCAGGAAATCGTCTCGAAGGGCATCTCCGACGAGCTGCTGCGCTGGAAAGGGATCGAAGCCACCCAGAAGTTGGCAGAAAGCCCCAACAGCAAGGTCGTGGTGGTCGGTGGCGGTGAAGATGGCCTGCCCATCATCCTGGGGAACAACTGAGCCCCATTCGGCCGAAAAGCCGGCAACGAAAAAGCCCCGCTCAATGGCGGGGCTTTTTCATGCGCGGAAAATTGCAATCAAGCTTCGGTCCAGGTGCCTTTCTCTTTGGCCTTGGCAATCGCACCCAACACACCAAGGCGGTTGATGTTGCGCATGCCGGACGCGCTGACGCGCAGGGTCACCCAGCGGTCTTCTTCGGGGATGAAGAAGCGCTTCTTGAACAGGTTGGGGTAGAAACGACGCTTCGTGCGACGGTTGGAGTGGGAAACGTTGTTTCCGACCATCACTTTCTTACCGGTCAGCTGACAAATGCGGCTCATGGGGACTGCTATCCGTGGTTCGTAATGAATTCCCGAAATTTTCGGGAGTGCAAAGGTGCGCTTTTCAAAGCGAATCCGCAACCCCCCTGCCCTTCGATTCAGCAGCGGACGCGAATGTCTGACATTCCTGCAACGCCAACTGGCATGCCGCACGGAGACTCATGCCTTGGTTGCGCGCCCGATCGCGGCCGAATTGGTGCTGAACGCAGACGGTCCTGGAAGGTCCGGCACACGCGATGTACACGGTGCCCACCGGCTTCTCCGGCGTGCCACCGCCCGGACCGGCCACTCCCGTGATGGAGACGCCAAAATCAGCGCCCAGCTTGGCCCGCACACCTTCCGCCATGGCCTCGGCCACCGGTTGAGACACGGCTCCGTGTTGTTCGAGTGCGGCCTCGGGCACGCCGAGCATCTGCGTTTTGGCGGCATTGGCGTACGCCTGAACCCCACCGAAAAAGAAGGCGCTGGCCCCGGGCCGAGACACCAAGGCGGCGCCCAATGCGCCTCCCGTGCAACTTTCGGCCACCGCCAAGCTCACCCCCTGTTGCGTGAACAGGTCGGCCACCGCCTCGTCGACCGGACAACCATCGCGGGTCACCACGAATTCAGAAATGCGGTCGCACAAAGTGTGGTGGGCCGCGTCCAACTCCTGGACGGCATCCCCTTCTGCCGTGAGCCGAATCCGCACACTGCCGGGACTGGGCAGATAGGCCATCTTGATGCCCGCCTCGGACCATGCCGTCTCGAGGTCGTCCACACGGGCAGCCAACTGGCTCTCCCCCGTTCCCAGCGTCAACACGCTGCGGTGCGCACGGCGGATCGATCGCCCTTCAGCTTCTAGCCGGGCCTGCATGCGGGGCACCACACCGTGGGACATGATGTGCTGCATCTCGTAGGGCACTCCGGGCATGGACACCGTGACCCCACCGGGCCGCTCAAACCACATGCCACTGGCCGTGCCCATCGGATTGTCGAGCACGTGACAGGCTTCAGGAAGCAGGGCTTGGTCTCGGTTCACCTGCAGCACTTCTCGGCCGCGGCGTTCGAACCACGCCACAATGCGCGCTTCGATGTCATCGTGACGGACCAGCTGCGTGTCGTAGTGCTCGCACAAGACATGCTTCGTGATGTCGTCCCGTGTGGGGCCCAGTCCCCCCGTGATCAACACGAGGTCGGCCCTGGATTCAGCCGCGCGAATCGCCTCGAGCATGACCTCCCGCTCGTCGGCGATGGTCACCCCCCGACTGACACGCCAGCCCTCGGCTTCGAGGATGCGGCCCATCCAAGCGGCATTGGTGTTGGTGGTCTGTCCGATCAGCAGTTCATCGCCGATGGACACCACCTCCACCAATACCGACTCGGAGGCCATGGTCAACGGATGGAGAGGCGCTCGATGCTGCGCGCACCGGAGCCGCTGACTTCCACCGTGTAGATGCCAGGCGTGAGGTTGGAAACGTCCATGCGGGCCAACTTGCCCTGAACCTGCTCATAACGAACGAGGCGCCCACCCATGTCGCGGATGCGCACTTCGGCGCCAAGCAGCAATTCGTCGAGGACCACTTCCACCACAGCGTCCGCCGGGTTCGGGAAGAGGCCAAAACCAACTTGGGCAATCTCTCCGACACCCACGTAGTCTTCGAACTCCACATCGGCACAATCATCGAGGTCCTCTACGGACATGGTGAGGCCCACGATGTCGTTGACGTCGATGGGGTCCTCGTCGCCCCGGACGTGGAGGCCGGGCTCGAAGTCCCGCTGGAAGCTCATGTTGAGCTCTCCGTTGTGGATGCGCGGTGGGATGCACGGGTACACAGCCTCGATCAAATCGAAGTCCAAGTCCGGCGTCACGTCACAGGCAGACTCACTGTTCCAGGTTTGGCCGAGGTCCGTGGAGTGGACCACGTAGCAGTGGCGGTAGTTCTGGATGCCCGTCGAGAAATTCTCCATGAGTGCGCTGTAAGCCACCACCAAGGTGTTGGACTCCACCACTTGACCTGCAGAGGCTTGAGAGCTGATGCCCACGAAGTAGCCGGCAATCTCATCCTCGTAATCCAAGGTGCCGCTGCCGTCGATGTCATAGGCGTAGGCGATCGTCATCGCGCTGTCCGTGCCCATGTCGGGACGCCAGTAGTCGAGTCCGTTGGTGTAGGGGTAATAGCTCGTCGTCGCATCCGTCGTGTCGCTGTCCGCATAGAACATGCGGCCGTAGAAGACGTGCACGCCTCCCGCCTCATCGACGAGAATGTCGCCAGCGCGGTCCGTGTTGTAGAACATGGCGTTGCCGTTGGCATCAATGTCGTCGGCAATGGTGGTGTCAAGCAATGCGCCGGAGTCCACGATGTAGTTGTCGACCGGGAAATCGATGATGGTCTCGTACGTCCAGGTCTCGCCGTTGTCCTCGGAGATCATGGCGAAGGTGTCGTCAAACCCGCCGAAGACAGCGAATGCGACTTTGTCTCCCTCCGCGTGGATGGCGTAGGAGTCTGCAACGAAGCCCCCAGCGAAGGAGGCCGTGTCGAGCTCGGCAAACGTGTTGAGGTCCCAGTTGGCGCCGCCGTCCGTGGACCGCATGTAGAAGATGGCACCGTCCTGTCCGTTGTAGAGGACACCGCCGTTGCCTTCCGGTGCGGTGATGCCGATGACGTGGATGGTGTTGCCGTCGGCGCCGCCCACGGTGGCGCGGGGCCAGAGGTGCCAGATGTCCGTTCCATCTTCCGCAGCCAAGGCCGGCAGGGTCGTGGTGGTCCAGGCGCCACTGCCGATGGCATCACGGGATGCCATGACCAGACCGCCGGTGCTGCCGTGGCTGATGGCGAATTCCGTGCCGTTGGCGAGGTGACCCAGGGAGGGCCATCCGATGCGGACGTCCTCAATGCGATCGTAGGCGATCTCCCCCCAATCGGTGTCCATGCCACCGTCCTTGAAGTTGTAGCCCGTACCGCGGTCGCTGAACGGAGATGTCTCGAGGGACATGATCCAACCGGAGCTCACCCCGTTCGCGGAGCTGAACATGCGATCGTCCACGGCATAGTTGGACTGCAAGTCATACTGGGTCAAACCGATGATCTGACGCTGGATGACCAGATCGCGGGATTGCAGGTGGTCGATGTCGCCCACATGTTGTCCCGTCAAAGGCTGGAAGGGAATGGCCTCCTCACCGGTCATGTCGACCGCCGCGGCAGGGGCTGCCACTTTCTGGGCGTCGGTGAGGGGAATGAATTGTGCCTGTACGGCAGAAGAGACGGCCAGAAGGACCGCCGCGAGAAGAAGGGTATAGCGCATGGTGTTCAGGTTGTTCCGGCAGAACCGGAGTGGGGAAGTTAATGCACCTCCTTCAACCGGGCGAGCACCGTAGAACGGGCCACGACCCGGTCTCCCGGCTTCACCATCACCTCCGCGTCCAGCGGCAGATAAAGGTCGATTCGGGATCCGAAGAGGATGAAGCCACTCTCCTGCCCGTGCTCCACCTGCTCGCCCGCTTCGACAAACCAGCGGATGCGCCGCGCCACTGCGCCGGCAATCTGCCGCCAGACCACCAATCCCGATGGGGTGCGCTGGGCAAACGTCGTCCGCTCATTCAGCGTGGATGACTTTTCGTGCCAGGCCACGAGGTATTGTCCGGGATGGTATTTGAAATACTCCAACTTGCCGCCAATCGGGGCCCACTGGGCATGCACGTCGAAAATGCTGAGGAAGACACAGATCTTGATGGCCTTCCCGCCGATCACTTCCGGTTCATCCACCTCCTCCACCAGCACCACTTTTCCGTCGCTGACCGCGGTGACCTCATTGGGGGCCGCATCAAACGGCCGCGGGGGAATGCGGAAGAACCACAAGACCTGGCAGAAGAGCAGCAGGAAAATGCCGCGCAAGCTCCACTCCAACCAAGACGGCATGCCGGGAATGAAATGAACAAGCACAGCCAACAAGACCAGCAAAACGAAGAAGACGAGGATCACACGGTATCCCGCGGAATGGATGTACATGGTGTCGCGATTCAGAACAACCGGAGGACGATGGCCGCCAACGGCGCTGCGAAGATGTGGGAATCAAACCGATCCAGAATGCCCCCGTGCCCAGGAAGCAGCGTACCGGAATCCTTGACGCCTGCCCGGCGCTTCAGCGCACTCTCTGTCAAATCCCCAGCCGGTCCCAACACCGACACCACCAAGGCCAGCAACGTCCACGGCACCTCGTCGGGCATCCAAGAAGTCAAGAGCTGCGCCACGGCCACACTGGCCAGCAGCCCGCCAGCCCACCCTTCCCAAGTCTTGCCCGGGCTGATGGAGGGCGCCAATTTGTGTCGGCCGAAACGGCGGCCTGCGAAATAGGCTCCGGTATCGTTGAGCCAAATGAGGATGAACCAGCCCAAGGGCAACCCAGCCGAATAGGTTTCCCCAGTCCATGCGATGCCGGCCAGTCCCAAGACCGCCATGGCCCAAACCAAGCCACCCAACGCAGCGCTCAAGATGGCGGGACCACCCCAGCCGAGGCGGAGCAGATGACTGGCTTCACGGGCCCCCAAGGCCCAAATCAAAATCAGGAAAGCCCCGTAAGTCCAAGGCCCTGCCAACACCGCCAGCACCATGGCCAGCACCAGCATAACGGCAGTTCGGGCGCGGGCAGGCAGGTCAGACCCTTGGCCACTCATGCGCCTTCGGCTCCGCCTTCCAATTGGGCGAGAAACGCATTGGCCTTGTCGGCATCTGCGCCTGCGACATGGACTTCCACTTCGCCAAAGGTGCCATAGCTGCTGTCCCGCTTGTTGAGGATCAGCACCTGAATGCCCTGGGCCTCCAACGTGGCCTTCAGCAAGTCCGCCTGAAAAGGCTGGGGAACAGTCCGGATGCGGCTCCAACCTTCCATTCAGGCCGCGTTTTCGTCTGCAGTTCCGGTGTCGCCTTCCGCATCATCAGATGGCGTCGCATCGGCCTCCGTCTCGGATGGGATCTCCCCGATGCTGTCGGCTGTGGCCTCAGTCGGGGTTGCCCCTTCAGCTTCAGGAGATGCTGCATCCTCCCCTTCCGGCAGGGCAGCATCCGACTCCGCCGCCGGCACTTCCTTTTCTCCCCAAGGGCGCTCACCCAGCAATTCAATCAAGTCTTCCTTGAAGAGCACCTCGCGGTCCAACAAGCGCTCCGCCAAGGCAGTCAGCTTGTCCTTGTGGGTCTCCAGGATGTCCCGGGCCGTAGCATACGCCCGCTCGATGATGGCGCCCGCTTCCTCGTCGATGACGCGGGCCGTCTCCTCGCTGTAAGGCTTGGTGAAGGACGCCTCGGCGCGGGGATCGTAGAAACTGCGGTTGCCAATGCGCTTGTTGAGGCCGTAGACACTGACCATCGCGTAGGCCTGCTTGGTGACCTTTTCGAGGTCGCTCAGGGCACCTGTCGAAATCTTGCCGAAGGTCAATTCCTCTGCAGCACGGCCTCCGAGGGCAGCGCACATCTCGTCAAAAATCTGCTCGGTCGTGGTGATGTGCCGCTCCTCCGGCAGGTACCAGGCGGCACCGAGGGACTGGCCCCGCGGAACGATGGTCACCTTGACCAGCGGAGAAGCGTGCTCCAACATCCAGCTCACCGTCGCATGGCCCGCTTCGTGGAACGCAATGGTGCGCTTCTCGTTGTCGGTGATGAGCTTGTTCTTCTTCTCCAATCCACCCACCACGCGGTCCACGGCATCGAGGAAGTCCTGCTTGCCCACCTTGTCGGCATCCCGACGGGCAGCGATGAGTGCAGCCTCGTTGCAGATGTTGGCGATGTCCGCGCCACTGAAGCCCGGCGTCTGGCGGCTCAGGAAGTCGACGTCGATGCTGTCGTCCGTCTTCAAGGGGCGCAGGTGCACGTCGAAAATGGCCTCGCGCTCTTTGAGGTCCGGCATGTCCACGTAAATCTGACGGTCGAATCGGCCCGCCCGCATCAACGCGCGGTCCAGAATGTCTGCCCGGTTGGTTGCCGCCAGGATGATGACCCCACTGTTGGTGCCGAAGCCATCCATTTCGGTGAGCAACTGGTTCAGGGTGTTCTCCCGCTCGTCATTGGAGCCGATGCTGGCGTTCTTGCCCCGGGCACGGCCCACGGCATCGATCTCGTCAATGAAGATGATGCACGGGCTCTTCTCCTTGGCTTGCTTGAAGAGGTCGCGGACCCGGCTGGCCCCCACCCCGACGAACATCTCCACGAAGTCCGATCCACTCAAGGAGAAGAACGGCACCTTGGCTTCCCCAGCCACGGCTTTGGCCAGGAGGGTCTTGCCCGTTCCCGGAGGGCCGACCAGCAGGGCGCCCTTCGGGATCTTGGCCCCCAAATCCGTGTACTTGGCCGGGTTCTTCAGGAATTCGACAATCTCCGCCAACTCCTCCTTCGCGCCGTCCAATCCGGCCACATCCTTGAAGTTGACCTGGGTGCTGTTCTCCTTGTCGAACAGTTGGGCCTTGGACTTGCCGACGTTGAAAATCTGGCTGCCACCGGCGCCCCCACCGCCCAATCGGCGCATGAGCACCATCCACACCCCGACCATCACAGCGAGGACGATGATGTAGAAAATGAGCTGCTGGCCCCATTCGTTGGGGCGCTTGTAGGTCACCGTGACCACGCCATCCGCAGAGAGCTGGTCCAGCCGGTCGATGTTCTTCTCGGAGGGCGGAATCTCCACCACCAGGTCGGCCCCCTGAATGAAGCCACCACCGAGTGGTCCGCGCTCCTTGCCTTTCATGATGGAATCCCGGGCGGCGTCCGTGTACCACGCTTCGGCCACCATGCCGTTGTGGGTGAGCTTGCGGAATTCGCCCTTCTCCGCTTTGGAGATCAATTGCTGGAAACTCACGCTTCCAGCGGAAGGGGATGACCCCGACAGGATCATGGCAATCAGCAGCGCGCCAATGCCGGCATATACCCAGTAGAAATTGAAATTCGGCCGGGCCGACTTCTTGGGGTCTTTCTTGTTCGAATCCATCAGCTGTTCAACCGCCTGAACGCCTTGCGGTTCAGTTGGACACGACCCAATCGAACCCAGCGTGGCGAAATGCGAAACTACGATGCCCCCCTTCACCCGCGAAGTGCGGCTTCCGGACCGGGCCCAATCTTCACACCTGTAGGCGAAAATGTCCGGGCGGTGACCGAAGTCATGTGACTTGCGAGATGACTGAAGTAAACTTCGAACGTGTGGAAGACGGTCACCATCCTGCCCCGCCATGCGCTCACGGCCGATGCCGTGGAGGTGGCCGTCGTGCCTTACACCGGGCGGATTGACTTCAAGCCAGGGCAATTCATCGTCCTCGAAGTGAAGCTCGACTCGGGGGTGCGACGCAGCCCCTTCTCCATCGTCGCCGCACACGGCCGTGGGGTCTTGCTTGGTGTCAAGCGCTCGGGACCCGGCGGCATTTCCGACTTCCTGCAGGACCTGAACGCACCGATCAAAGCCAGCATGGCCGGTCCGTTTGGAGACTTTTCACTGATCGACGGCACCGAGGACCACATCTTCATCGCGGGTGGCAGCGGAATCACCCCGTTCCGCAACCTGTTGGACCCCCTGTTCCAGGCACGAAAGGTGCCCACGGTCATCCTCGCCAACCACGATGCAGAGAGCGCGATGTACGGCGCAGACTTCCGGCGGCTCCATGATCAGGGCTTCATCCGGCTGGTCGAAGTGTTTGGCCGGGACCTCCGCCCCACCATTGAAGCGGAATCCCAACCGGGTGCCGCCCACTACCTCTGTGGTCCTCCGGGCTTGGTCGACGCCGGAGAGCGCATCCTCGCCGAGCTTGGCGTGCCTGCCCACCTCATCGAGACGGAGAAATACGGCATCTCCGTGCCGCCATCCGGAGCGGCCAATGCCTTCATCTGGACTTCCCGCTGGAGGCGCCCGCAACGCATCGAACAAGGTGCGGACAGCACCCTGCTCGACGCGGCGCTCGAGCAAGGCATCCCCCTTCCCCACGCCTGCGGGGTGGGCGCTTGCGGAGTCTGTCGGGCCAGATTGGAGTCGGGGACGGTTCAATGCGGCCGCGAAGAGCGTGTCGCGGGCGACGACATCCTCACGTGCATCAGCCAAGCCAGCGGGGACGTGCCCCCGGTGATCCGGCCGCCCAAAGGGGCGCGGTCCGAAGTCGTCAACCTCGCCCTTGTCCTGGCCGCCATCTTCGTCGGACTCTGGGCCATTCCACCGGCACTTGGCTTCCGCTCCAAGGGCCCGATGAACACCTCCCACGAGAGCCTCTCCTGCGAATCCTGCCACCGCGAGGCCCCAGGCAGCCTGCGCCAACAGCTGGGGCACAACGCCAACACCCTGTTCGGTTTCCACGAAGCGGACTGGGTTCCCGTGGGCTACAGCGAGGTCGACAACCAAGCCTGCCTCGATTGCCACAACCGGCCCAACGACCGGCACCCCGTCTCCCGCTTCATGGAGCTGCGCTACGCGGAGGAACAGGCCAAATGGGGCGTCCATCAGTGCAAGGGTTGCCATGGGGAACACACCGGAAAACGGGTGGCCAACCTCGAGATCACCTTCTGCCAGTCCTGCCACAGCGACCTCGACGTCCAGGACGACCCCATTTCTCCGACCCACGCTGCGCTGGCAGCTGAGGGCGAATGGGCCACGTGCATGTCCTGCCACGACTTCCACAGCAACCACAAACGGGACGTTCCCACCGACAACGAGAACCGCATTCCAACAGCGCTGTTACTCGAGTACATGGACGGCGGGGCTGACCCGTATTCCTCCGAAAAATTCCACACGGCACCCGAATCCCTGGAACCATGAATACGGCCAATCGACCTGCCCGTTTTTGGACCCTCACCGTCCTGGCTGGCGCCGCCATATTGACCTACTTGTTCGCCACCGCACCGGTTCCCTTGGAGCAAGGCGAAGACGCGCGGAACACGCTGTCAACCGCAGAGGCCCTCACCCTCATGGCCCACGAAAATGACGTGACGCGCACCCTCTTCACCAAGGCCATTGTCGGTGGTGGGAAGAAGCAGGGCCTGCGCTTTGACGAGCGCTGGGCAGACGAAGAGGTCGTGGCGGGGCCCCTGCCTGCCCTGTTTCTGCGCGGTGTGGCCGACGAGCTCTCCCGCAGCGAAGTGCCCCTGCGCCTGTTTCTCGGATCGGATTTCCCCATCGAGAAGAGCAATGAATTCACCGGCAAACAGGCGGACATCTTCGCCGCCATGCGCCAGGACACCGCAGCCCACCATTTCCAAGACCCTGCCACTGGCGAATTCGTGAGCATGTTCCCCGACATGGCCTCCGCCGGCCCCTGTGTCAGCTGCCACAACGACCACGCCAAGACGAGCAAGACCGACTGGCAGCTCGGCGACATCATGGGGGCCACCACGTGGGCCTACCCTGAAGACTCCGTGACCACCGACGAGTTCATGGCCATGCTCAAGGCCTACCGCAGTGGTGTGGAAGTCGTGTGGTCCAAGTACCTCGAGGAACTCGAAGAACTGGCCCCGGATGCGCAACCTTCCATCGGATCCTGCTGGCCGTCCAAGGGACTGTGTTTGCCGAGCCATGCCGTCCTTCGCGACAGCATCGACGACCTGGCCGGCCCGAAATTGATGGCCGAGCTCGCCCAGCGCACGACCACCCCGTGAAAAAAGCCGCCCGCATCCTCGGTTGGATCACTGCCCTGCTACTCACCCTGGGCTGGGTGCTGGACGCCCATCTGTGGCCGGTCTTCGAGGTGCAACGCGACGTCCAGTACCGCATGATCAGCGGGTTTGTCCTGTTTGGACTGATCCTCTTCCAATGGTCACTGACCCTCGCCCGGATGGTCTTCCAGAAATCCGGAAGCGACTGGGGCCGCTGGGTGGACTGGCACCTCGGCTCCGCACTCGCGCTGCCCTTTGCCATTCTCGCCCACGGCGTACGTTGGGGTTGGGGGCTGTTGTTCCTGCTGCCGCTGAGCCTCCTTGCCGCAGGACATTTCGGCTCCCTGCTCGACACCACCGACCGCACGCGCAAGTTCTTGCCATACCACATTGCCTTCAGCGCCCTTGCCTTCGCATTGACCTTGGTTCACCTTTACACCGCGGTGATGTACCGCTGATTCCGACCATGCCCACACGCTACGCCCTGACCGCCCTGTCCATGCTCCTGATGAGCACGGCGTCCCTTTTCGCACAACAAGACACCACCCTTCAGCTGGACATGCAGCTGCGGGTGCGTTCCGAATGGCGGGACGGCTACAAGCTGGCCTCCGCCAACACCATCCTGACCCGCGACAACCTGGTCACCGTCCAACGTGCGCGCCTCGGACTCAAAGGCCGTTGGCGGTCCTTTGACTACAAGCTCGGCGCTCAGGACATCCGAACTTTTGGAGGGCCAACAGGTCAGTCTCAAGGCACCCTGGGCATCACCGAGGCCTGGTGGTCCACCGAACTGGCCTACGGCATGGTGCTCAAGGTGGGGCGTCAGGAAATCAAATTCGACAACGAGCGGATCGTGGGCGCCGTGGACTGGTCCAACCCTGGTCGCTTCCTCGATGGCGTCCGCTTGGACCGCCAGAAAGACCGGCCCGACCAGGGCAATTCCACCGCAGCCCTCACCTGGGACGAGCTCACCAACACGCTGCGCGTGATGCTCTATCACCGGGCCATGGTCGGCCAGGGCAACAAGCTGACCTTCCTGCTGTTCGGCCAGGACAGCGAGATCGAACCCAGCCTCCTGACCCTGGGCTTCACCACGCGGTTCAAGGTCGGAGACCGCGGCTATGTCGCCACGGAAGCCTACACGCAACCTCATGTGGGTGGCGGCTTCTTATTTCCCATCATCAAGTTTGCCAACATGCTCATTGCCGATGTCGGCCGGAAAGGAGAAGGGGGACACGAATGGCAATTGGGAGTGGATCGCCTCAGCTACAACCAATTCCGGGAGGAGGTCCAATTCCGCCCTTTTCTCGGCACCAACCACCGGCACTACGGATGGATGGACCAATTCTATGTCGGCACCCAGAC
>CALBSW010000193.1 GCA_937967465.1 uncultured Flavobacteriales bacterium
GTTTGGTACCGACCAGATCCTTGACGAAATTGACCTCACCATTGAGAAAGGTGATGGCGCTGAGCGTCGATCCCGTGTTTTTGAACCCCCGATCGAGGGTCACCAAACCGGTCTGTCCACGCAACTTGCTGATGTCCAGCGCGATTTCGCCTTCCGATCCCCGGACGACGGGCAATTCAACTTCCTTGTCTTCAAAGGTCAGGCGGGCGTTTTCACTCATGGGTACGTTCGTTGCGTGGCGCGAAAATACACGCCGTCCCGCCTTCTTGCGAGGGCGGGCCGGACAGCGGGGTGATTTTATGGATTCTGGAGACCAATTCCGTGGTCCTCAACGGAAGCTTGGCGTGAAGCTCTGTTGGAAGGTGTCCCACTCTTCTTGGGTCGTTCCGCGCTCCCAGGCCTCGTCAAAAAACCGGAGGTACAGCTCGAGCTGCTGGGGGGTCTTGTACCCACTGATGGGGGCGATCATCTCCAAGTTTTCGTCGAGATAAACCAGCGTGGGATAGGCCCGCACCTGAAACGCACGGCTCAGCTCATGCACACCGTTGCGCCCCGGCTTGTTGGGGACATAGTTCGGATTGGAGAAAGTCTGGCCTTGGAACTCGACGGGGTCCGGCCCTTCTGCATCAAACTTGACGGCGTAGAAATTCTCGTTGAGGTAGGCGATGACGTCTTGGTTGGTGAAGGTGTTGCGCATCATCATTTTGCACGGACCACACCATTTCGTGTAGACGTCGATCATCACTTTGCGCGGCTCGCGGGCCTGTGCTGCCTCAAGCTCATCGACGGAGAGCCAGTTGATTTCGGCCCCCTGCGCCAAAACGGAAGTGATGGACGCGGCCAGAAAAAAGGAAAGGGTCAACGCTCTAGTCATGGCTCAAATATCGCGAAACAAAAGGACCGCCCCGACAGCGACATGGCCATCGGGGCGGTAAAAGAGGTGAAACACGGCAGCGTCAGGCTGCTGGACGTGTCAATTTTCGAGCTCCTCCACACCGTGGGTCAGAGGCTCCAACTTGTTTCGGACCAACAACACAAGGAGTCCAACACCAATGCTCGTGGCGGCGATGCCGGTGAAGATGGTCATCTCACCCAAGGACTCCGACCATTCTCCGAGGAGTCCGGCCAGCTTGCTTCCAAATCCCGTCATCGCGAAATACACCCCCATCATGATGGACGCATACTTCGCCGGTGCCAGCTTGGTGATGTAGGACAGGGCCACAGGGGAGAGGCACAGTTCGCCGATGGTGTGGAACAGGTAAGCCAGAACCAACCAGTACATGGCGGAAGCCCCAGTGGACTCGAATTGCGCCGTGGCGGCCGTCATGAACAAGAAACCGGTGCCCATGATGATCAGACCGAGGATCATCTTGAAAAGGGAGGTGGCCGTCTTGCCTTTCAACTTCCGGTTCGCCCAGTAGCCTGCCACGACAGAGCCGAAGAAGATGATGAACATGGCGTTGAGCGACTGGAACCAGGAGGCCGGCACTTCCCAGCCACCGAGCATCCGGTTCGTCTTCTCCATGGTGTAGATGTTCATCAATCCACCGGCCTGTTCAAAGGCACCCCAGAAGAGGATGACCAGCAAGAAGGAAATCAAGAGGACCGTGATCCGGTCTTTCTCCTCCTTGGTCAATGGCGCCTTGAGGTCTTGGGGCGATTCCGTGGTGTCCCCGATGAAATTGCCGACCTCCTTGAGGTACTTCTGTCCGAGGAGGTACTGGGCCACACCCAGCGCCATGCCGATGCCCGCCAAACCAAATCCGTAGTGCCAGCCGTAGGTCTCTCCGACGTAGCCCACAATCAAGCTCGACAGGAAGGCGCCCACGTTGATGCCGATGTAGAAGATGGTGAAGCCCTTGTCCCGGCGAACATCGCCGGGCTTGTACAGGCCACCAACCATGGTGGAAATGTTGGGCTTCAGCATGCCCACGCCCAGGACGATGAACACCAATCCAGCATAGAAGGCGGTCAAATGCTCAATGGCGAGCACACTGTGGCCAATGAGCAGCAACACGCCCCCGATGGTCACGGATTTGCGTTGTCCGAGGAATTTGTCGGCGATGTAGCCACCAGGGACCGACATCACGTACACCATCATCGTGTACCATCCGTACAATGCCAAGGCTTCTCCGTTGGTCCAACCCAATCCGGGGTTGGCCTGTGTGGTCTCCGTCACGAGATACAGCACCAAGATGGCGCGCATGCCGTAGTAGGAGAACCGTTCCCACATCTCGGTGAAAAACAGCGTGAACAGGCCAATGGGGTGGCCAAACAGTTCTTTCTGATGCGGTTCAAGGGTGGTAGAGGACATGTCCTTCAGGGGTGTTAAAGGTTTGATTCGCGACTTGCCAGGCCAAAATAAGCGGCATTAGAGGTTTTCCTTGACAAAGTCCAGCATCATGCTGAACAGGTGGAGTCGGGTATTGCCTCCGTAGATGCCGTGGTTGCGGTTGGGATAGGCGAAGAAGTCAAAGTCCTTGCCAGCCGCCACAAGGGCGTCCACCATTTCCATGGCGTTCTGGAAATGGACGTTGTCGTCCGCGGATCCATGGACGAGGAGCAAGGGCCCTTCGAGCTTTTCAGCGTGGTTGATGGGGCTGTTGTCATCGTAGCCATCCGCATTCTCTTGCGGGGTGCGCATGAAGCGCTCAGTGTAGATGCTGTCGTAGAAACGCCAGTTGCTGACGGGTGCCACCGAAATGCCTGCGGCAAAGTGATCTGCGCCCTTGGTCATCGCGAGCAGCGTCATGTAGCCGCCATAGCTCCAGCCCTGAATGCCGATGCGGTCCCCATCGATGAAGTCCTTGGCGCTGAGGTGCTCCGCCAGGTCAATGAAGTCTTCCGTCTCGAGCTTGCCGAGCTGGAGGTAGGTGCTGTGCTCAAACTCACGGCCCCGCTTCGGCGTGCCGCGGGGATCGCAGCTCACCACGATGTAGCCCTCCTGACAGAGGAGGTTGTGCCAGTAATAGGTGGTTCCACCCCAGCTGTCGTTGACGGTGTTCACCCCCGGTCCCCCGTAGATGGCCACGTACACCGGATACTGCTTGGCAGGATCGAAGTCGGCGGGCTTCATCATCCAGCAGTTCAACTCTTCGCCGGCATCGTCCGTGAACGTGAAGAACTCGCGCGGGGCCACGGCGTAATCGGACAGGGTCTCGCGCAAACCGGCGTTGTCCTTGAGCATGCGGATCTGCTTCCACTTGCGGTCACGCAGCACATACACCGGCGGGGTGTCGGCATCGCTGTGGTTGTGGATGGCGTAGTCGAAGGTCTTGCTCCAGCTCACGCCGTGGGTGCCGGTCGTCTCGTCGAGGAGGGACATGCGCCCCTTCAAGTCCACCTTGGCCAAATGGGCTTGCGTGGCGCCTTTCATGCTGCAGGAGAAGTAGACCAACTTGCGCTTGGCGTCGTAGCCCTGGACGGAGGTGATGTCCCATTCCCCTGAGGTCAGCTGCTTGTCCACCTTTCCGGGACGCACATGGTACAGGTGGTTGAACCCATCCTTCATGCTCGTCATCAAGAAGGATCCGTCGTCGAGGAAGGTGAAATTGTCCTGAACCGGAACGTGGGTGGGCGCTTCTTCCACCAACAGGACTTCGGCCTCGGGCTGACGGCGGTCCGCGATGGCCCCCAGGTCGAATTGCAACAACTCCATCTTGTTCTGGTGCCGGTTCATCCGCATGACCATCAAGTCATCCGCGTCGGCCATCCAGTAAATGCGCGGGATGTAGTTGTCCCCGTCCACGGCAACGAGCTCCACATCGAGTCCCGTTTCGACATCCACCGCATGGATGCTCACCTCGGAATTGACCTCTCCCGCCTTGGGGTACTTGAATGTGTAGGGGTCCGGGTAGAGGGAACCGTACATGGGCATGCTGAACTCGCGCACGGCCGACTCATCAAAGCGATAGTAGGCGATGTGGCGTCCATCCGGCGACCAGAAGAACCCCCGGTCCTTGCCGAATTCCTCTTCGTACACCCAGTCGGACGCCCCGTTGATCACCTCGTTCCAACGGCCATCCTTTGTGACCTGCATGGGGTTGGCGAGGTCGTCCAGCGCCACCACATAGAGGTTGTTGTCCAGCACGTAGGCAACCTTGTCACCGGCAGGAGAGAACGTGGCGAGGCGCACCTTGGTTCCGTCCGCGAGCAGCGGCGTGCCGGGCGCATCCCCGCCAATCCGATACACGTGGAACGCAGCGCTGTAGCTGTGGCGATAGATGGGCTCCCGTCCGGAGCTCAACATCAGCTGGGCCTCATCGGAGGAGAACTGGTAGCCGGAAATGCGGGCGCCATCGGCTCCGTAGACTTGGATGCTCGTGGCGAGGGTGTCGACCGGCTGCCCCGTGGCGTAGGCAAATTTGACCACGGCATTGCCTCCCTCGATTCCCTCGAGGCTCGTGTAGTGCACGCCATCCTTCATGGAGCGGATGCCGTAGACGCCTTCCGACCGGAAGGTGCCGCTGTACCAGATTTTTTCGTTGGACCAACGCTCGGTTGGTACGGTGTTCTTCTGACCGAACAGGGTGGGGAAGACGGCCAAAAAGGCCAATGCAAGGGAGATGCGCATGGATGTGAACATTTTCATGAACGCCGACGGGCATGCCGTGGCAGTGGTCGGCAAATTAAGCCCCCATGACGGCTGACTCCACACAGGCTTTTCAAGGCCCTGACATTGCGGCGGCGCTGCGGTTGAAATTTCCCCACCTGGAGGTGCTGGACACCCTCGACATCCGCGAGGCCCACAGCGCCGATCACACCGAAGATTTGAGGTTCCTGCCCGACGTGGTGGTCCAGCCGCGGTCGACCGAAGAGGTGTCGGACGTCCTGCGCTGGGCACACGGCCATGCCGTCCCGGTGACGCCCGCTGGAGCCTGGACCGGATTGAGCGGGGGAGCTTTGCCGGTGCGCGCAGGCATCAGCCTCAGCACCAAACGACTCGACCGCGTCGTCCGCATCGACGAACTCAACCACCAAGTCTTGGTGCAGCCTGGCGTCATCGTCCAAGTGCTGCAGGAAGCCGTTCAGGAAAAAGGGTTGTTCTATGCCGTGGACCCGGCCAGCCGAGGCACCTGCACCATCGGGGGCAACCTCGCCGAAAACAGCGGCGGCCCGAGGGCCGTCAAATACGGGGTCACCAAAGATTGGGTCCTGAACTTGGAGGTGGTGCTTGCCGATGGGACGGTCATCCGAACGGGGGCGGACACCCTCAAAAACAGCACGGGATACAACCTCACCCAACTGATGGTCGGTTCGGAGGGCACGCTCGGCTTCATCACGGAAGCCACGTTGAAACTGCTGCCTTGGCCCAAGTTCAATGCGCTCCTTCTCGTGCCCTTCGCCGATCCCGCCGACGCCTGCCGCGCGGTGGCCGGCCTCTTCATCGACGGCAACCAACCGAGTGCCCTCGAATTCATGGAGCGGTCTGCCATTGAGTTGGCCATGGCGTTCACGGGCGACCGACAACTTCCCCTCGACGCCGACACCGCGGCCCACCTGCTCATTGAAGTCGACGGATTTCGGGAGGAAGACCTCATGCCACAGCTGGAGCGCATCGCCGCTTCATTGGAACGGTTCAATGCCGGGGAACCCCTTCTCGCCATGGACGAGGCTGCCAAAGACCAACTGTGGAACCTGCGGCGAAAAGTCGGGGAGGCCGTCAAAGCGCACTCCACTTACAAGGAGGAAGACACGGTGGTGCCGCGGGGACATTTGCCGGAGTTGCTCAGGGCCGTCAAGCGCATTGGCGCGGAACACGGGTTCGACAGCGTGTGCTACGGCCACGCCGGAGACGGCAACCTGCACGTCAACATCCTGCGCGGGGACATGCCGGAGACACAATGGAACGAGACGCTCCCCACCGCCATCCGCGAACTGTTCCAGGAAGTCATTCGCTTGGGCGGCACCTTGAGCGGCGAACACGGCATCGGCTGGGTGCAGAAGCCATTCATGGACCTCCGATTCAGCCCAGCTGAACTCGATTTGCAGCGCCGCATCAAGGACGCGTTTGACCCTGTCCACATCCTCAACCCGGACAA
>CALBSW010000194.1 GCA_937967465.1 uncultured Flavobacteriales bacterium
CGTAATGCGTAGGTCAGCGGTTCGAGTCCGCTTATCGGCTCCAGAAAGCCCCTCCCACGAGGGGCTTTTTTCATTCACCCCCTGAACAGGAGTACAAACAAGGCGAGCAGGATGGCGCCTGATGAGGCAGCCACAAGGCCCAAGAGCACGGAGGTCAAGAACAGAACGATGGCCAGGGCCAACCCTGAATGTTCTAGTTTCGGCCCTGAAGTGACCATGCCAATTGTTGCAGGGATCCAAGTGCTAAAGAGCAGTGCGTGCAGGCCTGTAATCAGGCCGAGGAGAAACATCCCGGAGGCCGCCCAGGTGGACCAGTGGAGTGGTCGCTTGACAGCGGGGACGGGAAGGGGCTCCCCTTGGCGAAGGAGGGTGTCCGCCGAATGGAAACTGAGGCCCTGTGCCAGCGCTGGTGGGAGTGTGGTCAGCTTGCCGATTTCGGCACCGCGTTTGGCCTCCGACTTCGAAGTGGTTGGAATTGCGCTTGAAAAGGAAGAGGATGCCGGAATCGGGGCAGGGTCTACTGGCTGCAACATCGGTTCCGATGCATCGGAAATGTCGGCTTTCTCGCAGTCGAATGCAGTGGTTGGGGGGGCGGGCTGACTCTTGCGGTCACCCGACGTGTGGACGTAGTAGCCGCGGCTGTAGCGCTTTTTCTGGAAGGTGGTGCGCGACAGGTCACTTCCGGAAGAGCACGCGCTCAGCAGGAGGATTGACCCGACAAGAAGAGAGAAGATGGAACGGTTCATGAGATCAGAGTGGGCCCAGCCCGAGAATGTCGAATGAGGTATGGCGCGTCCTCATTGCCATCCGAAATAGGGGAAGTTTCCCCACCAAGGCAGGATGAATGCGAGGTAAAGGACAAACCAGGCCAACGTTGAGAAGAACAAGATCCGGTTGATGCCCCTGCCTGAATGGGAGCGTTCGGCATTGGACTTCAAAAGGGCATACGTGGCGGGGAACCAGGCCAAGGCGGGAAGGCTGAGCAAGAAAAGCCCACTCGCGCCAGACACCATGAGGACCAAGCTCGTGGCGATCATGGCCAGCGAAATCCAAGTCGTCCTGTGCCATTTCAGCTCGGGCTCAGGATCGGCCTCCACGTCCACACCATGGAAGGCCTCTGGCTCGGCCACCGGCTCCGGTGCGAAGAACCGGTTCGCGACGGCATAAGCGAGCCAACAGGCCAGCAGAATCAAGGCTGCCAAGAAGGTGTAAAATCCACTGAAGCTGAGAAATGCTCCTGCGGTCTCTCGACTTTCGAGGGCGATCACGGTGATGAAGAAGAGCAGGAAAGTCAGAATGGCCGCTCCCATGCCAGAGTGCCGGCGTCTCGGCCCTGCAAAGGCAAAGCTGATGGCGGCAAACCAGGGCGCTGCAAGCCCGAGCCAGACCCAGGGGCTGTTGAACAGGGAGCCCACCATCCCTCCAATCAAGGTGATGAGGTTGGCGATGGTGGTCCAGTGGACAGGTTTGCGTTCTGACTGCTCTTCGTTGTCCTGTGGTTCCAGTAGCAGCAGGGACCGTTCCTTGTGCGCCATTCCGGCGACTTCTCGGGCGGGAATGAGAACGCTCAGAGGTCTGGGGTGGGCCCTCTCGCGTCGTGACGATTGAATGGGCGTTGGCTCGGTGTTGTGTGTCTCCCCGGGCGGGACGACTTCCATTGTGGAGGGCGCAGGTTTGTCTTGAGATTCGGACTGTGCGGCTGTGGGGTCGTCAGGACTGTCGGGAACACTGCGGTCCTTGGCTTTGTGGACGTAGTAGCCGCGGCTGTACCGCTTCTTCTGGAAGGTGGTGCTAGAAAAGTCGTTGCCCACGGAGCAAGAGGCCAACAGCCCGATGGTGAGCAACAAGCAGATTGATCGCATGCTATCAAGTTAGGTCCGCGATCCAGGAGAATGTGTCAATAGTGACGGCGCTTGCGCTTGCGCTTGAAGAGGTTGCCCACCTTGTTGGCGGCGCGGCGTGTCCACGGGATGGGCTTTCCAGATCGGAAGAGCCCCTTGTACCAGCTGTCTGGCCCGCCGCCGCGGCGCATTCTTTTGGCCGCCCGGCGTTGGGCACGCCAACGTTTGCGTGTCGAGCGGTCCTGTGATTTCCAATGCGCCTTGCGGCCTTCACGGAAAAGCGCCTCGTTCTTCTTTTCCCGCTCCCGCTTCATCTTGAGCTGGGCCTTGCGCTGCCGGGCTGGGTTCTGGCTGCGCTCGCGCTGACCCCACGCATCGGTAGGGGCCATCAGGCCAAACGCCCAGCAGGTGAACAACAGGAAGAACCAGCGGGTCATGGAGTGAAGAACGTCAATCCACGGCAAACCGTGCCCAAGCCGTCGGCATGCGGCTGGGGTCTTCTTCCGGCACGCCAAACAGCGCGAGGATGTAGGTGCCGGTGGACAAAGGCGCTGTGTTCAGGGTCAATGTGGTGGTCGCCTCTTTGCCGCGGGACACTTCGCCGTTTGCAATGAGGCGGCCGAGGGCGTCGCGGATCTCCCACCGCAGCGGGCTGCCCGGTGCCGCCAGGAGATTGGCCTCCCGAAACACCACACGAAGCCGGTCTGCGCCAGCCGCCACGGGGTTGGGATAGATCAGAAGCGGAGAGCTTGCATTGTCTCCGGCCGGCGCTGACCCTCCGAGGGCGAGGTGGGCGGCCCAGAGGTCCGGGATGCCGAATCCGAGCACCGTGTCGGGTGCGGCGGCCTGCGAGGCCGATTCCACCAAGGCTCGGCGGATGGCCCACGCGGGCTGGTCCGGGTGCGCGCTCCACAAGCTGGTGGCGGCTCCGCACAGGATGGGGGAGGAAAAGGAGGTGCCGTTGCCAGGGCGAATGGTGCCGTCAGGATGGATGTACACGGCGTCCCGGCCCGTGGCGCTGAGGTCGGGTTTGATCCGTCCATCGGCGGAGGGGCCATATCCGCTGAAGGAGGCGTGCTGCCCGAAGGCATTCACAGCTCCGACGGCGATGACGCTGTCGCCATCCGCAGGTGCAGTGATCTTTTGCCAGGGGCTGTTGCCGCTGTTGCCGGCCGAGCTGAAGACGAGCATGCCCCGGGTGGCCGCGATGTCGGAGGCGCGGGTGATGGGAAACGTGTTGCCGTCCAATTCGGCCGTGCTGTGGTTGGCATCGATGTCGTCAAACAAAGAGTAGCCCAACGAGGTGTTGAGCACGTCACAGCCCATGCTGTCGGCGCGCTCAGCCGCCGCAACCCAGTGGTATTCCTCTACGAGGTTTTCCCAATCGACGTCCTCGGTGCGAAACAGGACATAGCTGGCTTCGGGGGCGGACCCGAGGTAGGTCAGGCTGTCGGTGCGCTCGCCGGCCATGGTCGAGAGCACCATGGCACCGTGGCTGTGTTCCTGGTAAATCCACTCGGAAGCGGCACCCCCATTGGGGAAGTTGCCTCCGATTCGGATGCGCCCTTCGCTCCGGGCGCGGGAGAAGGCGGGATTGGTGTCCACACGGTCGAACCCACTGTCGAGCACGCCCACCATCATGCCCTGTCCGCGGTGGCCCAGCCCGTGCAGCAGGTCCAGCCGGAGTTGGTTCGTTTGGGGCCAGGCATCGCCGTATTCGGTGTCGCCGCTTCGGGTGGCCGCGTGGCGCACTGAGGGGAGGGCAGGCACGGGTGAAGGCCGCGTGTGAAACCGGGTTCTCCGGAGTTCAATCACGGTCTCCAATCCGGCCACTTGGGCCAGAAGCGCAGCGGTTTCGGCCGAGTCGACCACGGTGGTGTCGACTTGGATGACCATGCCATTGAGCCAACGGCTTTGGTGCAACTTCCGAAAGGCCTGTTGGCCTTCAACCTCTCCGATGGCCATGACCTCGGCGATGTAGGCGGGCGGGACGGGGAGGTCCAGGGAATCGAGGGCGATGCCGTGCCGTTCGCGGCGTGCCAAAGCCCGAGGGGACAGCAACAAGCTGCCCGCATTCGGGGCGGTCAAGTCGACACCGCATCCCACCTTGTCCGCAAACCCCACCCAGTGGTGCAGGGGCGCCACCTGGGCCGTCAGCCCAGCGCCGAGCTCCGCGAAGAGGAGCAGGATGGCGGCGATGGCGGTCCTCATTCGTCGGTGGATTCGAGGCGTCCGAGTGACCAGCGTTCGGTGCGGATGGTGTTGCCCTGCTCGTCGAAGTAGCGCCAGGTGCCGTCCTTGACGCCAGCGGTGTATTCGCCCACTTCCTTCATCGGTTGGTTGCGAAGCTCGCGCCGCATCGGAGCGTCTGATTTGGTTCCCGGTCGCCGTCCCGGTCCGACCATGCCCGGCGGGATTCCCGAGCCGCCACCAGCTTCGGCGGGCACCATGGTCCATTCACCCACATCGTGCCAGGAAGTGAACGGGCCATCCAGGCGACCATGGGCATACCGTCCCACCCATTCCGGGCGGCCGCTGGGGTAGTCGGAGGAGAACTCGCCGTTTTGTGGACTTTCGGTCACCACGCGTCCGCCTTCGTAGGTGATCAAGGAGCGGACCTTGCCGTCGGGGTTGTAGGTGGTCCATTCGCCCACCGGAAGGTCCATGGCAAACTGGCCTTCGCTGAGCATGGCACCCCCGTCCTGCATCACTTGAGCGGGACCGTTGCGCTGGCCATTCCGCCAATGCTCCACGCCGCGGGGTCGCCCCTCCCGGTCGAAGGCCTTCCACACGCCATTCTTCAGGCCCATGGCATACGTGCCCTCTTCCAGCAGCGTGCCGTTCGGGTGGAAGGTGGTCGTCGGGCCATCGAGGGTGTCGCGGGTGTAGTGTTCGACGACCCGCACGCGGCCCCGACGGTCCAACGCGGTCCACTCGCCGTCCTTCCATTGGGTCCACGCTCCATCGACCTGCACGGTCAGGTAATTTCCACGGTGGCTTTCCGTGCCGTCTTCGCGATAGAGGATGGCCTTGGCGATGTCCGAGTCTGCTTGGTGCCGGACCTCGCTCAGCACCTTGCCCGTCTCTCGGAAAAAGGTGAAGTGGCCGACGGGGCGGCTGTTTTCGAAGCTGCCGCTGTAATAGAGCTTGCCGTTGGGGTAAACCCGGATCCAGCGCCCTTGCTTGAGGCCGTTGGCGTCCACAACATTGAAGTCCGCACCGGGCCGACCATTCGGCCATTGCGAGGTGTCCGGTTCCGGTTGGGCCAGGACCGTCGTGGCAGTCGCGGTGGCCAGGATCAGGGGGAGGAAAATGCGCAGGTTCATCCAAAGTCCAAGTTGCAACGAAGTGCGTCGGTTTGGCCGTATTCCGTCCCTTACTTTTGCAAACCGATTCACCCAACACCTCCAACATGATCCAACGTACCAAGGTCACCGTCGTCGGAGCCGGCAATGTGGGCGCCACCTGCGCCGATGTGCTCGCTACCCGTGAAGTTTGCAACGAAGTCGTGCTCCTCGACATCAAGGACGGGTTCGCCGAAGGCAAGGCCCTCGACATCTGGGAGACCAGCCCGGTCAACAGCTACGACACCCGCACCGTCGGCAGCACCAACGATTACAGCAAGACCGCAGGCAGCGACGTGGTCGTGATCACCAGCGGCCTGCCGCGAAAGCCTGGTATGAGCCGCGACGATCTGATCGCGACCAATGCCGGCATCGTGAAGAGCGTGACCGAGCAGATCCTCCCGCACAGCCCGGAGGCCATCATCGTGATCGTGTCCAACCCGTTGGACGTCATGACGTACCAAGCCTGGAAGACCGCCGGTCTGCCCGACCACCGCGTCGTCGGCATGGCAGGGGTGCTCGACACCGCCCGTTACCGCGCCTTCCTCGCCGAGGCCCTCAACGTGAGCCCGAAAGACATCCAAGCTGTGTTGATGGGCGGCCACGGTGACACGATGGTGCCGCTTCCGCGTTACACCACGGTCAGCGGCATTCCCGTCACCGAGATGATCGACGCCGACGCCTTGGAAGCCATCGTGCAGCGCACCAAGAAGGGCGGTGGCGAGATCGTCCAGCTCCTCGGCACGTCCGCCTGGTACGCACCGGGTGCAGCTGCCGCACAGATGGTCGAGGCCATCGTGAAGGACCAGAAGCGCATCTTCCCCTGCTGCGCTCGCCTCACCGGCCAATACGGCCTGAGCGACCTCTACCTCGGTGTGCCGGTCAAGCTCGGTGCCAAGGGCGTCGAGGAGATCATCGAGCTCGAGCTCAACGACGACGAGATGGCCCTGCTCCACGAGAGCGCCAAGGCGGTCAAGGAAGTCGCCGACGTGCTCGACGGCATGGGGGTCTGAACCTGACGAAAGCCGATCAGCGGTCGGCCTTCACCACAATGCGGCGGGCGCTTCCCAACAGGGGGGCGCCCGTCGTGGTTTGGGTCACGGGGCGAAGCAGGTAGGTGCCAGAAGCGAGGTTGGCCGGAATCTGGAACCGCCCTTGTGAACAGGGGATGCGCGCCAAGCGGCGCCCTGCGATGTCGAGGAGCTGAACGGTTCCAGAGGGAGCCGTCATCCAACCTCCGGCCAACACTGGGTTGGGATACGGAAGCCAGCTCTCCTGGGGTTGTGATGGGAGGTCATCGAGGTGGTCGACGATGGGAGAACATCCTCGAAGGGCATCTGCCGCCCCTCCCTGCCAGAGGGTGACGCCGCCATCCCGAACGCCCCATGCGAGGTCGATGGCGCCGTCGCCGTTGAGGTCGGCCAAGGCCGGTGCGGCGAATTCGCCCTCATACCACCCGTTCCATTGGTCCGTGACTTCAGTCCATTCCACATCGGCATCCGCCATGGGGTCTTCCGGCAATTCGAACACTTGAAGGTGGCCGAGTTCATTGCCCACCACCACCCAGCGCCCGATGTCAGTGGCGAGCACGGAAGGGGTCGAAAAGCCGTTGATGCCGAGCAGGTTGTCGACTTGAATCTGCCCTGCGGAAGACGAGATCAAGGTGAGCTCCGGTTGGGTGGTGCCGGTGTTTTCGAAGAGGTTGATCACCCCGTTCTTCTCTCCAACGAGGGCGTCGAGATCGCCATCCCCGTCGAGGTCGAAGAGGCACGGTGTCGCGAACTGCCCCACATCGATGGGGTTGCCGTCCACATCGGGATAAGCCGGTCCGGTCAAGTTGTAGGCGGCCGGTTGACCCGGTTCGGCTTCGTTGGTCCAGAGGTGGAGGTTGCCCAATTCGTCTCCGAGCAGCAGGTCGTCATCGCCATCGCCGTCGAGGTCACCAAAAGCGGGGGCCACGCTCTCGACGCCGAAGTCGGGCAACGACAGCCAATTGGTGTCGAGCTGGGCGAAGGCCGGCGCGGAGGCGGTGCCCACATTCTCGAAGCGCGCGAGGAGGGAAGGGGTGTTGCCGGGGCCGTAATACCGCTCCTTGCAGGCGATGACCAAGTCGGTCAGGCCGTCGGAGTTGAAGTCGGTGAAGGCCGGATAGGCGCCGCGGCCCACATCGATCATGCGGTCCTGGAGGAAAGCGCGCGAGTCCAGCACCCATTCGGGGTTGGCCTCCGTCCCGGCATTGCGGTAGAAATGCACGCCACGGCGCCCATCGATTTCGAAGGTCACATTCGGGGCGATGAGGAGGTCGCGGACCCCATCCTGGTCTGCGTCCAGGGGAAAGGCCGCCGGGAAGCGCTCCAAGTCGAGGGCCTCGCCACCGAGGTCCGCCGGCCAAGTGTCGTTGGTGGCCGTGGTGCTGTCCTGGCCGTCCACTGCGTCGGTCATGTAGCACGCTGTCAGTGAAGGGTAGGAGACGTCACCGAGGAGCAAGTCGGGGTGGCCGTCTCCATCCAGTTCCAGCAAAGCGGTGGTGCCGCCAGCGTGGCGGGTGATGCCCGTCAGTTCGCCGGATTCCCAGCGCGGCCCTTCCACGTTGAAGCCGCAAGTGTGGGCGTCGCCGATGAACAGGCCGTTGTCTTCCGACGCTTCGTCGAGCATGCCGTAGCACCGGTTGGTGACGTCCCAGACCAAGGTGTCCCCGCAACCGATCGATCCTTCAGTGGCGCCGCGTCCTGTGTAGGCGTACAAGGTCGAAGAGGTCTCGGTCCAGGTGACCATGTCGAGGTCGCCATCGCCATCGAAATCGCCGAGGGCCGGGATGTCGGTGTTGAGGCAAATCAGGGGCAATTGCTGGTCTCCCGAACCGAAGTTCCAGTTGCCGAACAGGTTGGTGGTCGGCGCATTCGGATAGGCCACGAGGCCATCTTGCATGTCGCCCAACCACAACCGGATGCCACTTTGGCTGTTGTGGAAGACGTCGGGGACGCCATCGCAATTGGCGTCGCGCAAGAGGACCCAGTTTTGCATGCCGTCCGGAAAGGCCGCACGCCAGTCCGGCCGATACAGGTAGCGCAGCGGTGTTTCCGGCACATCCGACACGCAGCCTTGGAAGGGCAGGATGCGGTCTCCGTTCCGGTCGAAGACGAACAGGTCCTGCACCCCATCGCCATCCATGTCCGCCGCGGAGAATTGCGGCGCCGTGAATCCGCCCGCCCAAGGGTTGTCCATTGGGCTGCCCGATTCCCCGAAAACGGCCACGGTGTCCCAGCGTCCGAATTCTGGCAGCCCTTGCGCCAAGACGGTCGACAGGGTCCCGGTCAGGAGCAGTCCGAGGATGGCGAAGCGCCCCATCAATTCCAGCGGATCTCTTCCACCATACCGACCACAGGGAGGACGAGTCCGTAGTCGGTCTCCACTTCCTGCCCCAGGAGGCGCGCCCCGCCACAGACCAGTTCACCGCGGTCATCCCGTTCAATGACGACGGTCTTTCCGTTGAGGTTCTCGTAAGTGCCTTCAATGGACTTGGGACTCTTCAAGCCGACCAGGATGTGGGCCTTGACGAAGCGCTGGAGGGCCTCCAAGTTCTCGGGCTCGATGAGGGCCTTCCAGTCTTTGCTGTCTCGGAAGGTCTCATCGCGGGGAACGAGCACGGTATGTCCGGACCCGTGGACGGTTCGGCCCAGTTCCGAATACCCAACGAGCCGCTCGAAGTATTGGGTCTCGGGGCCCGTGACGATGTAGCGCCAGGGGCTCACGGTGCTGTACGGGCGGTTCAATTCCTCCTCGGTGTAGGCTTTGCGCTTTTTGCTCGGTGCCTTCTGAGCGGGGGCATCTTTCTCAGCTGGCGCGGGCTTCGGCGCTGTGTGATCGCCACCGCCGCAAGCGGTCAGCAGGAGAACCATGGAGGACAGCAACGGGAACAGAATGTGGCGCATGGAGGTACGGGGTTTGCTGTTGCAAATTAGCGGAGCATGAGCGTCCGTGAATCCAATCCGCCCTCGGGCATTCCCCTGAACTCCGTTCATCTGCAACGCGGAGGGGCCTTCCTGATTGCTGGAATCGTCAGTGGCGCCTTTGGAGCCCACGCCATGGAGGCGGTTCTCGATGCCGATGGGCTCGATGCATTCGAGACGGCGTCACGGTATTTGTTGTTCATGGGGGCCGCCATCCTCGGCGCCACCGCGACCCGGAATGAGGCGGGACTCGGTTGGGTGGAATGGGGGACGCTGCTCTTTTCGGGCAGCATCTTTCTGCTGTTGCTGCTGAAAAACATGGGCTGGCCGGTGGCCTTGCTCGGGCCGGTCACACCCATTGGCGGGGCACTCATGATCGGTGGGTGGGTTTTGTGGCTGCGGTCCCTTCGCTCCGGCGAGGGTGGATGAAAGGGGGCACGTTTGTGAATTACCCGAACATTCTGACACCCCTTTTTCCACGGATACGAAAGGGGAGAATTCTACATTTGTATCGAAGGCTCGCAATGATCAGCCCGACATCATGGTACATCAAGGAAACACTCCTTTCCGGCCCGATTTGGCCGAAAGTGGCCTGAAGAAGGCC
>CALBSW010000195.1 GCA_937967465.1 uncultured Flavobacteriales bacterium
TGACGCGGCGGTTCTTGGCACGCGCGAGGTCGGAATCCTTGGTGGACGCCGGGTCTGCGTTTTCCACGCCAGTGACGGTCAACTGACCTTCACCCACACCCTGAGAGGTCAGGTACCGCTTGACCTGTTCAGCGCGCTTGCGGCCGGTATCCGCAAAGCGGGGATTGATTTTGCCCTCGGCCACTTCGTCGTTGTCACAGTGACCGACGACCTCCACCTTCCAATCGGCGTGGGCCTTCAAGATGCCCGCCAAGCGGTCCAAAGCGGCTTTGCCATCCTCCGTGAAGGTGCGCTTCACAAACGCGTAGTAAACGGCCGTCCGGGCCACCGCATCGCGGTCCGACAAGTCACTCGGAATCGGAGCACCGCCATACACGAGGTCCGGCGCCGTGCTGGAGCTCTTGGAGCAGTTGCACTGGCTCTTGGCATCGATGGGCACGATGCTCACGTTGTCCAGATAGTAGTAGGCATGCAGCTGTTGGGTGCCGGTCATGCTCCGCGGCTTCTTCACCTTGACCTCTTCAATGTCTCGGGAACCGTTGAAACCGCCAATGGTCATGTATTCTTCCGTGCCGGTTCCGAGCACGGTGCCGCACACGGTTTCCCACCCTTCCATGAGTTGCATCACTTTGTCCGCGCGGTGCTTCACCTGGGGGTCGCGGGCCACAATGCCGAGGTTGGGCTGGGTCTCCTTTCGGTCGGAGAAGTAAGCGCCAATGCCGTTGACGGCGTATTTGGACAAGTCGCTGAGGCTGATGTCGAAGCTCACGCAGTACATCTGGTTGGCCTCGAGGTTCTCGCTCAATCGCACTTCGTAGTAGGTGCGGGCCAGCTTTGGGCTCTTGGTGTGGGCGCGGAATCCGGCATAACGGTTGCCGTCGCTCGGATCCTCATAGCCGTAGACATTGCCCGGAACAAGGACCTTCTCGCTCTTCACGTCCGTGCTGAACAGGTCGAGCGGCGCATCCGTGTAGGAGAACCAATCGGTGGTGATCTCCTCGAGCTGGCCGTAATTCTTGAGGCGCTTGACGTCGCCGGTCTCGAAACTGCCGTTCGGGACGAGGTTGTCGTCCTGGGCTTGGAGTGGTGCCTCAAAGGGCAAAAGAAGCGCGGCGAGCGCGCAGGTGGGGATCAGATTCCGCATGGTGTTCAATACTCAGGCAATGTGGTCAGCGCTCTCCGCTGCGTTGGATTTCATCGATGAAAACGCGAACGCGGTCGGGATTGATATCCGGGTACACGCCGTGGCCCAAGTTAGCCACGTGCCTACCGCGTCCAAAATCGGCCAACATCTGTTGGGTAGCTGCCCTGACCTCGGCTTCCGTCCCGTATAGGACGGAGGGGTCGAGATTGCCCTGCAAGACGTGCTGCGGGGCGCGCTTCCGGGCCTCGGCAACGGGGGTGTGCCAGTCGACTCCGAGCGCCTCGCATGGCAAGGTGGCCAACCGGTCCAGCTGCCAGCCGGCTCCTTTGGCAAACACGATTTTGGGGGCGCCGTGCACCTCCTCACAGATGCGCCGCAGCCGGGGCATGCTGTACCGCTAAAACAAGGAGCGGTCCAACGCCCCCGCCCAGCTGTCAAAAATCTGGACAGCCTGAACGCCGGCTGCAATCTTGGCGTTGAGGTAAGCGATGGTGGCATCGGTGATGCGGTCCAGCAGGTCCTCGGCCAGCTCCGGCGCCTCGCGCAACATGCGGCGGGCCCGGCTCCACTCCTTGCTGCCGCCGCCTTCCACCATGTAGCAGAAAATGGTCCACGGCGCTCCCGCAAATCCGATGAGTGGCACCCGGCCATCCAATTCCCGCCGCGTCAACCGCACCGCATCGAGGACGTAGCGGAGGTGCTCCTCCGGTTCGACGGGATGCAAACGCTTCAAATCGGCAGCGGAGCCGATGGTCTCGGGGAACCGGGGCCCCACCTTCTCGATGAGCTCATACGGCAAGCCCATGGCCTCCGGCACCACGAGGATGTCGCTGAAGAGGATGGCGGCATCGACGCCCAGCAAGTCCACGGGTTGGATGGTCACCTCACAAGCGAGTTCCGGGGTCTCCACCAACTCCTTGAATCCAGACAAGCGACTGCGGATCGCCCGGTATTCCGGAAGAATGCGTCCAGCCTGGCGCATCAGCCACACCGGAGGCCGGTCGGTCATCTCGCCATTCAAGGCCCGAAGAAGGAGGTCGTTCTGGAGGGTCATGGTCGGGTCAACAATTCGCTGCGGCACGGGTTCGAGCCCGCTCAATGCAGGGTCTTGAACAGCGCCTCCTCGAGCAGGTCATACGGCGCCACGGTGGCGTTGTCAATGCCCTTGGAGCGCGCATCGCACTCCCGGAGGTAACCGAAGATGCGGGACACTTTGCGGGCCGGGTAATTCCGTGCTGCCCGCGCGTACTCCTTGGCGGCATAGGGGTGCACGCGAAGGGCCGACGCGACGGCAGAAGGATCGTGGTTCGGCAGGTGATGGAACGTCAGCACCCGGGCGAAATAGTTGGTGAGCGTCGGAAGGATGCGCGGCACCGGATGGTTCTTCTCGTTGGCCCGCATGTATTGGACGATGCGGGATACCCGACCGATGTCCTTGTCGGCGAGCGCGTTGGTCAGCTCGAAGATGTTGTACTCCTTGGAAATGCCAATGTGCTGCTCGATGAGGCTGTCGCTGACTTCTCCCCCTTCCGGCAAGGCGATGAACAGCTTCTCCATTTCCCCGGCGATCTTCTTGAGGTCGTTGCCGAGGTATTCCGCCAACAATTGGGCGGTGCGGGGGTGAATCTGCCGCTTGCGCGACGACACGTAGCCTTCGATCCATTCGGCCAGCTTGTAGTCCCGCACCTTGTCGGATTGAAACACCACCCCGGCCTTTTGAATGCGCTTGACCGCGGAGAGCCGCTTGTCCGGCATCTTGTTGCGGTGGACCAGCACCAGCACGGTGGAGGCCACCGGGTTGTCGGCATAGGCCGCCAGCTTCTCCAGCTTGTCCTTGGATTTCCACTCGCGCAGGTCCTGGGCCTCCTTGACCAGCACCAGCCGGCGCTCGGCCATCATGGGAAACTGCCGGGCCGCGGCGAGCACCTGATCGAGGTCGCTGTCCCGACCGTAAAGGATGGTCTGGTTGAAGTCGCGTTCGTGCTCCTCCATTGCATGGGCCTCGATGGCATCGGACAGCACGTCGAGGTGATAGGGCTCCTCCCCTCCCAGCAGGTACAGCGGGGCAAATTGGCGCGACTGGATGGCGCCGAGGAGGTCCCTCATCCCCTTCATG
>CALBSW010000196.1 GCA_937967465.1 uncultured Flavobacteriales bacterium
CGTCCACGTCTTCCCCCTCGCCCCCCGTCGCCGCCTCGATTCTGCGCTCGTACTCGTCGTATCTGGACCCCTTCACCGTCTTGAGCGCCTCCTGCGCCTGCACGATGGCGTTCGTGTTGCGTCGCATCGCCTGCTCCAGGCTGGCGCGGTGCCGGCCCAGGAGCCGTATGTTCATCATCTTGTAGAGCGCCTGCCGGCCGTAGCGGTCGAGCCGGGACCCCCCCACGACGAACGGGCGGAAGGGATGCTGCTCTACGCCACGGTGGGCGACCGCGACTTCGTTCATCACTACCGAATGGAGCCCCACCGGTTCAGCATCGCCACGGTCAACCTCGACCAGGATTGGCGATCTATTGAAGGGCGCTTGATGGACCTCATACTCCGTTGACGATTGCCTCACCGCAGGCGGTAGATGCGGTGGAGGGCGTACGAGTGGGGGGCGGCGTCGGCCCAGACGCCGTGGCCGATGTTGTGCATGATGCGCGAGTCGGTGACGGCCACGCCGACATGGTTGACGCGCTTGCGGCCGACTTTCCACCAGACGACATCGCCTGCTTGGACGGGCTGGTCCACAGGCACGACCTGCCAGTCGGGGTGGTCGGCCAGGTAGGCGCCGATGTTGGGGACGCGGCGGTGGTCGATGTGGGTGTCGGTGGCCTTGCCGTTTCGCTTGCGGTGGTGGAAGACTTCTTCTTGCAAATCGAGGCCGGCGCAGCGCAGCGCGCGGATCACGACGTCGGTGCAGACGCCCGTCGTTTCGGGGACGTCGCCCATCGGGAAGTCGATGCGGACGTAGTCGGGGACGTAGCGGACGTAGTGGGGGAGCTCGGCGGCGCAGCTGGCGATGCGCTGGGGGCAGAAGTCGCAGTCGACCTCGGCGGTGGGCGTCACGTGGGGCTGGCGGGCGAGGCGGGCGGCCGTGCGGAGGGCCTCGGGGCCGAGGTCGCGGACGTCCTCAGCCGAATAGGGGGAGAGCAGGGCGAGGGCGGTGACGACGGTGGCGAGCAGGCAGGACAGGAAAAGGAATCGGCGCATGCTCTTTCAACACGCGCCGATTCGGTCTTATTGCCCGCGGTGGGGCTCGGAAGGGATGAGCCGAGGGCTCAGTACTGCGGCTCGAAGTCCATCGCGTCGAGCATGAAGGCCCACTTGTCGGCCTGCTCGTCGAGGATCTTGCCGGTCGGCTTGCCCGCGCCGTGGCCGGCGTTGGTCTCGATGCGGATCAGGACCGGGTCGGTGCCGGCGTGGGCGGCCTGGAGGCGGGCGGCGAACTTGAAGCTGTGCGCCGGGACCACGCGGTCGTCGTGGTCGGCCGTGGTGACCATCGTGGCGGGGTAGTCCGTGCCGTCCTTCAGGTTGTGGAGCGGGGAGTAGCCGTAGAGGTTGTCGAAGTGGACCTTGGAGCTGTCCGAGCAGCCGTACTCCGGGATCCAGCCCCAGCCGATCGTGAACTTGTGGTAGCGGAGCATGTCCATCACGCCCACCGCCGGGAAGGCCACCTTGGCCAGGTCGGGGCGCTGGGTCATGGTGGCGCCGACCAGCAGGCCGCCGTTGGAGCCGCCGGCGATGGCCAGGCGGTCGTGGCTCGTGTAGCCCTCGCTGATGAGGTATTCGCCTGCGGCGATGAAGTCGTCGAAGACGTTTTGCTTCTTCAGCAGCATGCCGCCCTCGTGCCAATCCTCACCGAACTCGCCGCCGCCGCGCAGGTTGGGCATGGCGTAGACGCCGCCCTGCTCGAGCAGCACGATGTTGGAGGTGGAGAAGCTCGGGGTGAGGGAGATGTTGAACCCGCCGTAGGCATAGAGCATCGTGGGGCGCTGTCCGTCGAGCTCGAGGCCCTTCTTGTGGACGATGAACATCGGGACCATCGTGCCGTCCTTGGAGGGGTAGAAGACCTGCTTGCTCTCGTATCCGGCCGGGTCGAAGTCGACCTCGGGGATGTAGAACGGCGTGCTCTCGCCCGTGGCCATGTCGTAGCGGAAGATGCTCGTGGGGTAGGTGAATGAAGTGAACGCGTAAAAGAGCTCGGTGGCGTCCTTCTTGCCGCCGAAGCCGCCGGTGGAGCCGGTCGCGTTGGGCAGGGCGATTTCGCGGGGGTTGGAGCCGTCCGCGGCGTAGCGGGTGACCGCGTTGCAGGCGTTCTTGAGGTGGGTGCCGAAGATCTCGCCACCGGCCGTGCTGGCGCCCTCGAGGAGGTGCTCGCTCTCGGGGATGATGTCGACCCACGCGTCGCGGTCGGCCGGGTTCGCCGGATCGGCGCCGACGAGGCGGTACTTCGGTGCGTCGATGTCGGTCAGGATGAGCAGCTTGCCGTCGAGGTGGTCGACGATGCTGGAGCGGGTGTCAAACCCGTCGACCACGACCTGCCAGTCGGCATTCGGATCGGTGAGGTCCTTGATGTGGAGGCTGTTGCCGTCCGTGCCGGTGCTCGTGTTGAGGACGAGGTAGCGGTTGTCCTCGGTGGCGTAGGCGAAGTGGTAGCGGTTGGGCTCGTCGTCGTTGCGGAAGATGAGCTCGTCCTCGCTCTGCGGCGTGCCCAGCTTGTGGTAGTACACGCTGTGGAAGGTGTTCTCGGCGCTGAACTCGCTGCCGTCGGGGGCCGGGTAGCGGCTGTAGTAGAAGCCGTCGCCGACCCAGCTGGCGCCGGAGAACTTGACCCACTCGAGGACGTCCCCGGTCTCCTCGCCGGTCTCGAGGTCCATCACGCGGATCTCCTGCCAGTCGCTGCCGGCGGCGTTGCGCATCACGACGACGTATTTGTCGTCATCGGAGGCGCTGGAGAGGCTGGCGGTCACGGTGCCGTCCTCGCTCAAGGTGTTGGGGTCGAGGAAGACGCGGTCCTCGCCGTCGAGGCCGTCGCGGACGTACCAGACGCTCTGGTTCTGCAGGCCGTCGTTCTTGCTGATGTAGTAGCGGTCGCCAATCTTCCGGGGCGCGCCGACCTTCTCGTAGTTGAAGATCTGCTCGTAGCGGTCGCGGATGGCGTTGCGGAAGGGGATGGCGTCGAGGTGGCCGCGGGTGACGGCGTTCTGGGCCTCGACCCACGCGCCGGTCTCCTCGCTGCGGTCGTCTTCGAGCCAGCGGTAGGGGTCGGCGACCTCGGTGCCGAAGTAGGTGTCGGTGACGTCTTCGGTGCGGGTGTCCGGGTAATCGAAGGAGCTCATGTCGGCGGTCGGGGTGGTGGCGCAGGCGGCCCAGAGGAGGGCGGCGGCCAGGGGGAAATACAGGTTGCGCATGTCGTGAATCGGGCGGCAAATTAGGGG
>CALBSW010000197.1 GCA_937967465.1 uncultured Flavobacteriales bacterium
TGCGGACGCCTTGTTTGAGCAGAACTGCGAAACCGCCCGCACCCTCATCCGCGACTTCGACAACGAGGACATCCCGGCCATCCGCGCCCATTTTGCCGACAGCGCCCGCTGGCGGGCCACCACCTTCGGCAAGACGGAACCCGCGTCCCTCGAAGACAAAGTCAACGGTTGGACGAAGGCCTTCGCCAAGTACGATTTCGATCTGGTCACCGAAGACCTGAAGCTGTTGCCCGGTGTCAATGCAGAATCTGGGGAACCCGACGGGTCGGTGCGGGTCTACTTCGACTGGGAGGCGGCCATTCCGGCCACCGACTCCACCGAGCGCAAGGCGGTCACCATCACCTACTATGAAAGCTGGGACTTTGACGCCGACGGCAAGATTTGGTTGACCCAGATTTTCGGCGACGAGACAGCCGCCATGCAGGCCTTGAACGACATGTGAACGGCCATCTCGTGCCGCATGGACCAAATCCCGGGCGGCGCGCGCAAAAGCCATGCCCCCCGCCCGGATGTCGGGGTGCGTTGCCGGCTATCTTTGAGAGATGCAGTGGATCAAATCGGGTGTCTTGGCCCTCGCCTTGGGGGGAGTCGGCTTCAGTGCGACCGCACAGATCCTGATTGGGGAAGTCGACGCCTTCGGCACGCTGACCGACGCCCTCGGCGAGGAGGAGGACTGGATCGAGGTGTGGAACGCCGGCGATCAGCCTGCCTCCTTGGAGGGCCTTTTCCTGTCCGATGACGGCAGCGATTGGGGCAAATGGCCCCTGCCCGCCGTGACCCTCGCACCGGATGAGCGGCTCGTCGTCTTCGCCTCTGGCCGAGACGTACGCCCACTGGACCACTGGGAGGGCACCATCCGCGACTTGGACCTCTGGCGCTATCACATCCCGGAGGCTCCGCTCACCAGCGATTGGCGCAGGCCCGAGTTCAACGATGCCGGTTGGGACGTGGCGCCTGGCGGGTTCGGCTACGGCGATGGCGACGACATCACCGACGTGGGGGGCGCCAACGTGGTCTTCCTCCGCCGCACGTTCACGGTGGAGGACCTGCCCTCCATCATGCACGGCCTGCTCGCCTTTGACTACGATGATGGCTGCGTGGCCTTCATCAACGGCCACGAGGTGTTTCGCTCGCAGACCATGTCGGGCTCTGAAACCGCACCCGGTTCCGAGACGGTGTCCGGACATTCCATTGCGTTCAACGCGTGGACCAATGGGCTCCACGAGGCCGAGTTGTACCAGGGCGGTGTGCCGGAGCACGTCCCATTCGATCCCCGGGAGTGGCTGGTGGAAGGGGAGAACGTCTTCGCCGTGCAGGTCCACAACGAATCCGTCACGTCCTCCGACCTGACCATCCGGCCCTTCCTCGCGCTGGGTCATCACACGCCCAATCCAGCCCCCTTCAACGCCATCCCAAATTGGATGGAGATCGATGATCCCGGCCTGCACACCAACTTTCGCCTCAAGCCCGGTGAGCCGGTCATCCTCAGCGATGCGGCCGGCACCCTGCTGGACCTGGCCACCCTGCCCGCCGAGTGCCGCACGGGCCTGACCTACGGCCGCGGCGGCACTGGGGCCGACGACTGGTGTTGGTACACCACGCCCACCCCCGGCGCGGACAACGGCCCGGATTGCCTCGCCGGCATCCTGCCTGCGCCTCATGTCGTTCCCGGATCCGGCCATTTCCCCGGACCGCCCGCCGTGACCGCCAACACGGGAACGCCTTCCGGACCTCCGGGGCAACCGTTGCCCACCATGACCTTCCGCTACACGACGGACGGCAGCGAGCCGACGACGAGCTCCGCCGTGTTCACGGGGCAGTGGAACCCTGGAGAGACGCTCATCCTGTCCATCCGGGCATTCGCCGAGGGCTGGGTCCCCAGCGCGACGGTGGACCGCACGTATTTCATCGCCGAGCCGCCCAGCCCATTGGAACGGGTCAGCATCATCACCCACCCCGACCACTTGTGGGATTGGGAGACCGGCATCTACGTGTTGGGCCCCAACGCGGGTCCAGATTACCCCTTCATGGGGGCCAACTTCTGGCAGCCCTGGTCCAAGGAGAGTCGACTCGAGTGGTTTGGGGAAGACGGGAATTCCATCACGCAATCGCGGTTCGATCTGGAGATTCACGGCGGATGGTCTCGGGCGGAGCCCCAGCGGTCTTTCCGCCTCGACTTCAAGCCCCAGTGGACCGGCCCCTTGCAGCACGCCGTGTTTCCGTCCAAGCCGAACATCACGGAATTCGGCAACCTCAACCTCCGCAATGGGGGGCAGGCGAGCTGGGAGAACAAGATCCAAGACGCATTCTACAGTGAGCTCGCCCTAGAGACCCATTGCGTGGCCACGGCCTGGCGTCCGGTGGAGGTCTACCTCAACGGAGTCTATTGGGGTCTCTACGGAGCCCGCGAGAAGAGCGACGAGAACTTCGTCGAGGACAACTTCGGCTGGAACGACAACAGCGTCGACCTCTTCAATCAGTGGGTGTCGCAAAACGGCTCCCCCTCCGCCTGGGAGGCGTCGGTCAATCCGCTGCTCGCGATGCCCTCCAACTCAGACGCCTTCCGGCAGGGGTTCGAGGACAACTTCGATGTGCTGTCCTATTTCGACTATCACATCTTCGAGATCCACGGCCAAAACGTCGACTGGATGACAGCGCCCTGGGGCCCGAAAAACTTCAAGTATTTCCGCAGCCTCGAAGGCGATGGCAAATGGCGCGCAATCCTCTATGATACCGACGCCTGCTTCGGGGCTTGGGGCACCAGTGTCTGGGAGAACTACCTCCAGCTGTCCGTCAGCCCGCCGTACCCGACCTCGTACAGCAACCTGTTTGGCAAGGTGCTCGAGAACGGAGAGCTCGGCTGTGGGTTCGCCACCCGGTACTGTGACCTGCTCGCCACGAGTTTCGAGCCCAACCGCTTCAACGCCAAGCTCGACCAGGCGGCCGCGTGGATCGGCCCGGTGATGGAGCGGCACATCGACATGTGGGACGCGCCGGCCAGCATCGATTACTGGCAGTGGCGACTGCAACTCATCATGGACCACAACGTGGACCGCGTCTTTGCCGGTCGCGAGCAACTCCGCGATCACTTCGGGTTCAGCCAGCCGCATACGATGACCATCGAATGGGCCAATCCCATCGGGGGTGAGGTACTCGTCAACGGCATGTCTGGGCTCGGCCAGGGCTGGGAGGGCGCCTACTTCGGAGAGTGCCCCATTCAGCTGGCCGCCATTCCGGCCGAGGGATTTGCCTTCCTCGGTTGGGAGGAAAACGGACACACGCTGCTCGGCCTGTTGGATCCCACTGCACCCTTCGCCGAGGTGGGATTGTATGGCACCGACACCTTCAAGGCCCTGTTCGGGCCCTGTCTGTCGGGGGTGACCGTCTCCATCGTGGAGACAGGCAACGGCCTGGAGGCCGTGGTGGAGGGCAGTGCCCAACCATTGACCCTCCAGTGGTGGCTCGACGGCCAGATGGTCGAGGAAGGCGCGGTGTGGTCCGGTGCGCCGGTGGAGGGCCTCGTGGCCACCGCCTCGAATGGAGAATGCACGGTCCTGTCCGATGGATGGGGCAACGGCACCGTGACCCATGTCCTGCCGTCCATGACTGAGACCCAGCCCTCCGTCATTCTGCAGCCCAATCCGGCACGCGATGTGGTGTCGGTCCAGGGAGAGGGAGACCGATTGGAGGTTCGGGATGCCCAAGGCCGGTTGCGGCTGGAGCAAGCCCTCTTCGGGGGAGGGGTGCAGCTCGACGTGTCCGATTGGCCGGCCGGGATGTACATCGTACGCTTGCTCGGACCGAGCGGCGTCCAGACGGCGCGGCTGGTGATCGAGTGATTTGATTTTCAGGCAAAAAGGGTACATTGAAGCATGCGCTCTCTACTCTGCCTGCTCGCTTGGTTTGCCGGGATTATCGCCGCGGCTCAAGATTGCATTGACCCCACCCTGATCGATCCGGAAGCCCCTTGCACGGAGGAGTATGCCCCCGTGTGCGGGTGTGACATGGTGACGTATTCCAATGCTTGTCAAGCGCAAGTGACGGGCGGCGTCACGAGTTGGACGGATGGGCCCTGCGTGGTGGTGGAATATGGAGGCTGCACCTACGACCGGGCGTGCAACTACGATCCCAACGCCGCCTTTGATGACGGCTCCTGCACGTGGCCGCCGGAGTCGTGCTACTGGCCGGACACATGGGCGACGGGGTGCACGTACTTGGATGCCATCAACTACGACGAGAATGCCACCATCGACGACGGGTCTTGCACCGAGGATCCGTGTCCGTATTGCTTGGGCGATGTCAATGGCGATACATACGTTGGGGTGTCGGATGTGCTCCTCCTGCTCAGCGTGTTCGGAGAGGACTGCTACTGAACTGCACCAGCCGAGCTGGCAGTTGTGGTGAGTGGTTTCCCCATTTGAGGTTGCGCCGCAAGCGGCCGGTGGGCGGCGGCAGGCTACCTTCGTTGTCATGGCAGTGCCGGAGCGAAAAGTGGGAGCAGAGGCCTTTCTGGCGGGGGCCAGGGAAGAAGGGGCGCTGATGCTCGATGCCCGCAGTCCGGGAGAATTCGCCGAAGCCCACATTCCTGGCGCCCAGTCCTTTCCGCTGTTTGATGACGCCGAACGGGCGCAGGTGGGCACCTTGTACAAGCAGGTCGGCCGCGAGGCCGCCATTGAGCGGGGGCTGGAGATCATCGGGCCGCGCATGGCGCACATGGTCCGCGAGGCCAAGGTGCTGTTCGATGCGGCCCCCCATCGCCGCCCCATTCACCTGTACTGTTGGCGGGGTGGCATGCGCAGCGGGTCGCTGAGTTGGTTGCTGCGCACCGCTGGATTGCCGGTGGTGTTGCTGGACGGCGGCTACAAAGCGTACAAACAGACGTTGCCCGAGTTCATGGGTCGGGAATGGCCGCTGATCCGGGTCGGCGGCTACACTGGGAGCGCCAAAACCGCGGTGCTTCAGTCCCTTCGGGACGCAGGCGAGCAGGTGGTCGATCTGGAAGGGCTGGCCCGTCATTTCGGTTCGGCCTTTGGCAACCTTCGGCGCCATCCCCAGCCGAGTTCGGAACACTTCCGCAACCTGTTGGCCGAGGCGCTGACCGAATTGGATCCGCGCCGCAGGATTTGGGTGGAGAATGAAAGCCGGCGCATCGGTCGGGTTCACATTCCAGAACCGTTCTACCAGCGGATGATCGCCTGTCCGGCCCTCGAGATGTTGCGCAGCACCGAAGACCGGGTGGCCCACCTCGTGGAGATGTACGGCAGTTTTGACCTCGACCTGCTGCGGGAAGGCTTCGACGCCATCCGCGCTGAAGTGGGTGGCCCAGAGACCCGGGAGGCACTGGAGGCACTCGATCGGGAGGACTTGGCCAGCGCCGCCCGCATCGCTTTGGCTTACTACGACCGGACCTACGAGCACGGATTGCAGAAGCGGGCAGCGGACAACCGGTAACCTGTGGGGTGCGAAGGGGTGTCCCTCGATGAGTGCGCACAGCGGCTCATGGCCGAAGCCGACCGCCTTTCCCTTTGAGCCGCTCCGCAGCGAGCTGTTCGATTTCCCCCTGCTCGAAGCCATGGCTTGAGCACCGTGGGCGAACTTGCGCCCATGGAGAAGGAACCCATTCGGCTGACGCAATTCAGCCACGGTGCCGGTTGTGGCTGCAAGATTGCCCCCGGCGTGCTCGACCGCATCCTCGGACAGCTTGGCGCCCAGGCCGACGACCCCCGTCTGCTCGTGGGGCACGGGGCCCGCGATGACGCGGCGGTCTACGATCTCGGAGACGGCACAGCAGCGGTGTCCACCACCGACTTCTTCATGCCCATCGTGGACGATCCTCGCAACTTTGGACGCATCGCTGCAGCCAATGCGATCAGTGACATCTATGCCATGGGCGGGCGGCCTTTGATGGCCATCGCCATCCTCGGCTGGCCCGTGGACAAACTGGACCCGGAAGTGGCGGGTCAAGTGCTCGAAGGCGGTCGGTCCATTTGCGCGGAGGCGGGCATCCCCTTGGCTGGCGGCCACAGCATCGACTCCCCCGAGCCCATTTTCGGGCTGGCGGTCACGGGCCGCGTCTCCATCGATCGGCTCAAGCGCAACGGCGGTGCTCAGGTGGGGGACAAGCTGTACTTGACCAAGCCCCTCGGTGTGGGCATGGTGACCACCGCCCAGAAGAAGGGCGTGGTCTCGGCAGAGCATCTGCAAGCCGCCGCTGACAACATGATGCGCCTCAACAAGGCCGGTGCAGTCCTCGGTGACATTGCGGGCGTTCACGCCATGACGGATGTGACGGGATTCGGGTTGGCCGGCCACGGGTTGGAGATGGCCCGCGCAACAGACGTTGAACTCGTGGTGGACGGGGCGGCCCTGCCGACGCTGGACCGGGTGGCCCTTGAAGGCTACCATGCAGCCGGCTGCGTTCCGGGGGGCACGCGCCGGAATTTGGCCAGCTACGGTGAAGATTTGATCCTCGACGACACGTCCGACTTTGTTCGCGACCTGGTCTGCGACCCCCAGACGAGTGGGGGACTGTTGTTGGCCGTAGCGCCAGCGTCGACAGGGGAAGTGGAAGACGCGCTGCGCGGAGAAGGGCTGCATGCCCAATCCATCGGAGAGGTGGTGGCCGGGGCGTCCGGCCGGCTGCGCTTGCGCTGAAGTGTCAGCGGGTCCGTGCGGTGACCCAACCTTCGAGTACGGCGATGTGCGGTAGGGTCCCGGCGAGGAGGAAACTCAAGGCGGCCCGTTCCCGGAGGACCCCATCGTAAGCGAGCCATAGGATGACGCCGGCCATGACGGCGAACGCCACGCTGAGCGGCAGGCTTTTCAGATACAGCCTCCCAAAGTCGTGGGCCACGCTCTGGCGTTCCTGGAATTCCTCAAAAAAGGCTTCCCGCGAATGGCCCAGCGCGAAGTACAAGGCGAATGCCAGCAGAAGGTCCTGTACCAGCCAGGCGATGAGTACGCCGCCCAGGACGAGCAGGCCATTGCGCCAAGTGCGGTGGAGCAGCAGGCCAAACAGCAAGGCTGCGCCTGACGCCAGCTGCAAGGGCAGGGTGTCTCCTCCAAACCCAGGACGGATGGCCCAACCGAAGTCTGCCAGCACCAACAAGGCGTCGGGCCGCGTGACGAGCGGGGCGATCATGGCCAGACCGAGAAGAAGTCCGGACAGGGCGTCGGGGCGGGGGGTGTTGCGGCGCATGGCGTCCACACGGAGGTGGGACATCCCGAAGTGGTACGCACTGACCAGAAGAAATCCCCCGAGCATGATGCCGGGAACCGTCTCAAAGGCGGCCCAGGCCACGCCGATGCCGGCGATGTAGGGGAGGGCAAAGGATTGGCGCAAAGGACCTTCCGGATCGCCGTGCATGTGGGCGTGGAGGATGTGGTCGAGCGCGCCGTGTTGGATACCGACGCCGGCAATGAGCAGGACGGCCAAGGGCAGCTGCACGCCAGGGACCCAAAGTCCGAGGGCGTGTCCAACGAGGGTGCCCGCCCCAAGGAGCCCGAGGGTCCAGAGGCGAACGCGCCCGGCGTGTTGGAATGTGTCGCTGCCAAACATGGGGCAAAGGAAAGGCCCACCCCCGAGAAGGGAGTGGGCCCAGTTTCCTTAGCAGTATTCGGAGGGATTAGCCTTTGGCGCCGTCCTTGATGGCGAGGGCGTAAATCACCAGACCGAATCCGATCTTGTTGATGGCGTCACCGATGTTGTAGACAACATCCATGGAAGCCTGAGCGGCTTCGGCGTCAGCCACCATCTTCATGCCGAACAGGCCGCCCTCGGTACCGAGGATGTAGCCCAGCGGGTAGATGGCCCAACCCACGAGGACGAACCACGCGAGCACCTTGTTGGCTTGAGCAACGGCACCACCGGCGTTGTCGGCCAGTTGGCGAACCTCACCCATCCACACGAGGTAGGCGATGTAGAAGTAGGCGATACCGGAGATCAGACCCCAGACCCAGCTTCCGGTCGGCGTGTTGTAGATGGTCTCACCGAGGTAACCGGTGACGAGCATGACGACAGAAGCCACGATGAGCTTCCACATCAGACCCATGGTTCCACCTGCCTTCTTCGTGATGAGGTAGAACTCCACACACATGAGCGGAACCGTCAAGGTCCAGTCCACATAGCGGAAGAACGTCGGGCTGTCACCCGTCGCAAAGTGGTAGCTCCGCATGTAGTAGTAGTGGACGAACGCGATGAACGTGATCAATCCACTCACGAGG
>CALBSW010000198.1 GCA_937967465.1 uncultured Flavobacteriales bacterium
CGGCGCCATCTTCGATTGTGGGTGTGACGGCATTCCCGCCGGAGACTGCGACTGCAACGGCAACCAGCTCGATGCGCTCGGCGTCTGCGGCGGCGATTGCACCGCGGATCTCGACGGCGACGGACTCTGCGACGATGTCGACGACTGTGTCGGCAACTATGACGCCTGTGGCATCTGCAACGGGCCCGGCGCCATCTTCGATTGTGGGTGTGACGGCATTCCCGCCGGAGACTGCGACTGCGACGGCAACCAGCTCGACGCCCTCGGCGTCTGCGGCGGCGATTGCACCGCGGATCTCGACGGCGACGGGATTTGCGATACGGACGAGATCCCCGGCTGCACCGACGAGAACGCCGTCAACTATGACCCATTGGCCACCGACGAAGATGGAAGCTGCAGCTTCGCCGGATGCACGGACCCCACGGCCGACAACTTCAACCCTTCGGCGATCTCCGACAACACCACGTGCGCCTACACCTGCATCGGCCTCGTCGGCTGCACTTATGTCAATGCCACCAACTACGAGCCCGAAGCGACCTGCGACAACGGATCCTGTGAGTTCGTCCTCACGGTGGACGACGGCTGCATGTTTGATGTGGACGACAGTGGATTCATCGGCGCCGCCGACCTATTGATCTTCCTGCAGTACTTCGAATCCTACTGCGACTAAGCGCATCCAGGGCCCGCGAAATTGGCTGTTGGGTAGATGAGGATTCCCGCTATCTTTGCCGGCCCATACGGTGGCTATAGCTCAGTTGGTTAGAGCGCTTGATTGTGGTTCAAGAGGTCGTCGGTTCAATTCCGATTAGCCACCCGAAGCAGAACGCCCGGTCCATTGGATCGGGCGTTTTTCGTGTCTCATCCTTTAGAACAGGATTGGGCCTTGGCACTCAGACCAAGTGAGACAGGTCGGAGATTCCCAAGGGCGTCTGGGATTCGAATCCCTCTCCGCTGGTCACGCCGATGTAGCGCCCCATGGTGATGTCCCTGCCCCGCACGACCGCCATGAACTCCGGCGTGGAAATCGGGGTGGCGAGTTCCGACGCACTGGGCACATCGGGTGGTGCCGCATCCGGTGTGAAGAACTGGGAACTGTAACACGCGATGGCCGCATACTTGGCCTCCTCAGCCCCGGTGATGTCCACCACGATGGACGGCTCGCGGAAACGGTCCTGGATGTAATGCAGGACGTGGGCTGGGCGATGGGCGGCATGGGAAGTCCCGTCCGCCTCTTGCGTTTCAATGCGGGCGAGGCCGGCGAGAAAACAGGCGCGGTGCACGAATTCAGCGGCACGGCCATGGTCGGTGTGCCGGTCAAACAGGGCATTGGCCAACACGGTGCGCGGGCGGTGTCGGCGGATGGCACCGATGAGGGCGAGGATGACCCGCTCATCATCATCCGGCAGGCCATCGCGCAACCGAAGGTTTTCGCGCACGGCCAAGCCGAGCTTTTCTGCCGCAGCGGCGGCCTCCTGATCGCGGAGGTCGGCAGACCCTCGCGTACCGAGTTCGCCACGCGTCAAATCCACGATGCCCGTTCGCTTGCCCTGACGGGCCGCTTGCACGAGGGTTCCACCTGCGCTCAGTTCAACATCGTCGGGGTGGACACCAAAAGCGAGGATGTCCAGAAAATCAGCAGCCGCCATGAAGCGGAAGTTCGGCAGGAATGCTCAGTTGCCCGAGGCAAAGGCGACAATCTCCTGCCCCATCGGATCTGCACCCGACTTCAAAGAGGACACGAGTCGGCCTTCCGCGTCAACGAGAAATTTGTGGAAGTTCCACCCCACTTTGTGATCGCCGACACCGTTCTGGGCCGCGTTGCACAGCCAAGCGTAGACAGGGTGCTGCCCGTCTCCTTTGACATCCACCTTGGACATCATCTGAAACGACACCCCATAATTCTTGGTGCAGAACTCGGCAATCTCCCCAGCACTGCCCGGCTCCTGACGGCCAAACTGGTTGCACGGGAAACCCAGGATGACGAATTCCTCGCCACCGTGCGCCTCGTGCAGGGCCTGCAACTTCTTGTATTGCGGGGTGTAGCCGCAGCGGCTCGCCGTATTGACAATCAGCACGCGCTTCCCTTCAAGTTGAGCAAAATCGAAGTTGGCGCCGTCGAGCGTGGTGGCGGACAGGGCATGGAAGTCGGACATGGATGCTGTCGGAGTGTAATGAACCTCGGAACCGCCGAGCAAGGCGCCTTTGTACATCGTGAATGCAGCCAGGCTGATGAGGGCGACAATGGCGAGGGCAATGGACATGAGGGTACGCTTCATGGCAAGGGAACAGAAAGAAAGGCGCGCAAGTTCTTCCGCACGGCCCATTTGGCCATGGCGCATGGAAATCCATGCAAAAAAGAAGCGCCCCACGGAGGGGCGCTTCAGGCAATTGGAAAAAACCTCATCATGCTTGGGATTGGCCTTGCAGGTTGTGGTTTCACAATGGAAACGAGCAAAGGCCCCTCAAGGTTTCGGCTCAAGGCGGATTTATTTATCCCGAATTCGGGTTGTTGATGACCGATAATCGGTACCTTATTCCAGAATCTGGAAGGCGAACACTTCGTCCCTCCGGGTTGTTGATAGCGGACATCATGACCCAACAGCCCAAAGCCCAACTCGACGTCGCGGTCATCGGCTCCGGATTTGCCGGACTCGCGGCAGCCACCACCCTGGCCAGTCGAGGTCTGAACGTGACCATTTTCGAACGCCACGACCACGCAGGTGGCCGGGCCCGTCGTTTCGAAGCAGAAGGGTTCCGTTTCGACATGGGACCCAGCTGGTACTGGATGCCGGACGTCTTTGATCGGTATTTCGCCCAATTCAACAAGAAGGTGTCGGACCTGTACGACCTCGTTCGCCTCGACCCCTCCTACCGCGTTGAATTCGAGGAAGGGCCGTTCGATGTTCCCGCAGGAACCGACGCTTTGGCCGCGGCGTTCGAGGCCATCGAACCCGGAGCCGGCCAAAAGCTGAAAGACTTTCTCGCCGAGGCCAAGGTCAAATACGACATCGGCATGGGCCGCTTCGTCAACAAGCCCGCCCACAACGCTCTGGAATTCGCGCGGATGGACATCCTTCGGGACGCCCCGCGGCTCCAGTTGCTGCGCAGCTTCAGTGACCACGTGCGGAAGCACTTCAAAGACCCGCGGCTTGTGGAGTTGATGGAGTTCCCTGTCCTGTTTCTCGGGTCCAAGCCACAGAATACACCCGCCCTGTACAGCCTGATGAACTACGCCGACACTGCGCTGGGCACCTGGTACCCCATGGGCGGGATGCACCGCATCGTGGACGGCATGGTCGAGGTCGCCAAGGAGCAAGGCGTTCGCTTCCAGTTCAACTGTCAAGTGGAAGGCATCCTCGAAGAGCACGGGAAGACAGCCGGACTTCGGGTAGGCGGTGCGCTCATCCGCTGCCCCCATGTCATCGCGGCATGCGATTACCACCACGCCGAGCAGCACCTGCTGCCCAAGAAATACCGCAGGTACGACGCCAGCTACTGGGACAAGCGCGAAATGTCGCCGAGCAGCTTGCTCTTCTACATGGGCATCAACCGCCGCATTCCCGGACTGAAGCACCACACCCTGTTTTTCGACACCCCGTTCGATGCCCACGCCGAGGAGATCTACGACCAGCCCGCCTGGCCAAAAGACCCCCTGTTTTACGTGTGCGCACCCAGTGTGACGGACCCAAGCGTGGCCCCGGAAGGGTGCGAGAACCTGTTTCTCCTGGTGCCCACCGCACCCGGCATGGCGGAAGACGCGGATGCCTGCGACCGGATTTACGGCCAGATCATGGACCGCCTGGAAGCGCGAACCGGCGTCCCGATTCGGGAGCATGTGGTGTACAAGCGTCAATACGCCCACCAACAATTCATCGCCGACTACAGCGCATTCAAAGGCAACGCCTACGGCCTGGCCAACACCTTGAGGCAGACCGCCTTCTGGAAGCCCAAGCTCAAGTCCAAGCTCACCGGCACTTGGTTTGCCGGCCAGCTGACCACACCCGGACCCGGAGTGCCACCGAGCATCATCAGTGGTCAGGTCGCCGCCAGCGAACTCCTCAAATCCCGAGGAATGGAAGGATTGCCAGAGACCGTCCACATCGAACAACCCGCTGGTTTTTCGGTTTAAGCCATACCACAACATGAACGCCCGTCCCCCCATCGCTGAACCACACGCCCCGAGCGTGTCACCTGTGGCTCCTGCCGCAGGGCCGGTTGATGCGAACCTTCTGGACACGGGCAAACCGCTGTTCGACCACGTCTCCTTGGCCTGCAGTGCCCTGACCACCAAGGCTTACAGCACGTCGTTCAGCATGGGCATCCGCATGTTGGCCCCAGAGCTCCGCGCGCCCATTCAAGCCGTCTATGGTTTCGTCCGGTTTGCCGACGAGATCGTGGACACGTTTCACGACTACAACAAGCAGGTGCTGTTCGACCGTTTCGTGACGGACACCCACCGTGCCATTGAGGAACGGATTTCATTGAATCCCATCCTCAACAGTTTCCAATGGGCCTTCCATGCCTACAACATGGACATCGCTCACGTCGACAAGTTCCTCGAGTCGATGGAGCGCGACCTCGACCAAACGGCATACGACCGCGAGGGATACGATGACTACATCGTGGGCAGCGCGGAAGTGGTGGGCCTGATGTGCCTCTCCGTGTTCGTCAATGGCGATCAGGAGCAATACGACGCCCTCCTGCCCCATGCCCGCAGCCTCGGCGCCGCTTTCCAGAAAATCAACTTCCTGCGCGACCTTCAGGCCGATTGGGAGGGCCTGGGCCGCACGTATTTCCCCGGATTGGACCTCGACGCGTTCGACGCAGATGCCAAGCGGTCCATCGAAGCCGAAATCGAGCGTGACTTCGAGCATGCCCTGATCGGCATTCTCAAATTGCCCCACTCTGCCCGACTGGGGGTGTACATGGCGTACATCTACTACACACGGCTGTTCCGCAAAATCCGCCGTCTCCCCCACCACCGGGTGCTCCAAGAGCGCATTCGCATCCCGAACCGCCAGAAGGTGGCCTTGTTGATGGGATCCTACCTCCGTCACCAGTTCAATCTGCTCTGACCATGGTCCAGCACTGGGGTGCATGGCTCCTCGTTCTTGGGTCGTGGACGGCCTCGGTGGCACAAGCGCCTTGCGATGCCTTGCTGGAATTGAGGACCGCTTATCTCGGACACAGCACACTGGAACAGGCGATGGACAGCAAGGCGCTGGCTGAATCCCACCTCGCCGGAGCGACCGGCACCTGCGCCGTGGTCATCGAAGCCCACCGCTGGGTCTCCTTGGCCCGCAGCGCAGATTTCGGATTGAACCCCGCAAGCAAACTCAGCCGCCTCAACGAAGGACTGTCCGAAATCGACGACCTCGTCGCTCAGCACCCAGACCTCGATGTCCTGCGGGCACTGAGACTCTCGGTGACGGGCACGGCGCCCCAATGGCTGGGGGTCGATGACGACTGGAAGGAGGACCTCGCCGCGTTGCAGCGTCTTCTCGCTGCGGAACATTGGGCGGAAAGCCCGAAATTTTCGGCGTGGATGGCCGATTTGGCGGAACAGATCAAACGAGAACGAACATGAACGACGTCGCAGAGGAGCAGGTGGTGCTCGTCAACACACTGGATGAGCCCCAAGGCACCATGGAGAAAATGGCGGCCCACGAACAAGGCGTTCTGCACCGTGCATTCAGCGTGTTCATTCTCAACAGCCGGGGAGAATTGCTGCTCCAGCAACGCGCCCACCACAAATACCACAGCGGTGGCCTTTGGACGAACACGTGCTGCAGCCACCCGCGCCAAGGCGAAGAAGTCATCGACGCGGGCATCCGTCGGCTGCAGGAAGAGATGGGCATGCGCTGCCAACTCTCAAAGGGGTTTGACTTCATCTACCGAAGCGAGTTTTCGGATGGATTGATCGAACACGAGTTCGACCATGTCCTCTTTGGGCGGAGCGATGTGCCACCGGTGCCCAACCCCGACGAAGTGGCCGACACCAAGTACGTCGATTTCGCATCGCTCCGGGCCGACATGGCCGCCCATCCGGAACACTACACCACGTGGTTCCGCATCTGTTTCGAACGCGCGGCGGAGCACCTCGGCAAGTGAGCACAGTCGCGGTCATCGGTGCCGGCATTGGCGGCCTCTCCACCGCCATCCGCGCGGCGGCAGAAGGGCGCTCCGTGACCTTGTTCGAAGCCGCCCCGGAAGTGGGTGGCAAGCTGCGCCAACTGAGACTGGGCGACTACCGGTTCGACCTGGGCCCGAGCCTGTTCACCTGGCCTGAATTGCTGCAGGACACCCTCGCGGCTGCCGGACCGGCTGCGGCGCCATTCGACCACATTCAACTCGACCGCTCCTGCCACTATTTCTGGGAGGATGGCACCCGCTTGATCGGATGGACGGACAAAGCGCAACTGGCGCAGGAGATCGAAACCCAGCTCGGTGTCAAGGCCGGCCCGGCACTCCGCCATCTCGAGCAGAGCCAGGCGGGATTTGAGGCCACCCGGGGCCTCTTTCTCGAACAAAGCCTGCACGAACCTGCCAGCTGGACGCCGGGCCGAACCCTGCGCCACTTGGGCAAAGCGTTGGCGGCTTGGAAATCCCTCCCATTGACCCGCCAACTCCACCAATGGAACCGGCGGACGGGACACCCCCACCTCGAACAGCTGTTCAACCGGTATGCGACCTACAATGGCAGCGACCCCTACCGGGCGCCGGCCATGCTCCACGTGATCCCCCACCTCGAGTTCGGCATGGGCACGTTTGCTCCGGTGGGCGGCATGCACGCCATCGTGGATGCCCTGCACCAAACGGCCCTCGCCCTCGGCGTGGACATCCGCACCGACACCCCGGTCTCCCGCATCCTCGTCGAATCCGGCCAGGTCCGCGGCGTCGAATGCGGTGAAGGGGAGTCACACCCAGCAGACGTGGTCGTGTCCGGTGTGGATGTCACCCCCACCTACCGGAACCTGCTTCCCGACCAACCCGCTCCGGAGCGCATCCTGAGCGCCGAATCCTCCACGAGCGGGGTCATTTTCTATTGGGGCATTCGCCATGAGGCCCCGGACCTGCACCTGCACAACATCCTTTGGGCGGAAGACTACCGAAAGGAATTCAAGGCCCTGTTCGAAGAGCAGACCATCGCAAACGACCCCACGGTCTACATCAACATTGGAAGCCGCACCTCTCCGGGTGACGCACCGGATGGCGCGGGCAACTGGTTCGTGATGGTCAATGCCCCGGCTGGATGGGACGCGTCCGGCATCGACCAACTTCGCCAGAGGGTCGAACAAAAAATCCTGCGCATCACCGGCATTGACGTGGCCCGGCACCGGGAGTGCGAGCACATCCTCACCCCCGACGACATCGCCTCGCGCACGGGGAGCCACCTCGGCGCATTGTACGGTCCTGCGAGCAACCGGCCCATGAGCGCCTTCTTGCGGCACCGCAACCGCGACCGCCACATCCGCGGGCTGTACTTTGCCGGAGGAAGCGTACACCCTGGAGGAGGCATTCCCCTGTGCCTGCTGAGCGGCCGCATCACCCACGAACTCATGACACGCCATGACCCCCAACATTGACCGCGGCCTTTTCGGGTTTCGGGGACGTTGGGCCTCGCTGCCAGCCTGGATGGGCCTCATCGCCTTCCTGCACGCCGTGGGCCTCGCGGGAGTGGTGCTGTACGATGCCACGACGGTGTTGGATCTGACGGTGATGAACTTGCTCTTCTCCACCCTCATCGTGTTGGGATTCGGAGATCCGGACAATGGATGGCGCTGGGCCCTGACCGCCTATGCGACCTATGCCGTGGAGGTGATTGGGGTGCAAACGGGCTTCCCATTCGGCGACTACGCCTACGGATGGCGCCTCGGGCCCCACATCTATGACACTCCGCCGATGATCGGCGTGCTCTGGCTCGTCACCCTGTCGGGTGCGGCCTATTGGTCCCACCGCTTGCTGCCCGAAGGCCAGCCGCGGGCCAACCGACTCTCCCGCGCCGCGGTCGCCGCCACCTTCATGCTGGCGCTGGACCTCATCATGGAACCCGTCGCCATGATGGCCGACTTCTGGAATTGGACCGGAGACACCGTCCCCCTCCGGAACTACGTCGCCTGGTGGACCATCGCCTTTGCACTGGCTTGGGCCTGGGGCAACAGCCGCAGCTTTCGAACCAACCGCGCTGCCGGTCTGTTGCTCCTCATACAAGCCACTTTTTTCATCGGTCTTCTGCTGTTGCCATGGACATCCTGATCGCCTCCCTCATCGTGCTCGCCACCTTCTTTGCCATGGAAGGCGTGGCCTGGGCTGCCCACAAGTACCTCATGCACGGCGCGATGTGGTATTTCCACCGGGACCACCACCAACACGAACCGGGCTTCTTCGAAAAGAACGACGCCTTCTTCTTGATTTTCGCCGTGCCGAGCGCCTGGTGCTTCATCACGGGCAGCATCTACTCAGACTTCCGATTTTGGATCGGCACAGGCATCGCCGCCTATGGCCTCTGCTACTTTTTGGTGCATGACGTCTTCATCCACCGCCGCTTCAACTGGTTCCGGAATGCGAAACACCCGTATTTCGCGGCCATCCGCAAGGCACACAAGGTGCACCACAAGCACCTCGACAAAGAAGATGGCGAATGCTTCGGCATGCTCTGGGTTCCGCGTCGTTACTTTCAGGAAGCCCGCAAGGCACAAGCTGCAAAAGCAGTGACCACCCGATGAACCCGAACTACCTCTACCTGACTGTCGACTTGGCCGTGCTGGCCGTGCCGCTGGCATTCAGCTTCGACCGCAAGGTGAGGTTCGTCCGGTTCTGGCCGGCCCTGTTTCCGGCCATCGCCATCATGATGGCCCTCTTCATCCCGTGGGACATCGCCTTCACGGAACGCGGCATTTGGGGGTTCAACCCCGATTACCTGAGCGGCCTCTGGATCGCCGGAATTCCGCTGGAGGAATGGCTCTTCTTCATCTGCATTCCCTACGCCTGTCTGTTCACTTACGAGTCCCTGAAGCACTACTTCCCGCAGGCCATTGGCGGGACGTTGGCCATTCCGGCCAGCGCATTGCTTGCCGTGTTGTGTGCCGTACTGGCCGCCACCCTGTCTAACCGCTGGTACATCGGACTGACCTGCCTTTTGACAGGCGCACTGGCCGCGGGATTGGCTGTGGGCGCCGCACGGTGGCCCCATGTCAAGGAATGGAATCACCGCCTGTGGCTGGCTTACGTGCCCCTGCTCATCCCCTTCATTCTGTCCAACGGGGTGTTGACCGGATTGCGCTTCTGGCAGTACCCCTTGCTCAACCGCGATGTGGCGACGGTCACCGACCAGATTGTCTGGTACAACAACGACCACAACCTGTCCATTCGCATCTTCTCGATGCCCATGGACGACCTGATCTATGGCTTCCTCATGATCGCCATGACCGTGGTCGCGTACGAACTCATCGCCCGACGCCTGGGAATCGTCACGGGATCGGCGCCTGCACCACGGCCTTGACGTAGCGGTGGTCGCTCAGGCCCTCACCCCCCGTCCCATAATCGAGCACAGCCCAAGCCGGGTCGACCAGAATGTGGTCAATTCGGACGCCCGGTATGGCGCCCTGCCACGTACCGTCCATGCGAAGGCCGCGGACATCGTGGGTGTCCCTCAGTGACTTGCGGACCGCGTGCAGGGCCCAGCTCACCGGCACATCGTTGAAGTCCCCACACAGCACCACGGGGTGCGGGCTTTGGTCCACCGCGTCCATCACGGCGGACACCTGGGTCACGCGTTCGGCGTAGGCCTCGCGCATCCGGGACCAGATTCGCTGACGTCCCGCCGCATCGGGCACGCCCTCCTCCAAGGCTGCATAGTCCTCCGTGCCGAAGTGGAGGCTGGCAAAGTGGGCATTGAACACGCGAACGGTGTCCCCTTGCCACACGATGTCGGTCACGGCACAGACGTTGTTGCTCCGGGTGCCAAAGGCGATGTCGTCCCGACGGACAATGGGATGGCGCGACCACGTCGCCACGCCAAACCGGCGCCCAGCCTTGCCCCTCGCCCAGACTTCATGCAGCTGCACCGGCGCCTTTTCCACGCCGCCCATCGCCTGCCGAACAGGCACTTCCACAGGAAATGCGGCGGGATTGGGATCGCGGTAATGTTCTTGGACACAGAGCACATCGGGGTGTTCCTCCGAGATGGCGGCTGCGATGCCCTCCTTGGTGCCCTCTCCCAACCAGCCGTATCGGTCGTAGAGGCGCACATTCCACCCCATGACGTGGAGGCTGGCCGCATCAGGGGACGACACCGGAAGCCCCCATCCGAAACCTCCCCACACGCTCTGGAACAGCGCACCTGACAGTCCAAGCAGGACAGCGAATCCACCTCCCCACCCCCAACGGTGACGGCGCAGCGCCATGACAGCGGCCACCGCCAATCCTGCCCCAAAAACGGGAAACGCCAAGCCCGCCAGAGCCGGCAAGGCCAAGCGGGCAGGTGACAGCCAGAGTGCCACGTGCGACACGAAAACACCCATTGAGGCCACGAGGCCAAGCAAAATCCAGAGGCGCCCGCGACGCCGGTGGGCGGGGCGAGCGGCCATGATCAGACGTGGCCTCCGTTGCGGAACAAGAAGTCCTTTTCCTCCTTGGTCAACTGGTCGTAGCCCACCTTGGAAATCTTGTCGAGGATGCGATCAATGCGCTCCTGGCGCGCCTTCTTCTCCGCGTTGAATTCCTCATCGGTCTGCGCACGGCGGGTTTTGCCATCCACATCCACACTGCGGTGCACCGAATGCAGCCCTTTGCCGCGGCGGCGCTTCTTGCGCTTCGGACGCGTTCCCTTGGACCGGGCACCAAACAAGGTGACCACCCAATCGATCAGGCGTTCCATCGGAGCCCCCAGGTCGCGGCCACCGGCTTGAAGGTTGCGCATGTAGACGTAGCCATATGCCGCCCCCCCGATGTGACCGAGATGTCCGCCCACGTTGCTTCCGTTGGACAGGGCCACATAATCCAGCACGACGTACGCTGCGGCGACCCACTTCAGTTTGACCGGCCCAAGGATGAACAGGCGGATCACCGAATCCGGCGTGTACGTGGCCGTGGCCACCATCAACGCCATGACAGCGGAGGAGGCACCAAGCGCATAGCCCCCTTGCGGAAAGGTGGGCACCACATTGCTCGCCACCACATACAACACGAATCCCAGCAGCCCCCCCATCAAATACGTGCTCAACGTGCGACGGTCTCCGAAGAAAGACCGGAACATGCCGCCCATCCACCACAGGATGAGCATGTTCATGACGAGGTGCCACACCTGCGTGTGGGCGAACATGTGCGTCACCGCGCTCCAAGGGCGATACAAGAGCAAGGACAAGTCGGAAGTGGTGGCCAATCCAAAGGCCCCGCTCCAGTGGGGAATGGGGAGCCCGAATGCGACCAACAAACGCAACGTCGCCAAGGCCAGGAAGACCCCCACATTGACGAAGATGAGGCGCATGACCATGCCCCCCGTCGTCCACCGCATCCGCAAATCCTCCTTCAAACTCGCCATGTTGTCATCTCCCCAACGGGATTCTCATCAATAAAATACGTCGCGATCGCTCTGCCACTTCTTGAGCAGCAGATAGCCGAAGATCATCCCGCCCAGGTGAGCGAAGTGGGCCACGTTGTCCCCTGGATTGTTGTCCAACGCGAGCAACAGTTCCAATGCGCCATATCCCAACACGAAGTACCGGGCCTTGATGGGGATCGGTGGAAAGAGCAACTGAAGGCGCGTGTTTGGGAAGAGCATGCCGAAGCCCAAGAGCAAACCAAATACGGCTCCTGACGCCCCCACCACCGGCACGAACATGCGTTGCGCCTGCACCTGCAGGGCGGAGTAGCCCGAACCGGGAAACAGGTCTTCCACCCGTGGGAACCACGTCCCGTATGTGGTGAAGTAGCCGTAGCCCACAACCATTTCGTGCAGGAAAAACGCGCCCAAACCGCAAGCGAGATAGTAGTTGAGGAACCGCTTGGGACCCCACACCCGCTCGAGTTGGGAGCCAAACATGAACAAGGCGAACATGTTGAAGAAGATGTGCCCCAGGCTCGCGTGCATGAACATGTGGGTCACGACCTGCCACGGCTGGAACTGGGGCGCACTCGGGTAATACCCGGCGAGGAGTGGACGGAGCTCCGGTGCCAGAAAATGGGAGACCACGTAGAAAATCCCGTTGATGATCAACAGGTTGCGGACAACGGGCGTGGCTTGTTGGAACATGTGGGTGAATCAACGGAAGCGCGACTCGACGGCTTCCTGGTCAAATGTAGCGATGGTGGGACGCCCCCACGGGTCGCGGTCCGGCTCCTGACAGGCAAACAACCCATCGACAAGGTCGAGCATTTCGGTCCGGGTCAGCGTCCGGCCTGCCACAATGGCGGCGCCACGAGCCAAACCGGCGATGGCCCGGCTGGCACGGAGTTCCGCATCGACTTCACCGGCATCCCGCAATTCGCAGAGCACCGCGTCCAACAAACTGGCTGGGTCACCTTCTGCGGCCTCCTGCGGGAGTCCTTTCACCGTGACACTCCCCCCCTCTCCAACAGCGAGATCAAATCCGAGTTGGGCGAGGTCCTCCTGCGCACCGGACAATAAAGCCGCATCTGCCTGCCCCACCTCGAGCTCTGCGGGAAACAGCAGCTGCTGTGCCC
>CALBSW010000199.1 GCA_937967465.1 uncultured Flavobacteriales bacterium
GCTGGATTTCCTCGTCTATTTCGCCGAACCCTGTGATGCGTTCAGCGCAGAATGAAGCCCACAACATGAAACTCAACCAAAACCAATCTCCCATGCCTACCCAGCGCGCACTGTGGCTTGCTGCAGTGCTTCCCTTCATGGTCTTCATGACCCAGGCGCAATCCGTGCTCAACATCTCCGCGGATTTTGCCTCGATTCAGGATGCCATCGCCGCAGCACAACCCGGCGATACCCTTGTGATGACCGCGGGCTCTTTTGCACCGACTGGGACCATCACCCTGGACAAGGACGGCCTCGTCCTGCGTGGAGCCGGTCCCGATGAGACCACCATCGATGTGTCCGGATTTGACGGCTACGGCATTCTGATCAGTGCCGACCATGTCCGGCTCCAGAACTTCTCGGTGGCCGGAAATGCCAATGGTGGCAGCGGCAATTTTGCCATCAAGACCACGGTGGGCATCCAAGATGCGCGCCTGTTCCGGATTCATGTTTCTGGCAGCGAACGAACGGCCATCGATTTCAATGGTGTCACTGGCGGCGTCATCAATGGCTGCAGTGCCACGGGCACGGCCAGTGGTTACGGTGTGGGCATTGCCAGCAGCAAGAACATCACGCTGCGCGACTTGACCACCTCGGGGAACGCTTACGGCAATGTGGGCATTTTCCCTGCAAACACCCTGTATCAGGGCACCGTCGAGGCTCCGTCGAACATCCGCTTTTTGGACACCCTGAGCTTGGAAGGTGGGGTCATCACGGTTCAGCCGGGCGAACTCCTGTCAGGCGGTGTTTGGGAGCCCGTCATTTCCACGGTGGATGCCACTGATGCGATCTATGACAGCGCCGCAGACGTCAAAGTGCCAGAGGCCATGCACTTCACGGCGCAGGCCATCAGGCTTTTTGATGGATTGGACAACCGCATTGTCGGAACAGAAGAAGACGTTCTGGCGGTCATGGCTCTGATTGAGGCCTCAGGGGCATTTGGTCCTCAGACGTTCACCAACCTCGAGACAGGAGATACCACCGCTTATGTTGTGGGATGCATGGATGAGGAGAGCTGCACGTACGACATGACGGCGACCGTCCAAGATGACGCAGCATGCGACTATCCTGAGCCGGGTTACAATTGTGACGGCGAGATTCCAGGTTGCATGGATGAGAATGCCCTCAATTACAATGCAGACGCCACTGTATCAGAGCCGTGCATCTACTTGCCGGCCGGGTGCATCCCGGTGTTTGATCCTGCCATTGAGGACACCGTTCGGGTCGATTGCGTGGACTTGTTGCCTCATCCTGACAGCATTCCGTTGTTGACAGCGTACGACCCGTGCAATCCTGCCAATGCGATTCCGGTCATTTCCTCCTTGGAGGCGGCCGACTTGGAGACGGCATGTGGCCAATTCGTGACCTACCGTCACCTCGCATTGAACATCGAGGTGGGGGTCATCAATGTGCAATACCAAACCTTCATGGTGGACGATACCACTGGGCCGTCCATCACGAGCCTGCCGGAAGATTTGTTCCTCAGTTGTGAACTGGCAGGAGACAGCACCAATTGGGGGGCTGTCGAGGCCATGGATTCTTGCCACGACCTCATGGACATTCAATACGCTGTAGACAGCATGTATGTGGATTCCATCCAATTTCCCGTGTGTGATGGCAACTGGTTGATTGCGCGTTCAGTCTCCGTTTCCGATGTCTGTGGCAACACCACTGAGGCGAGCTATGTGGTCACCGTTCAAGACCTCGTGCCTCCGACCTTGGGCAATGTGCCGGCCAGCGACAGCTTGAGCTGTGTAGATGCGCTTCCGATGGAACTTCCGCTTCATGCGGATGAATGCAGCGGTTCCGTTTTGACTTTGACGGAGACCACGCAAGAAGGAGATTGCCCGCAGGAGTATACCCTCACGCGCACATTCGTGGCCACCGATGGATGCGGCAATGCGGCGTCTGCAGAGCAAATCGTGGTCGTGGAAGACACTTTGGCTCCGATGATCCTCACGACCCCGCCAAACTTGGTGGTGGACTGCGGTGATTTGGCGATGGACAGCGCCATCACGGCCATGGACCAGTGTTCCGATTTGATGCTGTCTACAATGGATTCCACGATTTTGGGCGACTGCCCGCAGGAGTACACGATCCTCCGGACCCACAGTGCGACGGATGCGTGT
>CALBSW010000200.1 GCA_937967465.1 uncultured Flavobacteriales bacterium
TCCCGGATCTCGTGGAGCCGTTGGTCGTAGGTCTTGCGCTTGCGCAGCTGCGCGCGGCCATCCTCAAAATGCTTGTGGTGGGTGGACGGCCAGTACAGGTGAATGCCATCGTCGGCCCGCACCACGGCGTCTTCCCAGTTCCAAGCGTCGAACTGCACCACGGAGCTGGACCCGCCAATGACCCCACCACGCGGGGTAATCTGGCCCATGAGGACCCCATTGGTCCGCACGGTTGGCGTGATGTCTGATGCGGCGTTGTACGCAATGACACTGCGGACATTGGGCTTGAAGGTGCCGACCTCCTGGTAGTCCCTGGACGCCCGAACGGCCGCAACCTCCATGAGGCCGAGGGTGCTGTTCGGGGCAATGAAACCCGGGTAGATGTGCATGCCCTCGGCGTCCACCACGCGGGCGTAGCGCTTGGGGTCCACATCGCGGGCAGCGCCCACGAAGTCAATGAAGCCGTCGGCAAAACCGATGGCGGCATTCTCAATGGCCTCCCCGGTACCGAGGTGGGCCGTGCCACCGAGGACGAGGATGCGTTCAGATTGCGGGGCGCCCGGCGTCAAGTTGGGCTGGGCAAACGCGGTGACCGCAAAGGCGAGGAAGGCGAAAAGGAAAGGCGCTTTCATGGCTTGAAAATGGGGGGTCAACATGCGGTTCATCGGTTCTCCTCGGTCATGGTGTCACAGTGGTAATGGGGCGGGATTCGCTCCATCGGCTTTCGTTTGTCGGCGCCCGGGGCATCGAGCATGAGCTGAATGAGGCGGGCCCGCTCCGTGCGCATCGCATCGCGCATCACCAAGTCCTCCTCCTGATCGAAGAGGCGGCGGCCATCCACATAGGTCTGCTCGCATTGGGCATAGACGCTCAAGGGGTGGTCGGACCACACCACCATGTCCGCATCCTTGCCGGCTTCGAGCGAGCCGATGCGGTCGTCGAGGTGAAGCAGGATCGCGGGGTTCAGCGTGACGAATTTCAGCGCCTCCTCTTCGGGCACGCCGCCGTACTTGTTGGCCTTGGCAGCCTCCTGGTTGAGGCGGCGGGCCATCTCGCGGTCGTCGGAGTTGAAGGCGGTGACCACCCCGTTCTCCCAGAGCAACGCCCCGTTGTAGGGAATGGCGTCCTTCACCTCGAATTTGTACGCCCACCAGTCGCTGAAGCTGGAACCACCGGCTCCGTGCTCGGCCATCTTGTCGGCCACCTTGTAGCCTTCGAGGATATGGGTGAACGTGTTGAGGGTGAAGCCCATCGAATCCGCCACGTGCATCAGCATGTTGATCTCGTCCTGCCGGTAGCTGTGGCAGGTGACGAAGCGTTCGGATTCGAGGATCTGGAGCAACGTCTCGAGTTCGAGGTCACGGCGGGGCGCCTTGGGACCCTTGCCCTGGCGGATGAGGCGGCGGGGCGTGGCCTTGACCGCAGCGCGGTAGGCGTCCCATTCCTCCCCGTATTCCCGGGCGCGGTGGAAGTGGTCGTAGTAGACCTGCTCCACGCCCATCCGGGTCTGCGGGAAACGGACCGTCTGGTAATCGCCCCAGTTGGACTGCTTGACATTCTCACCCAAGGCGAACTTGATGAAGGGGTCGGCATCCTCGATCTGCATCTCGTCGGGCGACATGCCCCAACGGAATTTGATGATGCCGCTTTGCCCGCCGATGGGGTTGGCGGACCCGTGCAGGATTTGGCCTGCCGTCACGCCGCCGGCGAGGTGGCGGTAGACGTTGACGTCCTCGCTGTTGACGACGGTGCCGATGCTGACCTCGGCACTGGACGCCTGGGTGCCCTCGTTGATGCCGCGGCTGGCCGCGATGTGCGTGTGCTCATCGAGGATGCCCGGCGTAATGTGCTTGCCCTTGGCATCGATTCGGGTCAATTCCGGGACATTCTTGCCGAACACCTCGGCCGGGTCCAGATTCTGCCCCACGGCCCGGATGCGGCCCTGGTGCACGATGACCTCGCCACCTTCGATTTTGCCTTCCGGCCCACACGTCCAGACGGTGGCCCCGACGAAGTGCCACGATCCTTGTTCGGGCAGTTGGGTCCGGCCATACGCCGTGAATGGATACGTGATGGGTCCTGGACCGGTGGGGCCTTCCTCCACTTCCTCTTCCGGATCGCCCGCTTCCTCTTCCGGTGCGGTCTCGGCAGTGGCTTCCGTCTCCTCCGGCTTGGGCGGGGTCTGGATGGCGTCACCCTGACGCAGGGCGGCCCACTCGATCCACGTCCCGTCCGGCCGCTCCCCACGGCCCTCGATGATGCGGCTGCCTTCGTAGACATTGCCCACGAGGCGGTAGGCGCCCGCATCCTCATCGAGCAGGCGCAACACCAGGTCCCGGCCGTCGAGGCTCACCTTGGCCTGACCGGCCAGCGAGTCAATGTCGGCCTCGGCCGTGCCGACCGGCCACCACTGGCCGCGCGTACCCTTGTCGCCCGTCTTCAACTCCAAGACCAAGTCGCGGCCGTCGAGGTTCAGGCTGTACCGCCCGGCCACATCGGCTTCGGGCTCCATGTCAATCTCGTGACGCACGCCCTGGACCACGGTGGTCCGCAGCGCCGTTCCGCTCTCGAAGAAGGGGCCGTCGGCAATGATGAAGTTGGCCTCCAGGCCCGGGGCAATCCGGCCCACGCGGTCTCCCGCGCCCACCATCTCGGCCGGCACCGTCGTCAGCGCTGCCAAGGCAGCCTCAGCAGACAGGCCGTGCTCGACCGCCTTGCGCAGGTTGGCCACGAAATCCTTGCCCTTGTCCAAACCGTGCATGGTCAAGGCCATTGGAATGCCGGCCTCGGCCACCTTTCCCGGGTTGTACGGCGCCCATTCCCAGTGCTTCAGTTCCGCCAGGGAAACCAAGCGGGCGAGGTAGGGGTCGGACACATCGATGGCGGAAGGGAAGTCCAGCGGCACAATGACCGCGCCCCCCGCAGCGGCGACCTCATCCAGGCGCCGGTACGTTTCGCCTCCTCCGAGGAAAGCGTATTGGACCCCGAATTCATCCCCCACGCGATCGGCACGCAGGATGTCCCGCCAGTCTCCGGCATCGAAGAATTGGGGCAAATCGGCCGCGGCATTGAACGCTTCCAACGAGAGGTTGCGCTCCTCCGGGGCGTCGAACTGCCCGTACCACTCGGCGTCACAGTAGGTCTGTCGAAGCAGGGCAATGCTGCCCATCAGGGAGCTGGGGTAGGATTGGGCGGAAGACCCTTTGGAAAAGCTGTGCCACGCCGCCGCCCGGGGTTCGAGGACCGCATCGTGGGCATCGCCGGATAGGGCCACCAATGCCGCCGAACCGCGAACAATGCCATCCCGTCGGTGGGCCACGACGGCACCAAATCCGGCACTGCGGTAGCGGTCGGCCACCTTGTCCGATGGCACGAAGGCTTCGGCTGCGTCGAATTCCGGATGCAAGGCGCTGTTCCAGCCCATGGCCGCCTTGGTGTCCTCCCGATCGTAGTGGGGCTTGCCATCCCAACGGGCGCGTTCTCCCCGCTTCAGACCCCAACCGGAGTAGAGGTCGACAAAGGCGGGGTAAATCTCATGGCCCGACACATCGTGGCGGACGGCGGGCTCGGATGTGGTGAACGTGCCGGCGCCCACGGCTTCGATGCGGCCGCGCCGGACGACGATGTGGCCGTTGTCGAGCACGGTTCCCGCCTCGGTGTGGATGCGCGCGCCTTCGTAGACGTGCAACTCAAGGCGGGCATCCGGGGTCCCGTTGACAGGAAAGGTGGACCCGGATTGGGCGGAAGCCAGGGCCCAAAGGCCAGTCAGGGCCAAGGCAGAGAGGAATCGGATCATGGGATTCAGGGTCTCGGTTTCGAAAGGAGCAAGATATCGGGTTGTCCCGGAGTCTGCCCACGGACGGGCGCGGGTGAAGAACGTCCGGCTGTTCGATATTCGCCACATGAGCACACCGACCAGTGTCTACGCCGAAATGACCCCCAACCCGGAGGTCATGAAGTTCGTCGCCGACCGCCCCCTGATCGACGGCAACGCCCAAGCCGAATTCACCTCCAAGGCAGAATGCGCCGGCCATTCGTCGCTGGCGGAGGAACTGTTCAACTTCCCCTTCGTCACCGGCGTGTTCATCAGCGGCGCCTTCGTCTCCGTGACCAAGGACGACTCCCTCGGTTGGGAGATGATCGCCATGCAAATGCGCGAATACATCCAACAGTGGTTGACCGAGCACCCTGTGGCCGTCGAAAAAGTGCCCCCTGCCCGGGCCGCAGCGCCCCCCTCACCGGAAGCCGCCCCCACCGCCGGCGAACCGGTCGTGGCGCTCGCAGATGCCGACATCGTGCCCACCGAGCACGATCAGGCCATCGCCGATTTGCTCGAAGAATTCGTGCGGCCTGCGGTGGAAGCCGATGGAGGCGCCATTGACTTCCGTGCCTTCATCGACGGCACCGTCCACGTGCGGTTGCGCGGGGCCTGCGCAGGCTGCCCCTCTTCCACCGCCACCCTCAAGGACGGCATCGAACGCCTGTTGACCAGCAAACTCGACGTGGTCCAATCCGTGGTCGCGTCCACCTGAGATGGCCGAACCCACGCGCATCGGTTCCCAACTCCGCACCCTCCGCAAGGCGCGCGGCTGGACCCAGTCCGACCTGGCTGAAAAAGCCGGGATCAAGCGCACGGCGCTGGGCGCCTACGAAGAGGGCCGCGCCGAACCTCGCCTCCATGTGCTGGTGCGCCTCGCCCACGTTCTCGACGTGTCCCTCGACACCCTGGTGCTCGGCGGAACACCGGTTCCCATGGAGCACGACCTCCGCGTGCTGCCCATCCCGGTGGACCGCGACTCCGAAACGGAACGCATCACCGCCGTGAGCACCAAGGCGGCGGCAGGGTACGCCCAAGGGTTCGGAGACCCGGAGTGGATTTCCGGACTGCCTGCGTTCGACCTGCCTTTGCCCGAAGTCCCCCAGGACAGGACCCTCCGCTTCTTCCAGATTGAAGGAGACAGCATGCTGCCCCTGCCCAGCGGAACCTGGGTGCTGTGCGCCTTTGTGGAGCGCCTGGACCAGGTCGGCGGTGGCCGGCCCTACATCGTGGTCACCCGGGAAGACGGACTGGTGTTCAAGCGGGTGGAGAACCGCCTCGATGAGGAAGGTGACCTGCTGATGGTCTCCAACAACCCGCAATTCGCGCCCTTCACCCTGGCACCGGAAGCCATTCGGGAAGCCTGGCGCGCCATTGGATGGTTCTCGACGGTATGGCCGTCCGGACCGAATGCACCTTCCTGATTCTGAGGCCGTTTCGCCCTGAGCAAAAAGAAAAGGCCGAACACTCACAAAAGACCCCACTAATTCGTGTAAAACATCGACGAATGAGTGTTATCTTTCCTTTTATGTCTTCGGCCTTCTTGTCCCGACTTCCCCTGTGCTGTGTGGTCCTGCTGTTGCTGGGACCGATGGAAGGCGCTGCTCAGAAGATGTTTGGGCTGCCCGCATCGGCGGTGCACGACCACACGGCCTGTCAATCGATGGGGTGCGACGGACTCGTCGGGGTCGCTGAAGACGAATTCCACTTCACCCCGCCTCCGACCACAACACGGTCGTCCGTGGCCACCATCCAGGTCACTTACATCAACTTTCCACCTGCAGCGGAGACCGCATTCCAGTATGCCGTGAACATCTGGGCGGGCCAGATCAGCAGCCCGGTGGACATCGCCGTCGAAGCGACATGGGCAGACCTCGGAGAGAACATCCTCGGCTCTGCATCGCCCTCCACCGTGCACCGCAACTTCTCCGGCGCCCCCGAATCCGATGTCTACTACCCTGCCGCCCTCGCAGACCAGTTGGCCGGCAGTGACCTCGGAAGTTCCGCGGACATCGTCTGCAACTTCGGCAGCGACGTGACCTGGTACTTTGGCATCGACGGCAACGTTCCGCCCGGCGCCTACGATTTCGTGACCGTGGTCCTTCACGAGCTCTGCCACGGCCTGGGGTTCATCGGCAGCGCCAATGTGGTGGGCAACACCGGGTTCATCGGACAAAGCGGATCTCCCTTTGTCTATGACACCTTCATCAACGACAACAATTCCGGGGGAAGCCTGCTCGACCTGAACAGCGCCACGAGCAGCATGGGCAATGCCTTGATCGGAGGAGGACTCATCTGGGCCGGACCGAATGGCCTCGCTGCAGACGTGGCCCCTCCCGGCATTTATGCCCCAAACCCCTGGGAACCGGGCGCCAGCTTTTCCCACCTGCGGGAAGACATGTACCTCTCGGGCAATGCCAACGCCCTGATGACGCCCAACCTGAACACCGGTGAAGCCATCCACGATCCGGGCCCCATCGTGATGGGCATGTTTGCCGACATGGGCTGGGGCGTCCAAGGATGCAGCATCTCCGCCTTGCTCGCCGGAGCACAGTCCCCCTGCAACGCCTCCACCAACACGTACAGCCAGCAGGTCATCCTCGTCTATGACGATGCGCCGGCCGGATTGCTCAACGTCAATGGGTCCCTCTTCACCGTCACCGGCAGTCCACAGACAGTCAGCCTCAACAACCTTCCCGCCGACGGCAACCCCGTCAACGTCACGGCCTACTTCACGGGCGATCCTGCCTGCTCGGCGAGCCAAGACGCGCTCTTCACAGCCCCTGAAGCCTGTGGCGGCGGCACCTGCACCTTGGTCTCTTCCACCGTGGGGGACCAAAGCGCCTGCAACCCCATCGACGGCACCTACACCCAGCAGGTGACCCTGCAGTTTGCCTTCTCCGCCGGTGCCGGAGACGTCGAAGTCAACGGACAAACCTTCCCCGTATCGAATGACGTGGCCGATGTGACCCTCACCGGTCTCGTGGCCGACGGGGAGAACGTCAATCTGGTGATCACCTTCACCGAGGACGATGCGTGCGGCTTTGCGGTGTTCGACGCCTGGACCGCGCCGGAGCCCTGCCCCTGTCAACTGACCCTCGACCTCTCCAGTGTCGGTGATTGCGATCCGGCCACCGGGGAACATGACGTCGAGCTGCTTCTGAACGTGGTCAATCCGCCGCCAACCGGCCTGCTCGACCTCGGAGGACAGCTGTTTGAAGTTCCCCCGTCCAATGGCAGCTATTCCGCCACCATCGACGGTGTGCCCGCAGACGGTGAAACCTACTCGGTGGGGGCCTTTTTTACAGACCTGCCCTCGTGCGCTGCCCCCCAGGATGTGACCTGGGTCGCCCCCGATCCGTGCGCTTGTCCCAACGACCTGGACGGCGACGGCATCATCGGCGTGTCCGACACCCTTGACCTCCTCGCCAATTTCGGCTGCGCGGGTAGCGATTGCACGGGAGACCTCGATGCGGATGGCATCGTTGGCGTATCCGATATCCTACAGCTGCTCTCCGCCTTCGGAAGCAACTGTTGATTCCCCGGATCGGGAAGATTCTGCCCCAGAATGTCTTCAGTATGAGAATGCCAATTAAATTGGCATCCCATTTCTGTTGACATGTCCTCCACCCGCACCGTCCTCCACCTCGACCTCGACACCTTCTTCGTGTCCGTGGAGCGGTTGATGGACAGTCGGCTCCACGGCAAACCGCTGCTCATCGGCGGCACCGGCGACCGCGGGGTCGTGGCCTCCTGCAGCTACGAAGCCCGGAAATTCGGCGTCCACTCCGGCATGCCCATGCGGATGGCGCGGGAACTCTGCCCCGAAGCGCTGGTCATCCGCGGCAATTCGGCCAACTACTCCAAGCATTCACACGCCGTCACCGACATCGTTCGCGAAGCCGTGCCCGTCTGCGAGAAGAGCTCCATCGACGAGTTCTACGCCGACCTGACCGGGATGGACCGCTTCTTCGGCTGCTGGCAGTACGCCCGTGAATTGCGCGAACGCATCATCCGCGAGACCGGGTTGCCCATCTCCTTCGGCCTGTCGGAAAACAAGACCGTCTCCAAGGTGGCCACCGGTGAAGCCAAGCCCAACAACGCCCTGCGCATCGAACGCGGCACCGAGCGGCCCTTCCTCGCGCCATTGGGCATCCGCAAGATTCCCATGGTCGGCGAGAAAACGTACCAGACGCTGCGCAACCTCGGCGTCCGACAGATCGGCACCCTCCAGGAGATGCCGGTCGACATGATGGAACGCGTGCTCGGCAAATCCGGCCGCACCATCTGGCGCAAGGCCCAGGGCGAGGACCCCTCTCCGGTCATGCCCACCAGCGACCGGAAGTCCATTTCCACCGAGCGCACCTTCCGCAAGGACACCACCGACACCGATCAGCTCCGCGGCATCCTCATCGCCATGGCCGAAAACCTGGCCTTCCAGCTTCGCCGCGGCAACAAGCTCACCGCCTGCATCACCGTCAAGGTCCGCTACAGCGACTTCGACACGCGCACCCTGCAGGCCCGCATTCCCTACACCGCAGCCGACCACCGCCTGGTGCCCAAAACGCTCGAGATGTTCGAGCAGCTCTACGACCGGCGCGTCCTCGTGCGCCTGGTTGGCGTCCGCTACAGCCACCTCGTGGGCGGGGGCATGCAAATGGACCTCTTCGATGCCGACGAGGACCGGCAAGCCTTGTACAACGCCATGGACGGGCTCCGCGAGCGCTTCGGCGACCGGACCATCGTCTCTGCCGCCAGCCTTGGCGCCCGCACCATCGGCCGCACCAACCCCTTTTCGGGCGATGCCCCCCTCCTCCTCGCCAACCGTCACCAGTAAATTGAACCCAGCATGTGCGGACGCTATGTCAACGTCACCTCCGTCGAAGCCGTCGAGAAACGCTTCCAGGTCACCGCAGGGCCGGACTACACCGCCGCGCCCCCGCCGCCGAACACCAACGTGTCCCACGGCGACCTTGCCCCCGTGGTGACCGGAGACCGGCCCGATGCCCTGCAGGCCATGCAGTTCGGCTTCACCCCGGCGTGGGCCAAGAAGCAGTTCTACATGATCAACGCCCGGAGCGAGGGTGACCACAACGCGGACAACGACCCCGGCTACCGCGGCGCCATGGGCATCCTGCAGAAGCCGATGTTCCGGCAGTCCATCCGCACCCGCCGCTGCCTCGTCGTGGCCGACGCCTTCATCGAAGGCCCCCAGCGGGAAAAGCTCGCCAAGCCCTACGTCGTCTATGCCCGCGACGGCCAGCGCCCCTTTGCCCTGGCCGGCATCTGGGACGAATGGACGGACACCGCCACCGGCGAACTCGTGCGGTCCTTCGCCATCATCACGACCACCGCCTGCGACACCCTGCAGGCCATCGGCCACCACCGTTCGCCCGTGCTGCTCGACCCCGCCGACGAGCACAAGTGGATCAACCCGGTGACCCCCCTCGGCGACGTGACCGCCCTGCTCCGGCCCATCCCCGACGGCACGCTCAACGCCTACCCCATTGACCCGGGCATCAAGAACCCCCGGCTCAACGGCACCACCCTGCTGCAGCCCATCGGCGAACGCATCTTCCCGGAGTACGACTACGAACTCCACCAGTCGCTGGAGATGTTCGGCATGGGCGAATCCCGGGCGCGCAAACTCCGGGGCCGCGAATCGGAAACCGGCCAAGGCAGCCTCTTCTGAATCCCCGCCGTTTTTCGCCGCCATGTTCCTGAACACCCATTCGTGGTTCAGCCTCCGCTACGGCGTCCTGCGCCCGGAGGAACTCCTCGCCCAAGCGCAAGAGGCGGGCGTGACGTGCCTGGCCCTCACCGACGTGCACTGCACCGCCGGCGGGCCGGATTTTGCCCGGCTGGCGCCGAAATACGGGGTGCGTCCCGTGCTGGGCGTCGACTTCCGCGACGGCGCGGTCCAACGCTACGTCGGCCTCGCCCGCGACCACGACGGCTACGAGCGGCTCTGCGGCTTCCTCTCCGAACTCCTGCACGCGGGCCACGCCGGCAAGCCCACCCGAATTCCGGACCGCGCCCCGGCCCTCGAGGGCGTGGTGTGGGTCTACCCTTGGGCGCGGCGGATGGAACGCGCCGCCGACGGCACCCCCTGCGCGCCATGGCAACAGCCCGGCGGCCTGCGCCGCGACGAATGCGTGGGCGTCCGGCCCGGCGAACTCGGCGCCCTCCGGCTGGCCCTCCAACGCGACCCCGACGGCACGCCCAGCAGCCGCATGGTCGCCCTCCATTCGGCCAGCTTCCGCCACAAACGCGACCACAACGCCCACCGCCTGCTGCGCGCCATCGACCGCAACTGCCTCCTCGCCAAGCTGCCGGCCGACCAGGTCGCCCCCGACACGGACCGCTGGCTGCGCGTTGGCGAATTCGAATCGGCCTACGCCGAATTCCCCTGGCTCACCGACCGCGCGGCCGCCCTGCTCGACGCCTGCCACATCGACTTCGACGGCGACCTCGGCGACCAGGAGGACGGCGCCACCCACCGCAACCTCCGCACCTTCACCGGCTCCATCGTCGAGGACGAGCAACTCCTCCGCGACCTGTGCGCCGAAGGGCTCGCCTACCGCTATCCCGACCCCGATGAGGCCATCCTCGAACGGATGGAATACGAGATCGAAGTCCTCCGCGAAAAGGAGTTCCTCGCCTACTTCCTCGTCAATTGGGACATCACCTCCTACGCGCGGTCCAAGGGCTACTTCCACGTCGGCCGGGGCAGCGGGGCCAACAGCCTCGTCGCCTACCTCCTGCGCATCACCGACGTCGATCCCATCGAGCTGGACCTCTACTTCGAGCGGTTCATCAACCTCTACCGGTCCAACCCACCCGACTTCGACCTCGACTTCTCGTGGACGGACCGCGACGACGTCACGCGCTACATCTTCGACCGCTACGAGCACGTCGCCCTGCTCGGCGCCTACAACACCTTCCAATACCGGGCGGTGGTGCGCGAACTCGGCAAGGTCTTCGGCCTGCCCAAGCACGAGATCGACACGTTGGCCGGCGGGCGGTTCGATCCGGCACGGCTGGGCGAGGTGGAACGCGCCGTCGTCCGCTACGCCGGCGTCCTCCGCGATTTCCCCAACCAGATTTCCATCCACGCCTGCGGCATCCTGATCGCCGATCGGCCCATCCACCGGACGTGCGCGACGTTCCTGCCGCCCAAGGGATTCCCCACCACGCAGTACGACATGGTGGTCGCCGAGGACCTCGCCCTCCACAAATTCGACATCCTGTCCCAACGCGGCCTCGCCAAGATCAAGGACGCCCTCGACCTCATCGCGGAGACCGATCCGGACGCCGACATCGACATCCACGACATGAAGCGGTTCAAGGCCGACCCTCGGGTGCAGCACCTGCTGCGGGAAGCCGAGGCCATCGGGTGCTTCTACGTGGAATCGCCCGCCATGCGGATGCTCATGCGCAAGCTGCGGGTCGACGACTACCTCGGTCTCGTGGCCGCCAGCTCCGTCATCCGGCCCGGCGTGGCGCGCAGCGGGATGATGAAGGCCTACATCGAGCGGCACCGCTTCCCCGAGCGGCGCGGGGACGCCCACCCCATCCTGCTGGAGATCATGCCGGAGACCTATGGCGTCATGGTCTACCAGGAAGACGTGATCAAGGTGGCCCACCGGTTCGCCGGGCTCGACCTCGGGGAGGCCGACGTCCTGCGGCGGGGGATGTCGGGCAAATTCCGGTCGCGCGAGGAGTTCCAGAAGGCCCGCCAGGCCTTCTTCGACAAGGCCGCCGACAAGGGCCACGCCCCCGACATGGTCGCCGAGGTGTGGCGGCAGGTCGAGAGCTTCGCCGGCTACGCCTTTGCCAAGGGCCACTCGGCCTCCTTTGCCGTCGAGAGCTACCAGAGCCTCTTCCTCAAAGCCTACTGGCCGCTGGAATACATGACCGCCTGCATCAACAACTTCGGTGGCTTCTACCAGACCGAGTTCTATGTCCACGAAGCGCGGCTGCTGGGCGGCCGGATTGCTGCGCCCTGCGTCAACACCGGGGGCTACCTCGCCGGATACGACCCCGCCACGCGGACCCTGACCCTCGGTTTCAACCTCGTCAAGGGCGTGGAGGGCGAAACCGCCGTCCGCATCGAACGGGAACGCCGCCATGCCGGTCCCTACCGCGACCTCGAAGACCTCGTGCGGCGCACCGGCATCGGCCTCGAGCAGCTGCTCACCGTCATCCGCATCGGGGGCCTGCGGTGGACGGGGCGCTCCAAGCAGCAGTTGCAATGGGAAGCGCACTTCCTGCTCGGCCACCTGCCGAAGCAAGCCCCGGCCGCCGACCTCTTCCGCGACGCCGAAACCGCCGAACACCGGACCAGCCTGCGGAGCCTGCCCGCCCTCGAAGGCGGCAGCGGCGAAGACGCCTACGACGAGATCGAGCTGCTGGGCTTCCCGCTGTCGTCCCCGTTCGGCCTGCTCACCGCCGAGGCGCAGCGGGCCGCCGAGGGCGCCATGCCCGCCCGCGCCCTGCCGGAACACATCGGCCGCGAGGTCACCATCGCCGGCTACCTCGTCACCGTCAAGGAAACCGGCACCGTCAAGGGGGACCGCATGCTGTTCGGCTGCTTCGTGGACCGCGAAGGCCAATGGATCGACACCGTCCATTTCCCGCCGGTCGCCAAGGCCTACCCCTTCCGGGGGCGCGGCGTCTACCAGATGCGGGGCACCGTCCAGGAAGACTTCGGGTGCGTCAACGTGGAGGTGAAATCGATGGAGAAGCTGGACCTCCAACCCGACCCCCGCTACGACGAGAGCGCACCGACCAAGGTCCGGCCCAACGGCCGCCAGCACCGCCGCGTCCCCCAAGCCCGCCGCCTGCCCAACGCCTCCTGAAGTCCGAAGAAAACGAAGTCAGCGGCCAAAGGCCCACCGCACGCCGGCATAGACGTTGCGGCCGAAGATGGGCGCATACACGATCGCCGCGTCAAACAGCGGGTCGTCTCCAATCGGACCGCCAGACACGGTCTGCACTTCGCCCGGCGCGGTGTCATAGTCGATGCCGACAATGGGCTCAGCCTGACGGTAGTCCGTCACATTCTCAACGCCCACATAAATCTGCTGGCCCTCCGCAAAGTCGCGGCTGATCTGCACGTTGCCCGTCACGAACGTCGGCGCCTCGGACGGCCGCACGTAGCGCGGGTCCACGATGTCGTTCTCAAACGTCCACGGCAAGCGCTGCGGGCCAGTGACCTGGAACGTCACGTCCGCCCGCCACTGCCGGCCCTTGGAGTCCGGACGCGATCCATAGGCCACAGTCGTGAAGCCGCGGTGCTCGGCCACAAACGGATCCTGGCGATATCCGGAAAAGTCCCCGTAATCGCTGCGCGCATCCACCCAACGGTAGGCCAGCGTGATGTCCAGGCGCTTCGTCCAGTCCCACCAGAATTCAGCTTGCACACTGCGAGACTGGCTCATGCCTTGACGGATGGTCGCCTCGCCCGGCGTGTCGAGGTCCACGAAGACCCGGTTGCTGAAGTCGACCTGGTACCCATCGAGGTTGAAGCTCGCGTCCCGATACCCCAAAGTGAACTTGGAGAGGAAGTTCAAGCCCAGGTTCCAACTCTCTTCGGGCTGCAATCCACGGAAAGGATCCACTGCCCCCGACTCCGGGAAGATCCACGTGCGGTTCGACGCCCAGACTCCGGCGAATTCCGCCAACGGCACCGATGTCCGCCAGCCCTTGCCCGCCGCCGCCTTCAGCGAAATCGCGTCCGACACGGACCACCGGGCGTTCAAGCGCGGGGTCACGAACAGGCCAAATGTGTCGTGCACATCCGAGCGAAGCCCGAGGATCACATCCCATTGCTCCCTTTTCACCGTCCACTCCGCAAACGCTCCCACCGTTGCTTCCTCACGGCGCACCGTTGCGCTGCCCCCCGGCACCGGGAAGGTGCCATCCTGAACGAGCGTCTGGTCATAGCGGTCGGCCTTGGCAGACAGGCCGAAAACGAGGTCGTCTCCACGCCCAGTACGGCTCTGGTGCAGCAGGTTGATCCTGGCGAATTGCTGGTCGGCGTCATACCGCCGGTACGGACCGCGCGACAGGAAG
>CALBSW010000201.1 GCA_937967465.1 uncultured Flavobacteriales bacterium
GGGTGAAGGCGGAAGGAACGTAGAGCGGGTAGTTGAATTCCACTTGGACCACATCGGCGGAGCGGCACCCATTGGTGTCGATCACGTGGAGGGTAAACGTCATGTCCTCCTGCAGCAGGACTTCGGGAATGAGACAATCGCTGCAGGAGAGGGGGTCGGCTGGACTCCACCACAGCGAGTCGACGGGCGCACCTTGAACGGAGCCATACAAGAAGGTGGGCTCGAGCCAGTCTTGACGTTGGTCGGGGCCGGCCTCAACCTCAGGCCGTTCCCATACGAGCACGTCCACTTCCGCGGAGGCAACACATCCGTCGGCGTCCGTCACATAGGCGGTGAAGGTCTGGGAGGTCTCGGTCACGACGGTGGTCTGGGCCGCAGTAGGGTTGGTGACCAAGCTTCCAGGGACCCATTGGTACGACACTCCGCCGCTGGCTGAGACAGGAAAGGGTTCGCCTGCGCACACCCTGCCGCCAGGCTCCACGAAGGCTTCCGGGACGATGAGCTCGACCGTCACTTCATCGGTGCCTTCTCCGCACAGGTTGCTGATGGTGACGGTGTAGGTCGTGGTTTCCAGGGGCGAGGCGACCGGCGTTTGGCTGGCCGGGTTGCTGAGCCCGATGGTTGGGCTCCACACGTAGGTGCTGCCTTCATCGGCCTGGAGCAAGGTGGATTGCCCGATGCACAGGGGGACGGTCGGGTAGATGCTGTCGCCCGGTGCAGCAGCCACCACATCGACTGTCATTTCGTGGGTACGGGTACAACCTTCGGGGGTGGTGATCTCGACCGTATACGTTGTGGTCGCGGTGGGTGAGGCCACCGGGTTTGAAACGCCCGGGTCGGACAACCCGGCGGTCGGACTCCATGCATAGCTCCAGCCGGCGGCTTCCGGCTGTGGACTGCTCACGGACAATGGCGCACCATCGCCCAAGCAGATTTGGGTGTCCCCACTGGGGTCTGTGACCATGTTGACCACTTCGACCACCACGTCTGCGGATGCGGTGCCACACAGGGTCTCGTCGGTCAGGGTGTACACCGTGGTGGCCGCAGGGGATGCAATGGGGTCGGCCACGTCATCCGCGCTGAGCCCGGTGGGGGGGAACCAGCTCAGCGTGCCGTTGCCACTTCCCTGAAGCTGAGCGTCTTCCCCATCGCAGAGGGGATCGACGGGGTCCACCACCGGGTCGGCATTGGGCGCGATGGTCACGGTGACGTAGGCCGTGTCGGGTTCCAGGCACCCTGTGGTGTCTTCCGCGATGACCTCGACGTCGAAGACGCCGTTGAGTCCGTAGAGGTGCAACGGGGCGACCTCGTTGCTGAAGGTGGCGTCGCCGAAGTCCCAGGTGAAGGCCGCCGGGCCGGATGTGCTGTTTTCGAACTGGACGCTTTCCCCTTGGCAGAATTGGTCCGGGCCGTCGATGTTGATCTGGGCGTTGAGCTTGCCCAATTCGAACTTGAAGACCCCCATGTTGCAGTTGGGCGAGGGGTTGTCGGGACTCCAGGCACCGGGCGTGGAGGGGAAATCGTTCATGCCCCCGCACCCCGCGCAGACGCTCTGGTACACAGTGCCGTTTTGGTCGAAGCGGGAAGACCCCCCATCAACGTGTTCGTTGGAGAAGGGTCCGCCAAAAAAGGTGGCGTACACCAAGTCGGTGGCGTCCGGGGCGAGCACGGCGAGGTAGAAATCACTGCCATCCGTGCTGGCTTGGAAGGGCCCGCCTGCCGTGGTCAGTCCGAATGTGGAACTGCCCGATACATCGGCTGTGCCGCTGTTGGCATTGGTTTCTCCGCCCCAGCCGCTGATGTAGACCTGTTCGCAGTCGCTCACGAGGAAGGCTGTGGGACTCAGGTCCACTTGGCTGTCGCCGGACCCGAGGGTGGTTTGCCACTCGATGTCGCTGAGGTCGGGGAGAAAGCACGTGATGTACTGACCGCTGGACGGCTCGGCGTAGACGTCGCCCTGGATCGGCATGCCCCCGCGGGCTTGACCGTAGGCGTATGGCCGGCCTTGGCCGTCGCGTTGCACGAAATACACCTGGTCGTAGTCCGCAAGGCCATGGTAGGTGGCGAATTGCACGGTGAGGTCATCGGGGCCGGCGTTCATCTGGGCGACCCACCCTTCCACGCCGCCGAGGGGGGTCGGCTGGATGGAGCCGCCAGGCAGGGGGAGGTTGGAGGAGAGGGTGCCGCCGCCGACCAGGATCTGCAGAGCGCCGAATGCGCCAAAGCTGTTGTCGGGGGCCACTTCCACACTGTATGCCGCATCGGCACCACTTCCGCCAAAGGTCCGGCCACACAGGAGGGTGGTCAGGTCGGCATCGAAACCCGCGATGAGCGCATCGTAGGAGCCGGCGGGCGCTGGGCTGCCGGGCAAATTGAGGTCTTGCGACGTGGTGGTGGTGGCGACCCAGATGCTGCCGTCGGGTCCGATGTCGATTTGGCCGCGGTATTCATCTCCGAAGTTGGCGTTCAGTCCGCTGGCCTTGTTTTGGCCGTCGATGCCGGACCCCCCGAAATAGGTGGCCGCCTCCAGGGTGTAGTCCGTGCCGCTGAAGCTGGCGAGATAGCAGTCTACCCCGTTGGGCTGGGTGTCTTCGCCATAGATGTCGACGACCGATGCCGGGCCAGGGGCCAAGTCGGCTTGCAGTGCCCCCGGCGTGGTGGGGAAGTCGGAAGACCCTGTGGTGCCGAACAGGACCACGCGGCCCCACGTCTCATTGTAGGCCAAGCTGTGCGGAATGTCGGCGTGGCTGCCTCCGAGGTAGGTGCTGTAGAGCAGGTTGGTGCCATCCGGGCTGAAAGCGGTGATGACCGTGTGGCTGATGCCGTCGGCAAACACGTCCATGGTGGCTTCCACGGCATCTGGGGTCGTGGGGTAGCCCGGGGCAAAGGCGGCTGCACCGCCGATCAGGGCGCCGCCCGGGCCGTTGCTCGCGGTCGTACCGAAGTTGTCTCCCGTGCTGCCGGCAAACGTGGAGAAGGTGATTTCCGGGTCGATGACGAGGGGCCGGCCCTCGTCGTAGTCTCCTACGGTGAAGCGCACTTCCTCGCCTTCGACGCGGTAGGCACAGGACACCTCATCGAGGGTGCCGTCTTGGTTCCATTGGAAGGCAAACGGGGTGGCCAATTCGGCCGAGAATCCGGCGGCGGCATTGTGCAGAGCGTGGTGCAGCTGGAGTTCGCCGCCAGGGCCGATGGACGGCTCGACGCCTCGATATCGCCATCCGATGTCGTCGGGATCGGCGCCCGGTTCCACAGTGAACTCGAAGGCGGCCCGCCCTTGCCGGGTCCCGCGCCACCTCAACCGGATGCCCGGCCAGATGTTGTCGGTGTTGAGCATCGTGGCGGGTTGCACATGCTCTGACCACCGATGCGGATCGTCGGAGAGGTAGAAGTGCATCCGGTCCGAGGCCAGACCGCTGCGGGCCCAGTTCAGGTCGGCTTGCGGGTCAGCATCGGTCCAGGACGCGCTCCAATGGATGCCGCGTCGGGCGCCGACGTGGTGGTCTTCGGCTGCGTCGGTTTCCGGTGCCCACTGCCAGCAGGTCCATCCACCCCGGTCGAGCTGAACGCCACCTCCGACAACCTCGGCCCGGTGCAGCACATGGTCCGGCCATTGGCCCTCATTGGGCACATAGCGGACCTGGGCCGACGCAGTGCCGGTGGTCAAGAGGAGAAGGGCCGTCAGGAAGCGCACCATCGAACCAACAAGTTCGGAAACGGATTCGTTGCGGGCGCGCCGCAGATTCTCAATGGATGTTGTCCGCGAGGATGCGCATCTCGATGGAGGGCGCAATCTTTTCGTGGAGGATGCGGTAGACGCATTCGGCGACCGGCATGGGCACGTCGAATTTTTGGTTGATCGCATGGATGCCGAGGGCCGCAGGATACCCTTCGGCCACCATGTCCATCTCGATCAGCGCCCCAGCCACCCGGTATCCACGGCCGACCATCGTGCCCAGGCGCCGGTTGCGGCTGTGGGGCGAATAGGCCGTGACCAGGAGGTCACCCAAGTAGGCCGACGAATTGACATCGCGGGCGGTTTCGTTGATGGCGTGCAGGAAGCCGCGGGTCTCCTTCAGTGCATTCGACATCATCACGGCGATGAAGTTGTCGCCGAGCCCGAGTCCATGGGCGATGCCAGCCGCCACGGCGTAGATGTTCTTCAGGACAGCAGCCAGTTCGATGCCGAAGAGGTCGTCTGTCGTTTCGGTGCGCAACCAGTTTGTGCGCATGCGGTCGGCCATGCGTTCTGCGAGGCGCTCGTTGGGGCAGGCGAGCGTGAGGTAGGTCCAATTCTCCCGGGCCACTTCCTCTGCGTGGCTGGGGCCTGATATCAGGCCGATGCGGCCATACGGCACGCCCTTGATCTTGTGCAGATAGCGGGCTGGGATGTGGTGGTCATCAGTGACAAGCCCCTTGACGGCGTTGAAGACGACTTTCTTTTCGAGCCCCCGGACTTCGCCAATGGCGTTGTCGACGTAGGCGCTGGGCACAGCGAGGACCAGCACGTCACTTTGGTCCACGACCTCTTGGACATCTCCATGAAGGGCAATGCGGTCCCGGTTCAGGGACAGGCTTTGGAGGTAGTGGGGGTTGTGGCCGGTACGCTGGATGTGGGCCAAGGCTTCAGGTTGCCGAATCCACCAGCGGACGGGGTGTTCGGCGGCGTCTTCATGCTGGGTGAAGAGGAAGGCGAGGGCCGTCGCCCAGCTGCCACTGCCGATGATGCCGACGCGAGTGATGGACGGGGCTTTGCTGGCCATGCCGCGAAGGTACGCCGGTGCATGGGGAACCCTTATTTTTGCCGCCCGGCGGGTGCAACGATCACCTGTTTCCATTCCACCCACCCCCATTGACCATGGCCCAACAGGACGACCACCTCAAGCGCGTGATTGGACACGCCAAGGA
>CALBSW010000202.1 GCA_937967465.1 uncultured Flavobacteriales bacterium
CCGATTCATCTCAATGAAGTCTTTGCGCTCACTCATCCATCGAAAGGTAGGTCTGTTTGTACGCTTCTCACAAGCGCAGAGACCTTATGGATTGCGTGTTTGTGGAGACGGCGGGACAGAAGCCGAACACCCTCAACCCCGATTTGGTGAAGTGATTCGGGGATTCGGTGAAGTTCATCGCCCGGGACTGTAGGTAGATTTGCACCATGAATCCCGTGGTCAACATCTCCTCTCTCAGCGAATTACATGCCCTGACGGGATTGCCCGAACCGGCGCACCCCCTGATTGGCATGTACATGCTTCGGGAGTTGCCGCAGGTGTCGATGGACCACGCCATGGACATGGCGATGAAATTGTCCCTGTACACCGTCATGTACAAGGAGGGCGTGGAAGGCTCCATCGGCTATGGACGCAGCCAGTACGACTATGAAAATGGCACGCTCATCTTCACCGCGCCAGGGCAAGAATTGAGGTTTGAAGGAAAGCGACACGCCAAGGACTCCGCTTCTTGGATGCTCCTCTTCCACCCTGACTTGTTGGCGGGGACGGACGTGGGACGGAGGATGGACGAGTACACCTACTTCGGGTACGATGTCACGGAAGCCCTGCACCTTTCCACTGCAGAGCAGGCCCAAGCCTTGGACATTGGCAAGCGCATTGAAGCCGAGTATTCCCAAAAGCTCGACGCCCACAGCCACAAACTCATCTTGAACAACTTGGAGCTCCTGCTCAACCAATGCATGCGTTTTTACGACCGCCAGTTCTTCCAGCGGACCGCCATGCATTCAGGGACCCTGGACCGATTCAACACGGCATTGGGCGGGTACCTGGCTTCTGGACGCGCGCTTTTGGAGGGAATTCCTCGCGTGGACTGGATCGCCCAAGAGCTGTGCATGTCACCCAACTACTTGAGCGATTTGCTCCGCAAGGAGACAGGGATGAGTGCGCAGGGACACATCCACCAAACCTTGGTGGACAAGGCCAAACACGCCTTGGCGAGCTCCGAAGAAAGCATTGGGGAGATTGCGTTTGGGCTGGGCTTTGAGCAGCCCCAAAGCCTCACACGACTGTTCAAGAAACACACCGGCATGACGCCAAAAACTTACCGTTCAAACATCCACTGACATGGCCCACAAAAATTTGATTTGGTGCGACAAGGCACTGCTCGAGAAAGATTTGTCTGGAAAGACGTACGTCGTCACAGGCGCCAATTCTGGCGTGGGACTGGAAACGACCCGGCAACTGGAAAAGCAAGGCGCACACGTCATCATGGCCTGCCGTCGTCCCGACGCTGCCGCAGAAGTCGCCAAGGAATTTGAGGGGTTGGCAGGCACCGTGGATATTCTCCGCTGCGACCTCGCCGATTTGGATTCCGTGCGCGCATTCGCCGAGGCCTTTCACGCCAAGTACGAGGTCATCGATGGTCTGATGTGCAACGCCGGCATGGTGAACATGGACAGCAAGCCCGCCTTCACCAAGGACGGGTTTGAATTGACCATTGGCATCAGCTACTTCGGGCATTTCTTGCTGACGGAATTGTTGCTCGAGGCCCTGAAAAAATCACCCGACGGCCGCTACGGCATCCTCTCTTCTGTCGTCCATGCGGGCAGCCCCAAGAACCGGTATCAAGTCCATTTGGACGATTTGAACTTCGAGCGCCGTGACTACAGCAACTTTGGCGCCTACGGCGAGGCAAAAGTCGCCACCACGCTGTACGCGCTTGAGTTGGCCGACCGACTCCAGGGCTCGAACGTCACCACCGCCTCCATTCACCCAGGATGGGCACGGTCCAACTTTGGACAAGGCGGTCCGGCCTTGATGCGCGTGGCCATGTTCCTCATGAAGCCCATCCTCCCCTTCGTGTCTGACAGCAGTTGGGAATCAGCCCAAACCTCCATGCACGTGCTTCTCTCTGAGGATGCACGCAACCATTCCGGCGCCTACTTCAGCCAGCACAGCGTTCTGTACCAGGACAAGGAATGTCGCAAAGGAGGTTGGCCCATGGAAACCCCCAACCCCCATGCACGGGATTTGAAGGCTGCGAAAGCGCTGGTGGCGAAGAGTCGAGAACTCGTGGGGCTGTCGTGAGCCAAGGCGAAACAGTCCTGATTCTGGGCGCCACCGGGATGGTGGGCGGCCATGCCTTGGAGCATGCCTTGGCGCATCCCCAAGTCAAGGAGGTTCGGACGCTCGGCCGCCGCAAGCTGACCCTAGAACATCCCAAACTGCGGCAATGGGTGGCTGCTGACCTCGAGAAGCTGGACGACGAGGCCTGCTTCCAAGGTGTCACGGCCTGCCTGTTCTGTGTTGGGGCATACACGGGAGCCCTCGACAGTGACGCCTTCCGCCGCATCAACGTGGACCTCCCGTTGACCATGGCGCGGGCTCTTCAGAGGCATTCGCCTGAGGCCCGCTTTGCCCTGTTGAGTGGCCAAGGCGCCGACCGGAGCGAGAAAAGCCGCGTGCAATTCGCGCGGGACAAAGGCGCTGCAGAAAATCAGCTTGCCGCTCTGGGACTTGGTGGGTTTGCCACGTTTCGGCCGGGATACATCTACCCCGTGGTCCCCAGAAAGGAGCCCAACCTGGGATACGTTATTTCCCGGTGGATCTATCCGCTAATTCGGAGGCACCCCAAATTCTCCATCCCTTCAGACGTATTGGCCAAAGTCATGGTGGAAGTGGCCCTCCAGCCGATGCTTCAGGAAATTTGGGAGAACGACGACATGCGTCGCCATTCGGTGGCGAAGGGCTGAA
>CALBSW010000203.1 GCA_937967465.1 uncultured Flavobacteriales bacterium
TCGTAGGCCACAGAACCGTCGAGCGGGTCGGCCTCGTAGGTCATGATGATGGGGGCGTCTGCCGTTCCGTTGGCGAAGATCTGACCGCCTTTGGCCACGATCAGGGCTGCAGCGTCTACACCGCTGCCTGCGGCACCCTTGATCACGGTGCCGGCTTCAATGGTGAGGGTCTGTCCTGCACTGACAAAGACGTAGCCGTCCAGGATGTATGTGTTGTTGGATGTCCAGGTGGTGGTTCCGGTGCTCCCGGTGACCTGAACCGTGCCTTGTGCCATGGCTCCGAATGTGGAGACGAGCATGACCAGCAAAGAGAAAATGGTTCTCATGGTTTGGTTGAATGGTTGACTGAATGGAGAAATCCGCTCCAAAACTGTCCGCCATGTTTCGCCTCACCGTTCAAGTCATTTTATCCGATTGTGAAACACCTCGCCCCCTTTTCGGGCTTTGTGTTAAGCCACCCGTCCCGAGATGAGTGATAATGCACTTCAGGGTTAACGCAATGTGAACCCAACCCTCAAGATGCGGGCAGGTCAACGGCCTTCAGACCGGAATCCACAGGCATTGCAGGCCGCCTGCCATCAAGATCAGCAGCATGGACCTGGATAAGGTGGACCACTTTGGACTGGGGCGGGACAACACCACAAAGGCGTGGAGGCAAAAAGGCAGGGGGGCCATCCACAACATCGCTTCATGCAGCGGATTGGACCAGACCAAGACGCCACCAGCATAGCCCACTGCGATGGTGAGGAGCAACCGAATGCACCATGACCGGATCACGGGTTCTCCCCGGCGCACGGCCAACGTGTGTTTGCCGGCCAGCCGGTCGCCCTCGATGTCCATGGCATCCTTCGCCAATTCGCGGACCAGACCCACGCCCATGGCCAGTGCACCATACCCGCTCAGGTATGCCCACAGGCGCGGACGGATGACATCGGACGCCATGGGGGCCTCCAGGGCTGCCAGCCACAAGGGCACCATGCCAAGTAGGGCGGCCACTGCCACATTGCCAAACAGGGGGGTGGATTTCCACCTGGCGCTGTATTGCCAGAGGATGTAGGAAATGCCTCCCGCCATCCACAGCGGTGTCCAGGTTTGAAGGGTCCAGCTCAAGTGGGCGGCGATCAACAATCCGGCTCCATTGACCACTTGGTGTGCCACAATCAAGACCCGGCGCTTCACGCTGCGACCTACGAGCGCACGGTCAGGCCGGTTGATGCGGTCCTCATGTACGTCGAAGTAGGCATTGATCCAATTGCCCGACGTCATCAAGAGGGCGACCACGAGCATGCCCTCGATCAAGGGCCAACCGGTCAGGTTGCCGACCAAGGCGCCGTCGTCCCACCGCGCCAACCAACCGAATTTGAGCAGGAGAAACGTGGCAGCGGCGATGGCGACGTTGACCGGGCGGGCCAAAGTCCACAAGCCGGCCAGGTTGCCGCGTTTGCTCGAGAGGGAGGAGGGCTGGCTTGCCATGTTCAGCGCAACGAAGGGGCGTCGATGAGTTCAGTTTGGTCGCCCACGCTTCGGGCGTAGTTGAAGCCGCCGTGGATGGCATGGGCGCCCGCATTGCCCTGGGTGTCCATGGCGAGATAGCCCACTTGCAGGTCGTCGACGGGCATCTTCCGGGAAATGCGCTCCACGGCTTCGAGGCAGGCTTCGGCCGGAGAGGCACCTTGTCGCATGAGTTCCACCACGAGAAAGGAGCCGAGGGTCTTCATCACGGCTTCGCCCAATCCGGTCGCGGTGCAGGCGCCGACCTCGTCGTCCACGAACAAGCCTGCCCCGATGATGGGGCTGTCGCCCACCCGGCCGCGGAGCTTGTATGCCAGGCCGCTGGTGGTGCACGCGCCGGCCAACCGGCCGTCGAGGTCTTGTGCGATCATGCCGATGGTGTCGTGGTTCTCCACGTTGATGATCGGCTTGTACTGGGCGCTTTGGCGCCATTCTTCCCAGGCCTTTCGGCTGTCTTCCGTCAACAAGTTGCGCGCTTCGAATCCTTTGGCGAGGGCGAAATCCCGGGCGCCATCGCCGGCGAGCAGGACGTGCGGGGTGTCCTCCATGACGGCCCGCGCCACGCGCACGGGGTGTTCGATGTCTTCGAGAAAGCACACGCCGCCGGCATGGCCTTCTGCATCCATGACGCAGGCGTCGAGGGTGACCCGTCCCGAGCGGTCGGGACGTCCGCCTAGGCCCACGCTGGTTCCGGTGGGGTCACTTTCCACCAATGCCGTTCCTTCCACAACGGCATCGAGGGCAGAACCGCCTTGCTGCATTTGACGCCATCCTTCCGCGTTGGACACGAGGCCGTGGTTCCAAGTCGCGAGCATGTGCCCGCCCTTGAACCGCTCGCCTTTCATCGGCACGGCCGACAGTGGGGCTGTGTTGGCACGGAGCAGGCGGGTGGGGTCGACGCCAAGGACGGCCGCCATGGCAGCGGCCCGACGGAGGAAGGTGCGGCGGGGGAGCATGGCTCCAAGTTAAGCGCGCCGCGGCAGGAGGAGGAGGGGAAGCACCGCCAAATCCACCACCACGGCAAAGCACAGGGTCAGCGAGACCAGCAGGCCGATGTGGAAGGTGCCCTCGAAGCTGCTGAGCATCAGCGTGGCGAACCCGCCACAGAGGATGATGGAGGTGATGATGATCGCCTTGCCCGTGGCGAGGAAGGTTCGCCGGAGCGCCCAAATCGGCTGTCGGCCTTGTTGGAGCAGAATGCGGTATTTGGCCAGGAAGTGCAGGGTATCGTCCACGGCGATGCCGAAGGCGATGGTGAAGATGATGGAGGTCGAGACCTTCAAGTCGATGTCGAGCGCGCCCATGAACCCTGCGATGAACAACAACGGGAGCACGTTGGGCACCAGCGAGATCAACATCATGCGCAGGCTGCGGAACAGCAGGCCCACAATCAGGGCAACCATGCCGAAGGCGATGAGGAGGCCGAGCACCATGTCGGAGGCCAGGAACCGATTGTTGAGGTCGATCAGGTTGGCGGTGCCGGTGACTTCGACCGAGAAGGGCGGGGTGTCGAAGGTGTCGTCGAGGTAGGCGTCTACCCGTTCCAGGAAACGCGTGTTTCGTTCAGCGAGGACGTTCGCGCCCAGGTCGGCCGTCTTGGCGGTGATTCTCGCCAGCCCAAGGTCGTCGCGCACCGCGGCGCTCCATCCGGCTCCATTGTCGTCCGAAGTCCGGCGGTCGAGTTTGTTGAGGCGGTCGAGCAGCCGGGAGAGTGCCGGGCCTTCTGGGATTCGGTCGGCCGAAGGACGGTCTCCGTTGAACAGCCGGTGTGCGGTGCGGGCCACCGAGGCGGGGCCGAGGACGCTGCCGGCGCCGACCTCTTCGGCCAGCCACGTTTCGACGCTGTCCACCGCCGCCAGCACCCCGGGCAAAGCCATCGTCTCTTGGCCAGGCTCAAAGCGGAGGGCCAACTCATAGGGCCGCACCCCGGAGAAATCGCGTTCGAAGAAGTTGAACTCCTGTCGCAGCGGATCGTCCGCGCGCAGGTCTTCAAGGAGGTAGTTGTTGACCACAATGCCGCTGAGCAGCCACAGACTGAATCCGGTCAGGACCACCGTGGCGCCGAGGATGGCTTTTCGGTAGCGGACGATGCGGATGAACCACCGGGACAGCCAGGGGGTCCACGGTGACGCGCTGCTGTCCTCGGGGCCTGCTGCGTGGCGGATGGGCGCGTTGGTGCGCATCAGCACGGCGGGCAGCAGGCTGAAGGCCAATCCGAAGGCGATGAACACCCCGGCCGCGGTGTACAGGCCGAACTCCCGAATCGGCCCGATGGCCGAGGAAAGCAGAGTGAGGAAGCCAATGGCTGTGGTCAGCGATGTGAGGAAGGTGGCGAGGCCCACTTCGCGGAAGGCCTTGCGGAGGGCCGGGAAAGGGGGCAGTCCCGCCCGCAGTTCGTCGAGATAGCGGGTGATGATGTGCACCACATCGCTCATGCCCACCACGAAAATGATGGTCGGCAGCACGACCGTCATGATGTCGATGCCCTTGCCCGTGACTTCCATGAAGGCGAGGGTGCCCAGTCCGCTGAGCAGGATGACGGTGAGGGGAATGACGATGCCCCACCACGTCCGGAATGCGAAGAAGAGAAAGGTGACGAGCAGAATCAGGCCCAATCCCACAAACAGTGCCACTTCCCGCTCCATCACGCTGACGTAGTGCACTTGGGCATGTGCACGCCCGGCGCGGTGGTATTCCACGGTCACGCCTTGCGCTTCCTGTGCGGCTTGCCACTGCGCCAGAACCGCGTCGGTGTCGGCGGCAATGCGGTCGCAGCCCTCCTTGGACAGCATCGGTGTCTGCAGCACGGTCAGGGCCAAGCTCTGGCCATCCTCGCTGAACACCGTGCCGACCCACTGCGGGTTCCGCCAGATCGCGGCGCTGTCGGTGTCGTAATGCTCGGGCTGGTCCCAACGGAGCAGCGGCCGCTGGAAGACCATGCCCAGGACGGGGTCCCGGACGGGCAAAGTGAGGTCGGTGGGGTCCAACACGCCGGTGACGCCTTGCACGGTGTCGAGGGCGCTGGCCAGGTCGCGGGTGGCCCGTAGAAAGGCCGGGTCAAACACGCCTTGTTCTCCTTTCAGTCCGACGAGGATGAAGTCGTTGTCGGTGCTGAATGCCTCCCGGAATTGGAGGTAGAACGCCGTCTCGGGTTGCCCCTCAGGGAAGAACGCTTCGAAGTCGTAGTTGAATCCGATGTGGGCAGCGCGCCATCCGGCGAGGGCCGTCAGCAACCCAATGGCCACCAGAACCCATCCGGAACGGCGTCTCCAGCGTTCCTGGGGGCCGGTGGCCGGCATGGGAGAGTGGGGGGCGGTGTCGTCCGGCATCATCGGGGCTCGGGCAAAGGAACAGCGGACATTCGTCCCGGTTCTCCGGCACCCAACAAAAAAGGCGACCCGCTCGGGGCCGCCTTTTTCTTGTGGGTTGGGAAAGGAATCACTTCTCTTCGTTGACCTCTTCGAAGTCGACGTCGGTGACCTCCTCGTCGCCGGCACTTCCGCCGTCTTGGCCGGCCTCGGGGCCTGCACTGGCACCGGCTTCCTGGCTGGCTTTGTACATCTCCTCACTGGCGGCGGAGAAGGCTTGGTTCAGCGCTTCGATGCCGGCTTTGCAAGCGTCCACATCCTGGGCGGCGTGGGCTTCCTTGAGGGAGGCGATGGCCGATTCGATCGGGCCCTTCTTGTCGGCGGGCAGTTTGTCGCCGAACTCGCCGAGCTGCTTCTCGGTCTGGAAGACGAGGCTGTCCGCCTGGTTGAGGACCTCCACCTTTTCCTTGGCCGCTTGGTCGGCGTCGGCGTTGGCGGCGGCTTCATCCTTCATGCGCTGGATTTCCTCGTCGCTGAGACCGCTCGATGCTTCGATGCGGATGTTCTGCTCCTTGCCGGTGGCCTTGTCCTTGGCGCTCACGTTGATGATGCCGTTGGCGTCGATGTCAAAGGACACTTCGATTTGCGGCACACCGCGCGGTGCAGGCGGAATATCGGAGAGTTGGAAGCGGCCGATGGACCGGTTGTCCGCCGCCATGGAACGCTCGCCCTGGAGGACGTTGATGTCCACGCTCGGCTGGTTGTCCGCTGCGGTTGAGAACGTTTCGCTCTTCTTGGTGGGGATGGTCGTGTTGGCTTCGATGAGTTTGGTCATGACACCGCCCATCGTCTCGATGCCGAGGGAGAGGGGGGTCACATCCAAGAGCAACACGTCTTTGACGTCGCCACTGAGAACGCCGCCTTGGATGGCCGCACCGACGGCCACAACTTCATCCGGGTTCACCCCTTTGGAGGGCTCCTTGCTGAAGAAGGACGTCACCGCCTCCTGAACGGCCGGGATGCGGGTGGATCCACCCACGAGGATGACCTCGTCGATGTCGCTGGTGTCGAGTCCAGCGGCCTTGAGGGCCGTTTGGCAGGGCTCGATGGTGCGCTTGACCAGGCTGTCGGTCAGTTGCTCGAACTTGGAGCGGCTCAGAGAGCGCACGAGGTGCTTGGGCACGCCGTCCACTGGCATGATGTAAGGGAGGTTGATCTCCGTGCTGTTGGTGCTGCTCAGCTCGATCTTGGCTTTCTCAGCGGCTTCCTTGAGGCGCTGGAGGGCCATGGGGTCCTTGCTGAGGTCGAGTCCACCGTTCTCGGACTTGAACTCTTCGACGAGCCAGTCGATGATGGCCTGGTCGAAGTCGTCACCGCCGAGGTGGGTGTCGCCATCCGTGGAGAGCACTTCGAAGACGCCGTCTCCAAGCTCGAGGATGCTGACGTCGTGCGTTCCGCCGCCGAGGTCGAACACCACGATTTTCTGGTCCGTGGACTTCTTGTCGAGGCCGTACGCGAGGGCAGCCGCGGTGGGCTCGTTGATGATGCGCTTCACCTCGAGGCCGGCGATTTCACCGGCTTCCTTGGTGGCTTGGCGCTGGCTGTCGTTGAAGTAGGCCGGGACCGTGATGACCGCACCGGTGACCTCCGTTCCGAGGTAGTCCTCTGCGGTCTTCTTCATCTTCTGCAGGACCATTGCGCTGATCTCCTGCGGGCTGTAGTTCCGGTCGTCGATCTTGATCCGGGCGGTTCCGCCGTCGGCCTCCACGACCTCGTAGGGAACGCGGCCGGCTTCATTGCCGACTTCCTTGAACATCTGGCCCATGAACCGCTTCACGGAGAAGATGGTCTTGGTGGGGTTGGTGATGGCCTGACGCTTGGCGGGGTCGCCGACTTTGCGTTCTCCATCCTGGACGAAGGCCACAATGGACGGGGTGGTCCGCTTGCCTTCGCTGTTGTTGATGACCACGGGCTCATTGCCCTCCATCACGGCCACACAGGAATTGGTGGTGCCGAGGTCGATGCCGATGATTTTGCTCATGATATGTGGGGTTGTTGTTTGCTGTTTCAATGTCACTGGGACGCACCGCCATGGACAAAAGCAGTGCCAACAGAAAACGGAGCCTGCGCGACTGACAGGTTGTCGCGTCTGTTGGCCAAGGCTGACAAAAGCGGCGGAAATCGCACCGGAATTGGCAGATGTTCCGTCTGCCGTGCCACCTTGCTTCCATGACGGTGGACGACCGCGGCTTTCCATTGGACCTCGCTGGTCCGCCCCAGCGCATCATCAGCCTGGTGCCTTCCTTGACGGAGACCCTCGTGGACCTCGGTGTGGAGGACCGCATCGTGGGGCTGACCAAATTCTGCATCCATCCCGATTACCTGCGCCGGGAGCGCACCCGGGTCGGGGGCACGAAGGGCGTTCGGGTGGATGTGATCCTGGACCTGCAGCCCGATTTGGTCATCGCCAACATCGAGGAGAACGACGCCCAGGACATCATGGCGCTGGAGATTGCAGGCGTTCCCTGTTGGGTGTGCAATGTGCGGACGGTGGAGCGCGCGTTCCGGTTGTTGGCCGATCTCGGCGAGTTGGTTGGGGCCGCTGAACGCGGACGCGAAATGGAAGCCGAGGCGAGACGCGCGTGGGAAGTGGGCCGCGAGACGGCACCCGGTCTGGACCGGCGCATTGCATATGCCGTTTGGCGCAATCCCTGGATGTGGGCTGGGAGTGATGCCTACATCCAATCCGTGTTGCGTTGGTGGGGGTGGTCGCCTTGGCCGGAAGACCCCCGGTACCCCGAGTTGGATTTGGAGGCGGTGCGTCAGGCAGGGGTCGATGAAGTGTTCTTGCCGTCGGAGCCCTTTCCCTTCAAAGCGGCGCACAAGGCAGAATGTGAGGGGCTCGATGCCCGCCTCGTGGACGGCGAGATGTTCAGTTGGTATGGGAGTCGCATGCTCCATGTGCCCCGATACATCGCTTCTGAATGGAGTGCCGACTGAATTCGCGACTTTTGCCCTCCGCCTGAGGCGGTTCGAACTTTTGGACACATGAAGACAGCCCCCCTTCGTTTTGCCGTGGTCGGCCTGGGCCACATTGGCAAGCGCCACGCGGAAATGATCCGGCGCCATCCCGGCTGTGAGCTCGTGGCAGGTTGTGACATCCGGTCGAGAGAAGAGTCGGGTGTGCAGGAGGACTTGGTCTTCCACCAGGACATGGCGGAGATGCTGGCGGCCCACGCGGGCATTGATGTGGTTTGCATTTGCACGCCCAACGGGTTGCACGCCGAACAGGCATTGCTGGCGCTGGAGCACGGACATCATGTCATCGTTGAGAAGCCCATGGCGTTGAATCGCCGTGACGGAGAGGCGGTGTTGCACAAAGCTTTGGAGGTGGGCAAGCAGGTGTTCTGTGTGATGCAGAACCGTTACAGTCCACCGAGCGCTTGGCTCAAGGAGCTGGTCGACTCTGGTCGCTTGGGACGGATTCACATGGTCCAGGTCAATTGCTTCTGGAACCGGGACGACCGCTACTACGGGAAAATCCCATGGAAAGGCACCCTCGATCTGGACGGCGGTACCCTCTTCACCCAATTCAGCCACTTCGTCGACATCCTGTACTGGCTCTTTGGGGACATCCACGGCATCCATGCCCGGTTTGCGGATTTCACCCACGGACACAACACCGATTTCGAGGATTCCGGATTGGTGACATTCGACTTCGTCCAAGGCGGTCTCGGCACGCTTCAATTCTCCACGGCTGTGTCCGAGACCAACTTTGAAAGTTCGCTGACCATCGTGGCCGAGAAGGGCACGGTCAAAGTCGGCGGGCAATACATGAATGAAGTGGAGTACTGCCGTGTGGAGGGGTACGAGATGCCGGAACTGCCGCCCTCGAACCCCGCCAATGATTACGGCGCTTACAAAGGCAGTGCGGCCAACCACGGCTACATTTTCGAGAATGTCTTCGACACCTTGCGGGGCTCCGGCCGGATCACCACCAATGCCTTGGAAGGCTTGAAAGTGGTGGACATCATCGAACGCATCTACGCGGCTGCAGACCGGGGACTGAAGCCTGGCACAGTCGGTCAGCCTTCCTGAACGTCCGTCAGGTCGATTCCGACCAACGTGGCATCGTCGACCTTGGCGTTGCCGCCTTTCCAGCGCAGCAACTCCTGAAGCAGGGCTGATTCTCGGTCAGAGATGGAGCGGTGGGCATGTTGCTCCAGCATGTCGGCCAGGCGCTTTCGGCCCAGCTTGCGGCCGTGGATGCCGCCAAATTGGTCCCGAATGCCATCCGTGGCGAGGTACACTTGATCTCCGGGTTGGATGTCGATGACGTGCGGCTCGAATTGGACTTTGGGCGTGACTTTGCCGTGTGCCCGGCTGATGAGGTCGATGCTCTCTCGCGTCCCGCGAATCACTTTGGCTTGGCCGTTCCGAATGAGGAAGAGGTCGCCACGCGCACCGGAAAAATGGAGTTGCCGGGCGTCTGGATCGAGCGTGATGACCGCACCGTCAAACCCGAACATCTGCGGTGCATCGGAATGCCGGTTCATCCGTTGGTCGAAGGCCATGCGGAAGTCGCGCAGGATGTCACTGGGTGTTGGGTCCTTCAACTCGGCGTAGGCCCGGTTGATCAGCATGGATCCCAACAGGGCGACCATGGACCCGGGGACGCCGTGGCCCGTGCTGTCGATCAAAGCGAGGGTCCGTTTTCCGTTTTTCTCCGCCATGAAGAGAAAGTCTCCACCGAGGATGTCCCGCGGGCGCTCGATGAAGAGGGAGTTGGCGAAAAGCTGCCGCAATTCCTCCTTGCCGGGAAGGGCGACGCCCAAAATGGCTTTCGCGCTGATCACGCCTTGGGTGATGTGGACCAGGTTTTGTCGGACCTGGTCGGCCAAGCGCTGACGTTGATTGCCTTCGGTTTCGAGTTTGGCCTTGGCCTGGCGGATTTGCAACGTGCGCTGCTCGACCCTTTCCTCGAGGTGGTTGACGTGGTCCCGCAAGGTGGCTTCCAATTCCACCCGGTGGGAGATGTCGAGCAAGGTGAGCAACAAGGTGTCGGAGGCGTTTTCCGGAAGGCTCAATTCCAGGCTGAGGTACATCGGCTGCCCTTGGTCGTTGCGGACGACCACATCGCCGACCGAGTAACGGTTCTCTTCACCCAGTTTGAGGAAATCGGCCAGCAAGGCTTGGGGCTGAATGGGGGTCATGCGGCGAACGAATCCACAGTCCAAAGCGACAGGGGTGTTCAAACCGAGCAGTTCCTTGGCCTTGGGGTTGTTCAGTTCCCAGGTGACCGAAGCGAGGATTTGGTGAATGCGGCCAATGGCTTCATCGCGGGTGCGCATGGGCCCCAGCTTGCCAACCCGATCCAGTGCCGCGAGGAATTGTGTGGAGCGCCCGGTGATCAAACCGGCACCGGCCATGTTGAATGTGGACTCCCAGAATTCGGTTTCCGCTTGGATCAGGCCGCCGGGTGTGGGCAGCTGGTCTGCGTTGCGGGCAGGCTCGGGCAGTAGCGCTTCCAATCGTTGGGCCAGCAGGTCTGCGGAGCTTCCCGTTTCGTGGTAGCCTTCTGCACGAAAGGCGAGCCAATCGGAGGCGTCATCCAAGGCAGCGAGCAGGATGAGCACAGGGGTGGGGGACGCGGAGGAGGTCAGACACCGTGCGGTGTCCATGCGCTTCTCTCGATCGCCTTGGGTGCCGACGACCCAGATGTCCACCAGGTTCGAGCCGGCATCGCTCGCTTCCATGGTCCGCCATTCCAGAGCCCGCCCTCCCGGGGTGGTCAACGGCCATTTGGACCGTGCCGCCAGGTGCCCGTGCACGAGCCCCACTCGAATTGGGGTGCTGGTCGCAGTGGAGGAGGTGGGGGTCACGTTGCCGGTCGGCTGCATGAAGTGAAAGTAGCCCCGGGGTCCGTCAGAAGACGTCAGGGGCTACGCTGTCTTGTGGTCGGAAAATTCCGAGGCCGGTCAACCCGCTGTGTGCGTCGGGTCGGCACCGCCGGGAGCGAGGTCGTGCAACAGGATGTATTTGACCAAGTCGGAGTTGCTTTTGAGGCGCATCTTTTCCAGGATGCGGCTGCGGTAGGTGCTGACCGTTTTGATACTGAGGCTCAGTTGATTGGCGATTTCCGTCATCGTTTTGCCTTCCCCGATGTAGAGCAAGACTTCGTACTCGCGGTCAGACAGGCTCTTGTGCGGAAGGTCATTGTCGTCCTTCGCCATCTCCTCGATCATCAGGCGCGTCAATTCAGCACTGATGAACTGTTTGCCTTCCGCGATGGTTCGCATCGCGTCCTCCAGCACTTGTGGGGCGCTGTCCTTGTGCAAGTAGCCCCTCGCTCCAGCCTTGATCATCCGGATGGCGAATTGGTCTTCTGGGTACATGCTCAGCGCCAGAACGGCAATGCTGGGGTACATGGCCTGAATTTGCTTGAGGACTTCCAGACCGCTCCGTCCCGGGAGGCTGATGTCCAGCAGGAGGAGGTCCGGGGTTTGCTGCTTGAAGAGCGGAAACAGGGCCTCGCCGCTCTCCACATCGGCCAGCACTTCGAAATCCCCGAAGGATTCGACAATCTGGCGGAGTCCCGCCCGAACGATGTTGTGGTCGTCGCACAGGACAACGGTCTTCTTTTCCATGGACTCAATTTACTCTGCTTCTCTGAGAGGCATGGTGACTTCAATGGCCGTCCCGGAACCCGGGGTGGATTGGATGCGGATTTCTCCGCCGTGGTTTCGAACCCGCTCGCGCATGCCGATCACCCCGATGCCCATCGGCGCTGGCTCAGCTTCGTTTTGGAGGGGAATGCCCTGTCCGTCGTCTCCGATTTCGAGGCGCAACACTTGTTCGTCTGCGAACAGGCGGACGTAGGCCAGGTTGGCCTCGGCGTGACGTTGCACATTCGTCAGGGCTTCCTGCACGATGCGGAACAAGTCTGTTCGCATGGCGTCGTCCAACTCTGGAAGCGGATCCATGTGCAGGCCGCAAAAGGTGCCGCCTTTGCGGTTGAAGTCCCGCACGAGCGTTTCGATGCCGGCAGACAAACCGACTTGGTCGAGGACGACCGGGCGCAAGGACCGCGCGATGTTGCGCACCTGCTGGATGACGTTGGTGTTCAGGGCGATCAGTTCGTCCAGTTTGCTGGACAGGGCGGTTGGGTCGGGTCCGCCCTCCGTGTTCAGGCCACGTTGAACCATGTACATGCCCAGTTTCAGGGCGGTCAACTCTTGGCCCAGCTGGTCATGGATGTCGCGTGACAGCGCGCGTTTCTCTTCGTCGCGCTCCTCTTCCGTGTGGCGAATCAAAGCCATCAACTCGGCATTGAGCCGTTGGCTCTCGGTTTCCGCAGCATGGCGCAGGGCGCGGTTCCGGTAGCCCCCGAGCAAGACGTCCAAAACCAGGCCGAACTCTTTGAGTCGGCGCTTGGACAGGTAGTCCGATGCCCCCAGTCTCATGTAATCGACAGCGACATCCTCTTCGCCAGCACCGGTGATGACGAGGAACGGAATGTCGCGCTCCACTTGATTCCGGACTTGAAGGGCCTGCGTGGCATCTCCATCCGGGAGGAGGTGGTCTGCACAGATGATGTCGGGGAGGCGCTCTCCGAGGGCGGCCTCGAATTCTTTCAAAGTCGAGGTCCAGCGCACCTGAATGGGCTGGGAATACCTCCTTGCAGTGCCTTCGAACACGATGGCATCCACTTCGTTGTCCTCCAGCAGCAGGATATCAAGTGGGCGTTCGGACTGGGGGTCCAGCAGCGGGTGATCGCGATCGTGAGGAAAGCGGGACATCCCAGCCGGGGACAACTCAGCCGACAATGGAGCCGTACGTCACCATGTAGCTGCGGTCGCCTTCAAACAGCGGAAGGCCACTCTCGAGCAGTTCGATGGCCTGGGTCCGCTGCCCATCTGCTTCGAGTTGCTCGGAAGCCCGGATGATGCCGGTCTTGAGCAGGTTCGTCATGGACTCGGTCAGGGGCTCGTCCCGGTAGTACTCAATTTCCTCAGAAGCGGGGATGCGTCCGGTCATGCTGCCCATGATTTGAATGGCGGCTTCCCAGTTGGCGGAGGCGTCCCGTGTGGCCCGGCCATAGTAGTTGGCCAATCCGAGCATGAGGTAGGCGGCCGGGTCGCTCTTGTCCAACTTCGTCAGGTAGTTGTAGAGGCTCTTTGCGCGGGTGTACTTCTCCGCATCCATTTCGGTGTCGGCCTGGGCGATCGCTTCGGCACGGAGCTCCTCGATGAAGTCGAGCTGGTCCGGCACGTACTCCATTTCCTTGTCCTTCTTGATGAACTTGGTGCAGTACTTCAAGCTCTCTTTCAGCGCCTTGGGGTAATTCTCCTTGAGCTCCGGATCATCGCTCTGGTGAATCTTGAGGTAGGCGCGGGCCATGTATCCATATGGCTCCGGGTGCTTTTTGGTGCTTTCCTTTTCGGTAAAACCGATGGCGCGGAAGAGCACACGCTCGTATTTCTCGTCGACGAGGTCCTCGAGCATCCGGCTGTATTTCGGATCCTGGGCTTCGGCTTCAGAGACGTTGGAGAACAGGGCGCAAATCAGCGCCAACATGGAAAAGAGGTGCAGGTTTCCTTTCATGACCGGGAAAGGTAGGAACACAAAGGCGATTCGGGAGATTATTGCAGGGTGGAATCCACGCCAAATCCTGCGAATTTCAACGATGCCCGATCGGGTGGGTCCACTCTGGTCGAGGGCGGTGCGGCCTTCTTTGCTGCCCGTGGATGGAGCCCCTTTGCCTTTCAATTGGAGGCGTGGCAGCATTTCGAACGGGGAGGGGATGCGTTGGTGAATGCGCCCACCGGGAGCGGAAAGACTTACAGTGCGCTGGTGCCCTCCGTTCTGGGCGGCGGCAAGCCTGGCGGATTGCGGGTGCTGTGGATCACCCCGATTCGGGCATTGGCCAAGGAAATCTTCGGCTCCGCATCGCGGTTGCTCGCCCACGCCGACAACGGCTGGACGGTCGAGGTCCGCACCGGCGACACACCTTCGGCCCAGAAACAGCGGCAGGACCGCCGGTTGCCTGAGGTGCTCATCACGACACCCGAGAGTCTGCATGTCCTCCTCGCCAAGAAGGGCAGCGAGAAGCGGTTCGGTGGCCTGACCGCCATCGTGGTGGACGAATGGCACGACCTGCTCGGCAACAAGCGGGGGGTGCAGGTCGAATTGGCCATCGCACAGCTCAAAGCCTTGTCACCCCCCATGCGGGTCTGGGGGATTTCGGCCACCATTGGCAACTTGACGGAAGCCATGGAGACCCTGGTCGGCATGGACCGTGTGGCGGGAGCACGCATCATCCGCTCGGACATCCAGAAGCGGATTTCGGTGGACAGCCTCATGCCCGAGGCGTTCGAAAGGCTGGCTTGGGCCGGACACCTCGGCGTGCAACTGCTGGACCAGGTGGTGGACATCATTCGCCAGCATGCCAGCACGTTGGTCTTCACCAACACCCGGTCTCAATCGGAGATCTGGTATCAGAAAATCCTGCAGGCCAACCCCGACCTGGCCGGGGCCATCGCCCTGCACCACGGCAGCATCAGCAAGGAGCTCCGCTTTTGGGTGGAAGACGCCCTGTATGAGGGCAAGTTGAAGGCGGTGGTCTGCACGAGTTCGCTCGATCTCGGCGTGGATTTTCGCCCCGTCGAGGCCATCGTGCAGATCGGAGGCCCCAAGGGGGTGGCCCGTTTCGTGCAGCGGGCTGGACGGAGTGGCCACCAACCGGGAGCGGAAAGCAAAATCCACTTCTTGCCCACGTTCGGTCTGGAACTGCTCGAGGCTGCTGCGCTCCGTAAAGCCGTCGAGACCGGCGAAATCGAGCCGCGCCGGCCGATGGTCCGGTCCTTTGATGTGCTCGTGCAATTCCTGTGCACCCTCGCCGTGGGGGATGGATTCAAGGCGGGCGACCTGCGCGACCGGGTGCGCACCACCCATGCGTTTTCCACCATGGATGAAGCGGAATGGCAGGATGTGCTGGCCATGGTGACCCATGGGGGACGGGCTTTTGCAGCGTACGACGAATTCAACCGCGTCGAAAAGGGCGAGGACGGGCTTCACCGCATCACCGACCGCCGCGCAGCCCGGCGCCACCGCATGTCCATCGGGACCATTGTGGGGGACACCATGATTGCAGTCAAGTGGCGCAGCGGCGGATTGGTGGGCCACGTCGAAGAGTATTTCGTGAGCAGTTTGAATCCCGGGGACGTCTTCTGGTTTGGGGGGCGGTGCCTGGAATTGATCCGGTTTCGCAACCTCGAGGCCAAGGTCAAACCGGCCAAGTCTCCGAAAGGGCGCATTCCGACTTGGCAGGGCGGACGGCTGCCGTGGACCTCGATGGTCAGCCGCATCTTGCGCGAGACCCTCGACGATTATGCCCATGGCCGCAATGTGAGCCCAGAGCTGGAGCGCATACGACCCATGCTGGATTTGCAGACCGGGCGCAGCCATTTGCCGGTATCGGGCCAGGTCCTGATGGAGGTCATGGAGAGTCGGGAAGGGCACCATTTGTTCGTGTTCCCCATGGAGGGGCGCATGGTGCACGAAGGGGTGGCTGCGCTCATGGCCTACCGCATGAGCCTGCTCAGGCCCATGACGTTTTCCATGGCCTACAACGACTACGGTTTTGAGCTGCTCAGCGACCAGCCCATCCCCATCACGGAGGCCTTTGACAGCGACCTGTTCAGCACCGCCCACCTGATGGATGATCTGGAAGCCACCGTCAATGGCGCAGAGCTGGCCCGCCGTCAATTCCGGGACATCGCCGTCATTGCCGGCCTGGTGTTCCGTGGCTATCCCGGACAACCGGTCAAGGACCGCCACCTTCAAGGGTCGAGTTCGCTGTTGTTTGACGTTCTGGCGGACCACGATCCGGTCAACCTGCTGTATCGGCAGGCTTTCGACGAGATGACCCACCACCAGATTGAGTTGGACCGACTCCGCGAAGTGTTGGAGCGGTTGAATGCAGGAAAGTGGATCATCACCCATCCGGACCACCCCACGCCGTTTTCGTTTCCGATCCTGGTGGACCGGTTGCGGGAGAAGCTTTCCAGCGAGCAACTCGAGGCGCGGATTCGCAAGATGTCCCGTGCCGGTGCCTAGGCGCGCCGCACCCTACCTTCGCGCCATGCAAGGATGGAAGATCGGCCGCTTGGACGCGGTGCGGTGTTGGGCCATTGTGGCCGTGTTGCTGACCGGATTCAGCAGCGTTGTGGCGGCCCAGGGCACGGTCAAAGGCTTCGTGCGTGCAGAGGAGGACGGGGCGCCCGTCTTGTTTGCTGCGGTGGTGCTCGAAGGAACCACGTTTGGTGTGTCCACCGACATCCAAGGCTACTACAGCTTGTCCAAGGTTCCCGCCGGGACCTACACCTTGGTGGTGTCGAGCGTGGAATTCAAGCCCTACCGCACGGAGGTGGTGGTGTTGGATGACCGGGTGGTCACGCGCAATGTGACGCTCGAAGCGGGCCTGATCGAATTGGAAAGTGCCGTCATCTCCACGGAGCGGGGAGAGCAACTCAATACCGTTCGGATGTCGGTCGAATCCATCCAGCCGGCAGACATCAAGCGCATTCCCAGCTTGGGCGGCACGCCCGACCTCGTTCAAGTCCTGCAAACCTTGCCTGGCTTCGTGTCGACGGGTGACCAGGGCGGTCAGTTGTACATCCGCGGTGGTTCACCGGTCCAGAACAAGGTGCTCCTCGACGGGATGATCATCTACAATGCCTTCCACAGCATTGGCCTCTTCAGCGTCTTCGACACGGACATCATTTCCAATGCCGACATCTACACGGGAGGCTTCAGTGGTCGCTACGGTGGGCGGATCAGTTCCATCATGGACATCTCCACCCGCGATGGCAGCCTGGCCGGCCTGTCGGGCCGCATTGGCGCCAGCCCATTCGGCAGCAAGCTCCTGCTCGAGGGACCGCTCGGAAAGCGCAACGAGCGCGGCGGCGGCACGTCCTTCATCCTGAGCGGCAAACGCAGTTACCTCGAGCAGAGCTCCAAGCTCCTCTACAGCTACATCGATGAGGACGGGTTGCCTTTCAACTTCACCGACCTCTACGGCAAGGTCACGTTCGCCGGGGGCGCGGGCAGCCGCATGAGCCTGTTTGGCTTCTCCTTCAACGACGATGTGAGCTATCAAGCCCTCAGCAACCTCGACTGGAGCAATGTGGGGGGCGGCGGCCAATTCATCGTCGTGCCGACGGGCAGCGCCGTGCTCATCAAAGGCAACTTCGCCAGCTCGCGGTACCGCATCGACCTGCGCGAAGACGGACTCGCCGACCGCTACAGCCAGGTCAATGGCTTCAACTTCGGCCTCAATTTCAAGTACGTTCTCGGGGACGACGAGGCACGCTACGGCATCCAGGCGGTGGGATTGCGCACGGATTTCCGGACGTTCAATGCCCTCGGCGTGGCGGTGGAGCAGGCGGAGAACACCACGGAGCTGGCCGGTTACTTCGACTACAAGCGCCAGCGCGGACCGTGGATTGTGAATCCGTCCCTTCGCATTCAGTACTACAGCTCCCTGGCCAAGTTCAGCCCCGAGCCACGACTCGGCATCAAGTACAAAGCGTCCGAGCGCCTGCGCCTCAAGGCCGCGGGCGGACTCTACAGCCAGAACCTGATCTCGGCCAACTCCGACCGCGATGTGGTCAACCTGTTCTACGGCTTCCTCAGCGGTCCGTCCAACCTCCAGGACCAGCTCATCGGCCCCGACGGCGATGTGCAGGAGATCACCCACAGCCTGCAAACCGCGGCACACACGGTGGCGGGCTTCGAGTTTGACTTGACCGAGCGCATCAACGTCAATGTGGAGGGCTACACCAAGTGGTTCACCCAGTTGACCAACCAGAACCGCAACAAGCTGTTCCCGGACACTTATGAATTCGCCGGCGTCCCGGAGAGCCAGCGCAAGGACTTCATTGTGGAAACGGGCCGGGCCGAAGGGGTGGACCTCGTCGTCAAGTACGAGGACAAGTTCAATTACCTCTGGATCGTTTATTCCTTGGGCAACGTCGACCGTTGGGACGGTTTCCGTTGGTATGACCCGGTCTTCGACCGCCGCCACAACATCAACTTGCTCGCCTCCCGCAAAATGGGCAAGCAGCACAAGACCGAGGTCTCGGCCCGTTGGAACCTGGGCTCCGGATTGCCCTTCACCCAGACGCAGGGCTACTACCAGCCCATCGGCATTTCCGAAGGCATTGACGAGAACTACGTCAACAGCAACCCCATCGAGTTGGGCATCGTCTACGCCGACCTCAACGCAGGCCGGTTGCCGGTGTATCACCGCTTGGACCTCAGCGTGCGCCGCACGTTCAAGCTGGGCGAGCGCATCGAGTTGGACGCCAATGCGAGCGTGACCAACGTCTACTCCCGGGCCAACATCTTCTACATCAACCGTGTGACGGGTGAGCGGGTGGACCAGCTGCCGTTCCTGCCGTCCATCGGCCTCGACATGAAGTTCTGACGGCCGCTCCGGTCAGCCCATGAGGCTGCGGGCCTGGGCGCGCGCAGCGTCCCCAATTTTGCTGCCGCTGAGCATGGCAGCCAGCTCTTCCACACGGCCCTCCGCATCGAGCGGCTGAAGCTGCGTGGTGGTGCGTCCGCCTTCCTCGGCTTTGCTGACTTTGAAGTGGTGGTCGGCCCGGCCTGCGACTTGCGGGAGGTGGGAGATGGTGATGACTTGAGCGCGCTGGGCAATGCCCGCCATCAAATCGGCCATCCGCGCGGCCACGTCCCCACTGACCCCGGCGTCGATCTCGTCGAGAATGAGGGTGGGCACTTCGAGGTGTTCGCTCAAGGCGGCCTTGAGGGCGAGCATGACCCGACTGCGTTCACCACCGGAGGCCACCTTGGTCATGGGCTGGGGCGCCAATCCGGCATTGGCCGTGAAGAGCAGGGTGGGGCGGCAAGGGCCTGCGGCCTCGGGGCTGGGGGTGGCGCTCCATTCGAAGTGAAGGCGCGCCGCCGGCATTTTGAGGTGGGAGAGGTGCTCCTGCAAAGCGGCACAGAGGGCCTCGGCGGAGGCACTTCGGTGTTGGTTCACCCGTTCGCCCACCGCATCGAGTTCGATCCGAAGGGCATCGATGCGGGCGTTCCACTCGGCCAGCTTTCGGTCCCGATTTTCTGCGGAAGACAGTTGCTCCTGCATTTCGGTCATCCGCTCATTCAGGGCCTGCAAACTGTCTGCACGGTGCTTGTCAAACAGGCGCTGCAATCGGTCTCTGTCCGCCTCAGCGCGGGCCAAAGCAGCAGGGTCGAGGTCGACGCTGTCGCCTTCCTGCTCGGCCTCTCGGGCGGCGTCGTCGAGTTCAATCCGGCAGCTGCGGACCCGTTCCAGCAATGCTGTAGCTCCAGGGTGCACGGATGCCACGCCTTCCAGCGCCCGCTCGGCATCGTGAAGCCGATCCAGTGCCCCTGCCTCATTTTGCAGGAGAGCGTGCACATGTTGAAGGGCCTCCTTGATCTCGCGGGCGTGGGACAGGGCGTCGAGGCGTTGGTCGATGTTGCTCAGTCCCTCGTCTTCAAAGTCGATGTGGCCCAACTCCTCCAACTGATAGCGGAGGTAGTCCGCATCGGCATCCGGCAAGTGGCCAGCGGCCTCCAAGGCGTCGCGTTCGCGAACGGCTTCAGCCCATTGGGCGTGGGCTTCACGCCAGGTTGCAGCCGCTTCTTGGGCTTTGGGAGAGAGGGCATCTACAGCGTGTAGCAAGCCGGCTGCGCTCTGCAACCGCTGCCCATCTTGCTGCCCGTGCAGGTCGACGAGCAGGGGCGCCAGGGATTTCAGGAATTGCAGCTTGACGGGCTCGTCGTTGACATACGCCCTCGACCGTCCCGACTTGGTGATGCTCCGGCGCAGGATGCACGGGCCGCCTTCGTCCAGGGAGCCCAGCCGTTGGCGAGCACCAGGGGTGAGGTGGAATTCGGCTTCGACGATGCACTTGTCGCCGCGGACTTCAACCCCTTCGGCTCGGTCGCCCAGGACCAAACCCAACGCTCCGAGCAGGATGGATTTGCCGCTTCCGGTCTCTCCGGTCAGCACAGTCCATCCGCCGTCCACAGTCCATTCGATGTGGTCGATGAGGGCGTAGTTCCGGATGGACAGCCGACACAGCATCAGCCGAGGCCCTGGTCGTAAACGGGGATGTTGCCCGGATCGATGAGCTTGAGCACGGGCAACAAACGGGCCCGCTCTCCTTCCGCAGCCGGTCCGAACATCTTGACGATCTCGTCCTTCTTGGCTTGGAAAAAGGTCTGCAGGTTGTAGTTGGCTGGACGAATCCGGTGCACGTTGCGCAGGCTGATGAGGGCATCGGCCATGGATTGCCGGGCGGCAGATGGATCGTCAAAAGCGACATCCATCCAGAGACGGTGGTACTCGTAGTAGCACCGGCGCAACGGACGGAACGTCTGGCTGAGGATGTTGTCGATGAGGCTGTACCGGCTCTGCTTGCCATCGGCTGCGCTCCATCCGGCGGGTGGCGAAGACAGGCCCTGCGCATTGGTCACCACCGTTTGGGCCTGCGTGTAGAGGTTGGTGCCCCCCTCCAACGAGAAGGAGTCGTAGTCCATCGCCAGAATCATGTAGGCGTAAAAGGCGAGGACACTGGTCAAGTTGTCGCGGAACTGGTCCTGGCTGTATTGGAGGAGGTTGCCCGGAGCGTAGGAGAAGTCGAAGTCGTTGTCGTTGACGAGCAGCACCGGGGCATTGTAGTCGCTGTTGTAGATGGGGCGGCTGCTTTGCACTTGAATGGTGCCCTCGAAATTGGTCTGGGAGTTCGCCTTGTTGATGGTGATCTGCATGGTGCAGGTCACGCGCTCGGCCAGGGTGAACTCGTCGGTGGTCCAGCGCCGGCCGTTCATGAACTCGGTGATGGCGGTCTCCAGTTGCTCGAAAACAGAGGCCTCCACATTGTTGATGGTGGGGGCGATGACGCTGACCTGGCAGTCCAACTCCTGCGCTTGACCGAGCGACGCGGCGCCCAGGAGCAGACAAAGGACGAAGGCCCGGAGCGAAGGAAGAGTGGAGAATGTCGGGGTCATGGGCAATGTGGGGCTTCAGGATGGGCCGTTCGATTGGAGCAGACGAGACTGGATCACATCGGCGAGGTCGGTGGCCACGGCTTCCTTGGACTTCAAGTCAAAGCTATCGATCCTGTCCGGACCATGAACGAACCGAACCCGGTTCGTCTTGTGTCCGAAGCCCGCGCCTTTGTCAGCGAGTGAATTCAGCACGATCAGGTCGCATTGTTTCGCCGTGAGTTTTCGGAGGGCGGCCTCGGTGCCATCGTCGTGGGCGAGGGCGAATCCGATTTTGAGGCAGCTTTCGGGCGCCGCGGCATTCAATCCAGCGAGGATGTCGGGGTTGGCCACGAGGTCCACTGCATGGGGCAGGTCGGACTTGGCGGCCTTGCCTTCGATCGGATGCGCAGGGCGCACGTCTGCCACGGCGGCTGTGCCGATGATGACGTCGGGGGCGTTCTGTGCGAGGGCCTGTTGGGCGGCCGTGTCCATCTCCAACGCGGTCTGCACATCCACGCGGTGGATGCCCGGGTGGTCTTCCACCTCGATGGAGAGGGGGCCGGCGATCAGATCGACGACCATGCCGCGGCGGGCGAGTTCTTCTGCGATGGCGACGCCCTGGCGACCGGTGGACCGGTTGCCCAAAAACCGCACGGCGTCGAGCGGCTCGTGGGTCGGACCGGCCGTGACCAGGGCCCTGCGTCCGAGCAGGGGCGATTGGGTGCGGAACCACGCCGTGAGCTCTTCCCGGATGCGTTCCGGTTCGGCGAGTCGGCCCTTCCCCTCCAGTCCACTCGCCAGTTCGCCTTCGTCGGGATCGATGACGTGGACACCACGCTGGCGCAGGGTGTCGAGGTTGGCGGTGGTGGCAGGGTGGGTGAACATGTCCCGGTCCATGGCCGGCGCCACAACGACAGGACATTTGGCGCTGAGCAGGACCGTCAGGAGCAGGCTGTCTCCACGACCCTCCACCATGCCGGCCAAGGTGTGGGCCGTGGCCGGGGCCACCAGGACGACATCGCCCCACAGCCCGAGTTCGACGTGGTCCGTCCACGTGCCGGCATCGCGGTCGTCGGTCAGTTCGCTGTGAACGGGGTGGCCGCTGAGCGTACCCAGGGTCAGCGGGGTGATGAATTCTCGGGCGCCGGGCGTCATGACGACGCGCACGTCCGCACCGGCCTTGACCAGTTCACGGACGATGAGGGCGGATTTGTAGGCGGCGATGCTTCCGGTGACACCCAGGACGACCCGGCGGCCCTTCAACATCGCCATGGGCGATCAGTCGCGGTTGAACCGGCGGTTGCGGCGCTCTTCGCGCTCCCGGCGAATTTCCTCCTGACGGGCGGCTTCGGCGG
>CALBSW010000204.1 GCA_937967465.1 uncultured Flavobacteriales bacterium
TGCCGGGGATCTCGCCGGTCGCCACGGCGGCGGGCGCGTGGCAGCCGCTGCAGAGAAGGCGTCCTTGAAGCCGTCATAGCTGCCGAACGCGGCATCGATGGCCGCAGCGAGGTCGCCGCTCGGCGCCCCCCCACCGTTGGGAGACATGCTCGTCCAGAAGAGGTTGTGGTTGAAGTAGCCACCGCCGTTGTTGCGGACTGCGCCGTTTCCGGAGTCCTGGGCGCACAGGTCCTCAATGGACTTGCCGGCCATGTCGGTACCGTCGATCGCGGCATTCAGCTTGGCCGTGTATCCGGCGTGGTGCTTGCCGTGGTGGATCTCCATCGTCCGCGCGTCGATGTGCGGCTCAAGGGCGTCGTAAGCGTAGGGGAGTTGGGGAAGTTCGAAAGCCATGTTCAAGGGGTTCAATGGGATTGTACACCTGTCGGTGCGGGTCAAAATTAATCTTCTTCAGCGGGTTCGAGCAGGGCGTCCAAGCGACCAAAGGTGGCCACGGCTTCCACCCATTCTGCATCGCCACGCAACGCAGCGCGGTGACCGGCGGATTCGCCCCAAACATTGTGGGCGATGCGCTCTGCAAGCCGGCGGCGACTGAGCACCATGGACCGGTCGCGGTCTTCATCGGGCAGATAGGTCTCGTCAATCAAGGCCCCGACCCCGAGGTCCAGCCCGTCGTCCACGGCGTCGAGGAAAGCGGCCACGTCGGGGTACGCCAACCACTCGGCCCTGCGTTCGGACGCCAAACGGAAGGCCTGCTCCCGCAGGCGGCCCGCATAGACCAGCTCGCGGAAGGAAGCCGGAAATCCAGTGGTGTCGAGGGGGACGAAGACGTCCGGTGCGATGCCGCCGCCGCCGTAGACCGTCCGCCCTCCCATGGTCGGATAGGCGAGGGAATCCACACGAAGGACGCTGTCCGCCTCCACGTATTCTCCCCGCTCTTGCCGTTGGAGCCATTCCTCCTCGTAGTCCACTTCCCCACCATAAGGACGCTGAATGCTGCGGCCGCTGGGGGTGTAGTACCGGGCCACTGTCAGTCGCAAGGCGCCGCGGTCGGCCACAGGGAATTCCTCATGAACCAGGCCCTTGCCGAAGGTGCGCCGGCCGACGATGGCTGCGCGATCGTGGTCTTGCAAGGCGCCCGCAAAAATCTCGCTGGCGCTGGCACTGCCTTCGTCCACCAGGACCACCAGCGGTTGCCTGCGGAACCGGCCCGGCCGCTCCGTCACGTACTCCCGGCGGGGCTGGGCGGTGCCTTCCGTGTAGACGACCAGCTCCCCTTCATCGAGGAAGCGTTCCACCATGGGCACAGCCGCATGCAAGTACCCACCGCCATTGCCGCGCAGATCCAGCACGAAGCGCTCGGCGCCGGCTTCCTCGAGCGCCGTCAGGGCGGCTTCGAATTCTTCGTGGGTGTTGCGGGCGAAGCGCACCACCTTGAGGTAGCCGATGCGGTCGGGCATCAATTCGGCCGCCACCACACTGTGGATGGGGATTCGGCCGCGGCGAATGGCCACCTCGACCCTTCCGCTGTCCGCGGCGCCAGGCCGGAACAATCCAAGCTTGACCTCCGTGCCGGACGGCCCCTTCAGGAGCTTCATGACCTTGGTGTTGGACAATCCGGTCCCGGCGATGACACTGTCGTCCACGGACACGATGCGGTCTCCGGACAGGACACCCGCTTCAGAGCTGGGTCCTCCCGGAATGGGGGTGACCACCATGATGGTGTCGTCCTGCAGCATGAATTCGACACCGATGCCTTCGAAGTTGCCCTCCATGGGCTCGGCCATGGCAGCCAACTCCTCTGCGCTGAACCAATCGCTGTGGGGGTCCAGCTCGTCCAGAATGGCATCAATGGCCACATCCGTCAAGCGGTTCCGGTCCACCGGATCGACATACATGCGATCGATGCGGTCCAGCACGGAGCTCAACACCTGTCCGGAAGGAACGAACCGGGGCTCGGCAAATTCCCAAGCGCCCCGCCCTTCGCCCAAACCGCGGCCGAGGTAAGCCCCCAGACAGAGGGCGGTTCCCAAGGCGAGGGGCAACCAGGCACGTGGCATGGGGGGGCGATCAGTCGACATCCGGGTAACGTACAATCTCCACCCCTGCTTGGTTCAGGAAATTCAAGCCGGAGTCGTCCTTGTAGGCGTCGACGTAGACCACGCGGCGGATGCCCACCTGGTGAATGAGCTTGGCGCAGTCCCGACAGGGTGACAAGGTGATGTACAGCGTGGCGCCTTGAGCCGTGTGGGTGGACCGGGCCAATTTGGTGATGGCATTGGCTTCGGCGTGAAGCACATACCAATGGGTCTCGCCCTCGGCATTCTCGCACGCATTGGGGAATCCGCTCGGCGTTCCGTTGTACCCATCGGACACGATCATCCCATCGCGCACAATGAGGGCCCCCACCTGCTTTCGGGTGCAATGCGACAGCTGCGCCCATTGACGCGCCATCCGGAGGTAAGCCCGGTCGTATCGCTCTTGCTTGTCCATGTGTGCAGTGCGTTCCACGGCACGAAGGTAGGTCGGCGACACCGGCAGAAGAGGCCCGGTGACGGACCCGGGGCGGCGGATTGCCTCGGACTTGTTCACCTTTGCCCCATGCGCATCTACACCCGCACAGGCGATGGTGGGGAAACTTCCCTGTTCAATGGCACCCGCGTCCAGAAGGACGACGCCCGCATCGAAGCCTATGGCACCCTCGACGAGCTCAATGCCGTGGTGGGGGGACTGCTCGACCACGAGCTCCTCGCCAACCAGAACGAGCCCATCCGGGACATTCAGGACCACTTGTTCCGCATCGGCAGTGTCTTCGCCGATCCCGAAGGGCCCCGGCCCGGCGCCCTGACCACCGATGACGGGGACATCGCCTCCCTCGAACATTGGATCGACACGCTGGAAGAGGGCTTGCCTGAACTGCGCCATTTCGTGTTGCCCGGAGGACATCCTGCGCTGAGTCAATGCCATCTGGCCCGCACCGTCTGCCGCCGCGCCGAGCGGCGTGCGGTGGCCCTCGACCAATTGGTGGCCCAGCCGGAAGTGGCCCTGCGCTACCTCAATCGACTGAGCGACGCCTTCTTCATGCTCGGTCGCCGCGTGGCCTTCGACGGCGGGGTGAAAGAGGAAAAATGGCCGCGCCCCGCAAAAACCGACCGATAACGGAACTTTTTGTGCCCGTGGCGGGTAGGGGTTGCACAGAATTGCGACTCGGCTACTTTTGCCGCGCCGAACAACAGGAAAGATGTATTGGACTTTGGAACTGGCCTCCTACTTGGAAGACGCCCCCTGGCCCGCCACGAAGGATGAACTCATTGACTTCGCCATGCGCACGGGTGCCCCGCTTGAAGTGGTGGAGAACCTGCAGCAGATTGAAGACGACCAGGAGTCCTTTGACACGATTGAAGACATCTGGCCGGACTATCCGTCGAAAGAAGATTTCTTCTTCAACGAGGACGAATACTGACGTACCTCCGTCCCCAAACGTTCACGCCGGCCTCACCGCCGGCGTTTTTTTTGCCTCATCCAGCCACCTGAACGACGAGGCGCACACATCGGGGCAACGCGCTGTCTGAAGCGGCCTCGACAATCGTGGTCTCCGGAAATTGGGCCGACCACAATGCACAGGCCTCCTCGCGGTCTCGCCCGATGCAACGCACCGTCCGCTGGCCTTCCTCCACGCTGGACAGCGTCCACAACGCCGGCAACGGCATATCCGGTGCTGTACCCCGAATGCACGTTCCGGGAGCGGCAGGATCCATGAAACTCCGCACGTGCAGCGGGATGTCCGCACGCCGCAGTGGCGCCATGGTGTGGGGGTGAAGGACACCGGCACCCGCGCGGCCAAGCAACTCCGCGGTGTTGTGGTCGAGGTGGGACAGCACCTCCGCAGCCGGCCACAGCCGGGGATCGCCGGTCATGACACCCGGCACATCCTTCCACACGCAAAATCTGTGGGCGGCCAAGGCTTCGGCCAGCAAGGCGCCACTGAAATCCGACCCTTCCCGGCCCAATGTGGTGGGGGTTCCGGACTCCGAGGAGCCCACGAATCCTTGCATCACCGGAATGACGCCCTCCCAACCCAATGCGGCCGAGCGGATGGCGTCGGCCGTTTGGACGAGGTCCACCTCCGCAGCGCGATGGGTGCCATTGGTCTTCACCATCGACCAGGCTGAGGTCCATTGGGCAGCCATGCCTTCCCGCTCAAGGTGGGCAGCCACCAGGCGTGTGGACCAGCGCTCTCCGAATCCAACCACAGCGTCATAGCCCGCGTCGGTGCGCGGCTGTCCAAGAAACGACCCACACACCGCGCGGAACGCGGCCAGATCGCCCTCAAGCAGGTCCGGTGGCAACTCCAAGGCCCCCACCACCTCCATGTGGGACGACACGACCGTGGCGATGACCGGTTCGACATCGGTCGCATGCGGCAAAGCCTGCCACACTGCCTCGAGCGCATTGGTCGTCTTGCCCATCGCACTGACCACAATGGCCTGGTTGAACCCGGCATCCTCAGCACGTTGCAGGTGACGGACGATGTGGGCCAGGTTGCGCACGCCATCCGCATCCCGGACAGAGGCCCCTCCAAACTTGTGGACGACCCAATTCCGCTTCATCCTGCGGCCAAGTCTGTCAGCGCCTGGCCTTGCAGCCGACCATTGAGCCACTCACTGTCCACATCGGCACCCAGCGACCGGTAAAATCCGATGGCGGGAGCGTTCCAATCCAGGACTTGCCATTGCATGTACGCCATGCCCCGTCGCTGGGTCTCTTGGGCCACGGCTGCAAACAGCTGCCGGCCGTAGCCCTTGCCCCGCTCTGTGGCGGTGACCACCAGGTCTTCAAGGAACAGGCAGCGCCCGTTCCACGTGCTGTATTTCTCATAGAACAGGGCCATGCCGACCACCTCGTCCCGGTCCGCCGGCTCGAGGACCAGCAGGCCATAACCTGGCTCTGCCCCAAAACCGTCCGCCTCGAGTTGTGCTGCGTCGATGTTGACCTGGTCACGCGCTTTCTCGTATTCAGCCAGCTCCAGGATCAATGCCCACACTGCTGGCACATCGGCTTTGTCGGCCCATCGGATTCTTCCCTTCCCATGCATGCACTGCAAACGTAGATTGCGGGTCGCATCATGCCTGAAGGAATTTCTCCACTGGACATCGCATTGGCCCTTCCGTTTCTCTGGGCGGCCATCCGCGGCATCCGCAAGGGCCTCATCATGGAAATCACCGGCCTCGCGGCCTTGTTTCTCGGTGCCTACGCTGCGCTGTTCTTCTCAGACTTCGCGGCCCAATGGCTGGATGCGGAATTCGCCATTGGCGAGGCTTACCTCGGCATCACCGCCTTCGCGATCACCTTCCTGGCGGTCGCCATCGGGGTCCACCTGCTGGGCCGTGTCATCGAAAAACTCGTGGACATCACGGCACTGAAACCCATGGACCGACTTGGGGGGCTCGTTTTCGCCACAGGCCGGGCTTGGCTGTTCTGGTCCATCGTGGTCATGCTCGTTCAAGGCACACTGGGTGGCGAGGTGATCCCCTCGGAATGGCGGGAAGGCAGCCACCTCTGGCCTGCCCTCGACGCCAGTGCGCGCTGGCTGTTGCCCATCCTCGATCCTTGGATTCCCACCCTCTGAATGGCCGACACTGCCTCTTTCATCGCGGGCCTGCCTGAAGACCGCCAAGCCCCGGTCAGCGCCCTGATTGACGCCCTACGCGCTCACCTGCCGAAAGGGTTCGCCGAGCATTGTGACGGCCGAATGGTGCACTTCGCAGTGCCGCACAGCCTCTATCCCGACGGCTATCACTGCAACCCGAAACAACCGCTTCCATTCATTTCAGTGGCGTCCACCAAAGGACACATCGGCTTGCACCACATGGGCATCTATGCCGACCCGGCGCTGCTGCAGTTCGTGGAATCCCATTGGGATGTGGCGTCCTGCGGGAAGCTCGACATGGGAAAAGGGTGTGTGCGGTTCAAGAAACCCGAGCGCTTGACGGCTGCGATTCCCATGCTGCAGCAGGTCTTCGAGCAGATGTCTCCCGCGCAATGGATCGCGCGCTACGAAGGGGCTTTCAAACGTTGACCTCCACGCCAACGTCGCGGCCCAACCGGGCCATGCGCTCCCCGAGGGCAGCCCACACCTCACCATAGGCTTCGGTTTCCGACCACGTCGACTTCACGGAGAAGTAGAACTTGATCTTTGGCTCTGTCCCCGAAGGACGGGCGGTCACCAAGGCTCCGTCCTCGGTCAGGAACTGGATCACATTGGAGGGTGGCAAGCCGTTCCAACCGTCGAGGTGGTCCCGGACTTCCGCCACGGCCTCTCCACCCAGGGTGGCGGGTGGCGCGTTGCGGAACCCCTTCATCATGGCGCGGATCTCTTCCGCACCGGAAATGCCCTCCCGCTTGAGTGAAACCAAGGCCTCGCGGTAGACGCCGTGGTGACGGTGCAAGTCTCGCAGCCGATCGAGCAGGGTGCGCCCCCGCCGCCATTCCACATCCGCCACTTCGGCAATCATGCAGGCTGCCGCGATGGCGTCCTTGTCCCGCACCTCATCGCCAATCAAGTAGCCATAGCTCTCTTCGCCCCCCACCAGGAAGCGACCGCGTCCTTCGCGCTCCCGGATCTCTGATGCAATCCACTTGAATCCGGTCAACGTTTCGGCCACGGGGATGTCAAATTCCCCGGAGATGTCGGAGATCAGACGGGTGGTCACCACAGTCCGGGCGACGAAATCCCCTTCCTCCAGCTCCCCGCGTTCGGCCTTGGCCTTGAGCACGTAATGGACCAGAAGGGCAGCCATCTCGTTGCCGTTCAGCAGTCGGAATGTGCCGTCCTCCTGGCGCACTGCCGCCCCCACCCGATCGCTGTCGGGGTCGGTGGCCAGGACGAGTTGGGCGCCGGAGTCCGCAGCGCGCTCGAGCGCCAGCTTCAAGGCGCTGGCCTCCTCGGGGTTGGGGCTGTCCACCGTGGGGAAGTCCCCGTCCGGCTCCGCTTGGGAAGCCAAGACCTCCACATTCCGGAACCCACAGGCAGCGAGCGCCGGCGCCATGCTGACCGCACCGGTGCCGTGCAATGGGGAGTAAACGATGCCCAAGTCGCTCCCTTCTCCGATGAGGTCCTCGCTGATGCGGTGGGCGGCGATGGCGTCATGGTAATCGGTGTCGAGCTGGGCGTCAATCGTGCGGATCAGCGGGTCGTTGGCGGCGGCGCGCTTCACCGCTGACAAGCCCTCGACCGCGCGCACGCACTCGATGATGCCCTTGTCGTGGGGGGGGACAATCTGCCCGCCGTCGCTCCAATAGACCTTGTACCCGTTGTACTCCTTCGGATTGTGGCTGGCCGTGATGACGATGCCCGCCTGACAACCGAGCCGGCGAATGGCGAAGCTGAGCTCGGGCGTGGGACGAAGGGAAGGAAAGACGTGGACCGCCAAGCCATTTCCGGCCAATACCTCCGCCGCAACCTGCGTGAACGCATCACTCTGGTGTCGACTGTCATGGGCAATGGCCACGGCCGGCGTGCCTTCCCCCTCGTGGGAGGAGAGGATGTAGTCCGCCAGCCCCTGTGTTGCCATGGCCACGACCGCGTGGTTCATGCGGTTGGTTCCCGGGCCCATGAGGCCCCGCATGCCACCGGTCCCAAAGGCCAGGTCCTGGTGGAAGGCTTCTTGCAGCGCCGTGGTGTCAGCGTCGTTCAACATCGCCTGCACCGCTTGTCGGGTGTCCGCATCGTGCGGCGCCTGCGTCCACAGCTGGGCGCGTTCTCGGATGGCGTCGAGGTTCATGGGGTCTCGTTTCTGGAGGTCGAAGTGGTGGTGGGGAATTTCGCCCGCAAACAGGAATTCAGCGCCGCTTTCCAACCCACCGATTTGCGGCCGAGGACCTTGAAAAACGGACGCTCGTCCAATTTGCTGTAGGCCGGCCGCCTGGCTTTGGTCGGGTACGCTGAACTGGGCACCGGCGCCGCCTCCACTTCAGGAGCGCGCTCCGCCAGGATCGCAGTGGCAAAGCCGTGCCATGTGGTGGCCCCTTCGTGGCCATAATGGTGGATCCCTGCAATCTGATCGGCATCGCGGGCCTGCAATTCGAGCCAGTCCAAAAGGTCCTCAGCCAGCTGTCCGGCATGGGTCGGACAGCCCACCTGGTCGTCCACCACCGTCAGTCGAGGATGGGATTCGGCCAGCCGAAGCATGGTGTTGAGGAAATTGTGGCCCTCCCTGTCGTAGAGCCAACTGACCCGAACGATGGAGGCCGTGGGACAAGCCCGAAGAACCGCCTGCTCGCCGGCGAGCTTGGATGCACCATACACGCCAATGGGCGCGGTGGGAGCTGAGGCGGGAATGGGAGTGGTCGCCGTCCCGTCAAACACGTAGTCCGTGCTGATGTGAATGAGTCGAATGTCCCGCTGCGCGCAGGCTTCTGCCAGCCGAGCCGGCGCCTCCGCATTCAATCGGTGGGCGAGATCCGCGTGGTCTTCGGCATCGTCCACTGCAGTGTAGGCGGCGCAATGAATCACCGCGTCGGGTTGGAACCGGTCCACAACGGATGCGGCCTCGTCTGGTTGGGCCAAGTCCCAATCGGAGCGGCTGCAGCCCAACAGGGTCCATCCCCGCTGTGCTGCTTCACCCTGCAAGGACATCAGGCGACCGCCCAATTGCCCTGTTGTTCCGGTGATCATCACGCGCATGACACAAAGGAAAACGGAACGCCCGTCCAATCTGGCACGCTTTCTGCCGTTTCAAGAACAAACCCACGTTCACCATGCGCTTTCCTTCCCTCTTCCGGTTGTCCGGACTTCTTGCCCTCCTCCTGATCTTGACGGACGCCCAGGCCCAACGCCGCGGCGGCAGAAGCGGCTTCTTTCAGCCCCAACGCCCCGGCGCCATCGAATTCAGCGGCGCTGCCCTGATGTCGAGCGATGCGGCCACCGCGGACCTCCTCGTCCACCCCGGCGTGGAACTCACCTGGATCGGCCGCGCACCCGGCCCCATCCACACGGGCATCCGACTTGGTTTGGGCCAATTGGGGCACACCCAAAATGCGGCCAGCTCCGACGCAGGAAACGCCGATACAGAGACGCGCACCCGGTTGCTGCTCCCCGAAGTCTCCTCGGTCTTGAGGCTGGATCCCTTCCGAGGCGGCATTCGCCCTTTCGTGGAGGGGGAAATCGGCTTGGCGGCGTCGCTCCTCGACGAACGCACCTTCGATGACCAAGGCCAACGCACGGCATATGGCATACCGGCCTACGATGCCACCGCACACTACGGATGGGCTGGCGGGGCGCGGCTGCGTCTGGGGGGAGGGGTCGGCGTCGCTTTGCGCTACGGCAAGCGGTTCGGTGGTGCACTCGACCTGCCCGAACCCGAGCAGGAGCCCACCGTCATGCCCGCGCAACTCGATGGCGAGCGCAGTCGGGCCTCTGCGGGATTCAGTTTCGCATTCTGACCCCTCGGAAGGACATCAGGCCGCCCGCATCGCTTCCACCGGATCCATGCGGGCGGCTTGCATGGCGGGCGCCAATCCTGCTACCACCCCGCTGGCGACGGCGATGCCCAACCCGAGCAGGAACCGGTCCAGTCCAAACACGAGGGACAGGCCATCCGAGGTCGCATTCACCCCTGCCACCAGCAAACCCACGGCCAACAGCGCAAGCAGGGCTCCGATGACACACAGGGCCACCGCCTCGGTCAGAAACTGGGCCAGCACGAAGCTGCGCTTGGCCCCCAGTGCCTTCTGCACTCCGATGAGGGGGGTCCGCTCCTTGACGGAGACAAACATGATGTTGGCGACGGAAAAACATCCGATCAGGATGGCGAAGGCGCCAATGAACCACACCCCGTATTCCACGCGGCCGAAGAGGACATCGATGAACGCCGTGAGCATCTCCACCTCGTTGACAGCGAAATCCGAATCGTCCCGGGGATGCAACCGACGGAGCGGTCGGTAGGCCGCAATGACCTCGCCTTTCAAATCCTCGAGGTCCACCCCTTCCCTGGCCCGGACCAGGATGCTGGTTTTGACACTTCGAAAGTTGACGAGCTGGCGACCGAACGTCACCGGGATGAAGGCCACCTTGTCAAAGCCATCGCCGACCAGCGAGGACCCTTCCTGGGCCAGCACCCCAATCACTTCGACATGGCGGCCATCCACGGTGCAGGATTGGCCAATGGCGCTGCCCCCGGGGAAGAGCCGATCCACGAGTTCCTTTCCCAGCACGGCCACGGGGACCGCCGCCTGAATCTCCCGCGCAGTAAAGAACCGGCCCGCTTCGATGTCCAGTTCGATGGCGTCCGGATAGTCCATCGTCACAGCGGCCAACTGGGCGCCCTCGAAGCTGTTGTTGCCCCGTTCGAGGGTCACGCTGCTGCCCGTCTGGAAGGCCACACTGCGGGCAGAGGGGAGACGCTCCCGAAGCAATTCCGCATCCTCCAGGGTCGGATCCCGTCGCAACGCGTATTTCCACCAGGGGTAATCCGAGGAGAACGTCCACGGCATTTTTTCCACGAAAAGCACATCGCTTCGGACCGAACTGAAGATGCCCTTGAGGTTTTCCTCGAGCGAGTCGGACACCGCGAAAACCGCGGTGATCATGAAGATGCCGATCATGACGCCGAGCAGGGACAGCAAGGTGCGCAACCGATTGGTGACCAACGATTGCCAGGCTTGGACGAAGCTTTCCACAAACAACCTGCGCGACATGGGACCAAAGCTACTGCAGGGGTGGCAGGGGCTGAGGTTGTGGGCTAATTTCGCGCCCTTCGATTCCCCTGTCCGCCATGCAACGCACCATCCAACGCGCCCTGATCTCGGTCTTCCACAAGGAAGGCCTTGCCCCCATCGTCGAAAAACTGCACGCCCACGGCGTCGAAATCCTCTCCACTGGGGGGACGCAGAAAGCCATTGAGGCGCTGGGCGCAAAAGTGACCCCGGTCGAATCGGTGACGCAGACCGCCGAGATGCTCGGTGGCCGGGTGAAGACCCTGCACCCGATGGTGTTCGGTGGCATCCTGTCCCGCCGCGGATTCGGGCCGGACGACGCCGATGTCGCACAGCACGGCATTGGTCCGATCGACTTGGTCATCGTCGACCTCTACCCTTTCGAGGAAACCTTGGCCTCCGGTGCGGATGAAGGTGAGATCATCGAGAAAATCGACATCGGCGGCATCGCGTTGATCCGCGCGGCAGCCAAGAATTTCACGGACGTGGTCTGCATCCCTTCCCGGGGCCAATACGGCGACTTGGTCGACGCCCTCGGGGACGGCATGAGCACCGACCTCGACTTCCGTCGCCGCATGGCGGGTGCGGCCTTTGGAGTGTCCTCCGGCTATGATGCGGCCATCGGAGCGTGGGTCCGCGAAGGCGGTCAGCCGGAAGTGCTGTCCCTGCTCGAAACGGCCAGCACGCCCCTCCGTTACGGAGAGAATCCCCACCAGGCCGGCGCCTATTACGGCGACCTGGACGGCCTGTTCACCCAGCACAACGGAAAGGCGCTCAGCTACAACAACCTGCTGGACGTCGATGCCGCCGTGCAGCTGATGGCTGAATTCAAGGACGAGGCTCCGTCCATTGCCATTCTCAAGCACAACAATGCGTGCGGACTTGCCACGCGGGACACGCTGGCCCAGGCCTACTCCGATGCGCTCGCGGGCGATCCGGTCTCGGCATTCGGCGGCGTGGTCATTGCGAACCGCACCCTCGATTTGGCCACGGCAGAGGCCCTGCACACCCTCTTCTGCGAGGTGGTGATTGCCCCGGACTTCGAACCGGCGGCCCTCGAGCTTCTGAGCGGCAAGAAGAACCGCATCCTCCTCACGCAGCACCATTGGCCAGCAGCCTCGAAACTCGTGCGCTCCGCCCTCGGTGGATACCTCGTCCAGCAACCGGACGACCGCGTGGAAGGCCCAGCGGATTTCAACTGTGTGACCCAGACCGCAGTCACCGATGCGCAGGCCACGGACCTGGCATTTGCCCTCAAACTCGTCAAGCACACGCGCTCCAACACCATCGTGCTCGCCCGCGACGGCCAGCTCTTGGCCAGCGGCACCGGACAGACTTCCCGGGTGGACGCATTGAACCAGGCCATCGACAAGGCCGGGCGCATGGGCTTCTCCTTGGAAGGTGCTGTGATGGCGAGCGACGCCTTCTTCCCCTTCCCGGACTGCGTGGAAATTGCCCACAAGGCGGGCATCACCGCCGTTGTGCAGCCCGGCGGATCCATCAAGGACAACCTGAGTGTCGAGTACTGCGACACCCACGGTGTGGCCATGGCCATGACTGGTGTGCGCCACTTCCGCCACTGAGTCCATTCACCGCATTTCGCGGATTTTCAACATCGGAGGATTCCTTCGGCAACAAGCCGTGGAAATCCGGCGTTGCATCTCCACCTTTAGACGCAAATGGGGCTGTTCAATTTCTTCATGCAGGAGATCGCCATCGATCTCGGCACCGCCAACACGGTGATTTACTACGAAGATCAAGTCGTGGTGGATGAACCCTCCATCGTGGCCAAGGATCGGGCGTCCAACAAAACGGTCGCCATCGGGCGTCAGGCGCAGCAGATGCACGGCAAGACGCACGAGAACATCAAGACCGTGCGGCCCCTGAAGGACGGCGTGATCGCCGACTTCCAGAGTGCGGAGGACATGATCAAGGGGATGATCCGCATGATCAACCAGCGCAAGAGCCTGTTCACCCCCTCGCTGCGCATGGTCATTTGCATCCCTTCCGGCATCACGGAAGTGGAGAAGCGGGCCGTCAAGGACAGTGCGGAACACGCCGGTGCCAAAGAGGTCTTCCTGATCCACGAGCCCATGGCCGCCGCCATTGGTATCGGCATCGACGTCGAGGAGCCCATGGGCAACATGATCATCGACATCGGCGGGGGCACCTCGGAGATTGCCGTGATCGCCCTCGGCGGCATCGTGACCGACAAGAACATCCGGGTCGCCGGGGATGAATTCACCCACGACATCGAAGAGTACATGCGCCGCCAGCACAACATCCTCGTTGGCGAACGCACCGCGGAACAGATCAAAATCGAGGTGGGCAGTGCGCTCACCGAACTCGACGAGCCGCCAGAGGACTACGCCGTGCGTGGCCGCGACTTGATGACGGGCATCCCCAAGGAGATCCTGGTCAGCTACGCGGAGATCGCCATGGCCCTCGACAAGTCCATCTCCAAGATCGAAGAGGCCATCTTGAGCTGCCTTGAGAACACCCCACCAGAGCTCTCCGCCGACATCTACAAGACCGGCATTTACCTCGCCGGTGGTGGAGCCTTGTTGCGCGGCCTCGACAAGCGCATCAGCTCGAAGACCCGCCTGCCGGTGCACGTGGCCGAAGAGCCGCTTCGCGCCGTCGCCCGGGGCACGGCGATTGCCCTGAAGAACGTCGAGAACTTCTCCTTCCTGATGCGCGAGTGAGACCGGACCGCCGATGCGCAACCTCTGGCTCCTCCTCCAACGTCACGCCTTCCTCCTCGCCTTTGTCGCGCTGCTGGGCTTGTCCCTGTCGGTGCTGGTGCGCCATGACGGCAGCGCCCGCTCCAGTTGGTTTGCCTTGACCGGCGGCGCTTCGGCGTCCCTCGAAGCGCAGCGCCGACAGTGGTCCGACTACCTCCAACTCGCAGAACGCAATGCGGCCCTGTCGGAGGAAAATGCCGCGCTGCGGTCCCGCCTGCTTTCCCTCGAGATGTCCGGGGTGTGGAAGGCGGACTCCAGCCTGGGGTGGCGGTCGCGGGCGGGCGTGCTCATCAAGGCGCCTGACGGATTGCCCTCCACCATGGCTTTGGCGCGGCTCGGAGCCGCGGACAGCATCCACATTGGAGATGGCGTGTTGGCTTCCGGTGTCGCCTTCGGCACGGTCGTCGACGTCGGGGAGCGGTACAGCCGCATCTTGCCGCTGCTCAACACGGCGGGCACGTGGAGCTGTCGCATCGGCCGCAATGGTGCGGTGGCGCCCCTCCGCTGGGATTGTCGCGATCCGGAGCGATTTCAATTGTCCGACGTGCCCCGTTATTCGACCGCCCAACCGGGCGACACCGTGTACACCTCTGGTTTTGACCTTCGGTTCCCGGAAGGCATTCCCGTGGGGACGGTTCAGACGACCTCCCAATCGGGCTCGGACTTCCAGCAAGTGCAGGTCGCTCCCCTCCTCGATTTCACCTCCGCCCGACACCTCGAATTCCTCGCCCCCTTGGGCAGCGCGGAACGCGATGTCCTGGCCCAACCGTTGCGCACGCCATGATGGTCCTGAGGATGGTCTTGTTGGTGGTCCTGCACGCCATGCTGCTGGCGGACGTGGCGCCTTTCGGACAATGGACCCGCCCCCAATGGGCACTGTGGGCACTCTTCATGGTGCCCCCCCAACTCGGGCCGTTCACCAAACTTCTGGCCGGGTTTGGATTGGGCCTTGCCCTGGACATTGCAATGGGCACCTATGGACACCACATGGTGGCCGGCACCGTGCTGGGTGGCTTTTTGCCCACCCTGCACCAACTGTTGTCCCCGCGTGAAGGCTACGAAGTCACGCAACGTCCCAATTTCCGGGACCTCGGAGCGAACTGGGTGATCGTCACCACCTTCATCGGCGCGCTGGTCTTCCATTTGACCCTGGCCGTGGTCGACACGTGGCACGCCCACTTGATGATCGGGGCCCTCGCCCCCGCCGTGACCAGTGCGGCCTGGACCACGGCCTGCTGCCTCCTTCTTCACCTGCTCGCTGCGCCGAGCCGCACCAGAACCACCTGATGGACGCCCGGTACAGAACGGTCATCCTGCTGGTGATCTTCTTCGTCAGCGCCTTCGCGGTCCGACTGGCGACCCTGCAATTGGGGTCCTCCGAATGGAAGGAAAAGGCGGAAGCCCTGACCAGTGACCGGTACACCATTCCTCCAAGTCGCGGCCAACTGTTTGACCGCCACGGCGCGCTCATGGTGGGCTCCAAGGCCACCCACGATTTGATGGTACTTCCCAAGGCCTTGCCCAAGGAAGAGGGGTGGGAAGCCGACGCCGCACGTTGGGCCGGGATGCCCCTCGACGATTTCGAGGCTGCCGTCCAAAAGGCGCGTCGTTACAGCGTCCACAAAGCCTCCACCATCCGCAAAGGCTTGACCATCCGCGAGCACGCCGTGATGGCAGCTGAACTCCACCGGTACCCGGGTTTCAGCTTTCGGACCCGCCCCGTCCGCAACCACCTGCACAATGCCGCGGGCCATCTCATCGGGGAGTATGCCGAGACCTCCGCGGACGATTTGTCATCCGACCCCTTCTACAGGCTGGGAGACCGAATTGGACGCAGCGGATTGGAAAGAGTCTATGAACTGGAATTGCGCGGCGTCAAGGGGCGGGAGTCCGTCTTTGTCGATGCGAGAAACCGGATCCGGGACACCAGTGCGGTGCAAGACGGAGACCGGCCCGCGGAACCGGGATTGGACCTCCAATTGACCCTCGACCTCGACCTACAACTGCTGGCCGAAACCCTGATGAAAGGCAAGAAGGGCAGCGTCGTGGCCATCGAACCTGCAACCGGTGAAGTCCTCGCCTTGGTGTCGGCTCCGAACTTCGAGCCCAGCCGATTGGTCGGAGCGGAGCGCGGGCGGTACTACCGTGAACTGCTCAACGATGCCGACAAGCCCCTCTTCAACCGCGCGATCAAAGCCACGTACCGGCCCGGCTCCATCTGGAAAATGGTGCAGGGATTGATTGCCTTGGACGAAGGCCGCATCCGCCCTTCCACCCGCTTCGACTGTGACCGGAACCTGATCGGATGCCATGGTCCGCACACGTTTGACAACCTCAGCGATGCCGTGGTCCACAGCTGCAACCCCTACTTCTACCGCACCATGCAACGCGTCGTCACCGCAGGCCAAGGTGCAGGACGCTTCGAGCGGGCCGCCAACGGGCTGGACCATTGGCGCGAGCGCGTCACCGCCTTCGGTTTCGGCACCAACCTCGGCGCGAGGTTGCCCGGAACCTCGAAGGGCAACGTCCCGGGCAGCGCCTATTACGACGGCATCTACGGCCACCGCAGGTGGGACTTTGGCACCATCTATTCCATTGCCATCGGGGAGGGTGAATTGCTCAGCACCCCATTGCAAATGGCCAACCTGGCCGCCATCCTCGCCAACCGTGGCTGGTACCATCAACCCCACTACGTCCGCGACATGGGCGGGCAGGGCAAGCCTTCGGGACTGGGCGTCCGCATGGAAACCGGCGTGGAGGCGCGCCACTTCACCCCCATCGTACAGGCCATGCGCAACGTGGTGGAAGAACCGACCGGGACCGGACGCCGGGCCCGCATCGATGGGGTGAGCGTCTGCGGCAAAACCGGAACCGTACAGGACGAACCCCGCAAGGACCACTCGGTCTTCATGGCGTTCGCCCCCATGGAGGACCCCCAGATTGCCTTGAGTGTCTACGTCGAGAACAGCGGATTCGGTGGGGAGTGGGCCGCACCCATCTCCGCGATCCTCATCGAGCAATACGTCCTCGGAGGGGTGCAGGACAGCACCCGCCTTGCCCGCATCCTGGAGGCAGACCTCAGCGACCCTTACCCTGAGCCGGAGCCGGACGACCCGGTGGAGTGATCCCGCTCAACGGAGCACGGTGAACCGCTCGGCGTCGAGCCGGAGCAGGACCGCCACCATGATGGAGAAGGCCATGAAGCTGGACCCGCCATAGCTCATGAACGGCAGCGGGATGCCGATGACGGGAACCAGCCCCAGCACCATGCCGACATTGATGAGGAGGTGCATGAAAAGGATGCCCCCCAACGCGTACGCATACACCCTGGTGAACCGACTTCGTTGCCGTTCTCCAAGGAAGAAAATGCGCATCAAGAAAGCCGCATAGAGCAGAAGGAACAGGATGGCGCCCACGAAGCCCCGCTCCTCAGACCACTTGCAGAAGATGAAGTCGGTCTCCTGCTCTGGAACGAACCCATAGCCCGTCATGGGCCCTTCACGCCACCCCTTGCCTGTCAGTCCGCCAGATCCAATGGCCGTCTTGGCGTGCCGGATGTTGTAATCGGCATCGGGATTGCTCACGTCCAATCCGAACAACACGTGGATGCGCTCTTTCTGGTGGGGCTTCAGCACGTCTTCCAGGGCAACGTGCAGCGCAAACGAATACATCAAGGCAGCCAGTCCAATCACGCTCGCCGTGCGGACTGTGCGGGTCCGGTACCGCGGCAAAGTGGCACTCCGCACCATGGCGGTCACCGCAGCGCACACCAAGACAAAAACGACGGCGAACGCCCCGTATCCCGAACGCACGCCCAACCCAGGGATGTCGATCTCCGACGCCCCGGTCAAAATGGTCAGTACCGCCATGACGATGGCCGCAAACCCAGCAATCAAAACCGCACCCGTCATGCCCTCCCGGTACAAGGCGAACACGAAGCCGACGAAGACCAAGACCGTGCCCGCATCCGGTTGCAACAAAATCAAACCGGCTGGAACCCCGATGATGGCCAACGACCGAAGTCGGTTCGGCCACCCTTTCCATCCATCCCGCGTCCCGAGAAACCACGCCAATGCCATGGCGGTTCCGAGCTTGGCGAACTCGGAGGGCTGTATGCCGAAGCCGCCCACACCAAACCACGAGCGCGCGCCACCCACTTTCTTTCCGATGACGAGGACAGCTGCGCAGAGGCCCAGCTGAATGGCGTAATTCAACCACGCCGTGCGGATGAAGAATTCGCCCTCCACCTGCAAAATCAAGGCGCCCAAAAGCAAACTCACGACGAGCCACAGGGCCTGTTTTCCGTGCAAGGTGTCCAGCGACCAGTCCACCGCGCCCTCCAGGCCTGTGGACGCGGACACGAGGTTCCACCAGCCAAGCCCGGCGAGCAGAAGAAACAGGACGACCGTCAGGCCGTCCAGATTGGAGGCGATGCGTTGGGTCCTCGCCGGCACGGATCAGAGCCCCAAGAGGACTTCCATCGGGTCCTTGGAGCCAAACAGCATCCGCTCGGGATTCTCGAGCATCTCTTTCACCGCGACGAGGAAGCTCACGCTCTCCTTGCCGTCGATGATGCGGTGGTCGTAGCTCAACGCCACGTACATGATGGGGCGAATCTCCACCTGGCCGTTGATGGCCACCGGACGCTCCACGATGTTGTGCATGCCGAGGATGGCGCTCTGCGGCGGATTGATGATGGGGGTCGACAGCATGGAGCCGAAGACGCCGCCGTTGGTGATGGTGAACGTACCACCGGTCATCTCATCCACCGTGATTTCTCCATCGCGGGCGCGGATGGCAAGCCGCTTGATCTCGGCCTCAATCTGGTCGAGGCTCATGGACTCGGCGTTCCGCACGACGGGCACCATGAGGCCCTTGGGGGAGCTCACAGCGATGCCGATGTCTGCGTAATCGTGCAGGACCATTTCCTTGCCGTCGATCATCGCGTTGACCGCCGGGTAGAGCTCGAGGGCCGCCGTCACCGCCTTGGTGAAGAAGCCCATGAAACCAAGGCCCACACCGTGCTGCTCCTTGAAGGCCTGCTTGTACTTCTTGCGGAGGTCCATGATGGGCTTCATGTCCACCTCGTTGAAGGTGGTCAACATGGCCGTCTCGTTTTTGACGCCGACCAGACGCTCCGCCACCTTGCGGCGCAGCATGCTCATCTTTTCGCGGCGCTGTTCGCGGCTGCCGGACCAGCCTGCACCCGGCAGCTCAGGCTGCGGAATGCCCTTGGCCATGGCTGCCAGGACGTCCTGCTTCAGGATGCGGCCTCCGGGGCCCGTTCCCGCCACTTGACCTGCCTGCAGTCCATTCTCGTCCATCAGCTTTCGGGCGGCTGGAGAGGGGTGGCCGGCGGCATGGCCTTCCGGAGCTGGAGCCGCTGCTGGGGCCGGAGCGGGGGCGGGGGCTGGCGCCGGGGCAGCAGCAGGAGCTGGCGCAGCAGCGGGGGCCGGAGCCGCATCAGCGGGGGCCTCGGCGTCCGTGTCGATGAGGCACACCACAGCGCCCACGGCAACGGCGTCGCCTTCTTCGGCCTTCAGGGTAATGGTGCCGGACATTTCAGCCGGCAGTTCCAGGGTGGCCTTGTCGCTGTCGACCTCGGCGATGGCCTGGTCCTTGAAGACATAGTCACCGTCGGCGACGAGCCAAGCGGCGATTTCCACTTCCGAGATGGACTCCCCGGGACTGGGGACCTTCATTTCGAGGATGGGCATGGGGTGTGGGTCAGTGGGGTGAATCGAAGGGGAAGGTCGTCAACCAAGCTGGAAAACGGAATCAATGACGGCCTGATGGCGCTCGGCGTGCACCACCGGGCTGCCAGCCGCCGGGCTGGCAGATTCAGGGCGGGCGAAAAAGCGGGTCACGCCCGGTCCGAAGCGGTGCAGGTGTGCGAAGGCGCCCATGTTGGACGGCTCTTCCTGCGCCCAGCACAGGGTGGCGCCATCGTAGCGATCGAGGACGGCGCCGAGCTCGGCGGTGGGGAACGGGTACAGCTGCTCGAGTCGGACCAACGCGATGTGGTCCATCTCGCCGGCTTGCACCCGCTTCTTCCGCTCCTCGAGCAGGTCGTAGTAGAATTTGCCCGAGCAGAGCACCACGTGCTTCACGCTGTCCGCGGAGCTTCCGGCGCGCTGTGGATCGTCGATCACCGCCTGGAACTTGCCTTCGGCGAGGTCGGCCATGGTGCTCACGGCATCCGGGTAACGGAGCAGTTTCTTCGGGGTGAACACCACCAACGGCTTCCGGAAGGGGCGCAACACTTGACGGCGCAGCAAATGGAAATGGTTGGCCGGCGTAGTGGGATTGGCCACCTGCATGTTGTCCTGCGCACAGAGCTGCAGGTAGCGCTCCATGCGGCCGCTGGAGTGCTCGCTGCCCATGCCTTCGTAGCCGTGCGGCAGGAAGAGGGTCAGGCCATTGGGGGCGTTCCACTTGTCCTCTCCAGCCGAAAGGAACTGGTCGATGATGATCTGCGCCCCATTGTTGAAGTCGCCGAACTGCGCCTCCCAGATGGTCAGGCCTTCGGGGGTGCCGTAGGCATAGCCGAAATCGAAGCCCATCACCCCGTATTCACTGAGGTTGGAGTTGTAGATGGAGAGCGTCTCCTGGCCCTCTTCGAGGTGGTTCAATGGAATCCGCTCTTCCTCGGTGTCCTCGGTCTTGACCACGGCATGGCGGTGGCTGAAGGTGCCGCGCTCCACGTCCTGGCCGCTGACCCGGACGGGATGTCCCTCCACGAGCAGTGTGCCGTAGGCGAGCAATTCGCCGAGGCCCCAGTCCAGGCGGTCCCCTTCGATCATGGCCCGGCGGTCCTTGAAGAGCTTCATGACCTTCCGGAAGTACTTCTTGTCCTCAGGCAGGCTGCACAGGGCGTCTGCGAGGCGGCCCAGCCGCTCCCGGTCGAATCCGGTCCACACCTCCATGGCGTCGTCACCGGGCTGCTTCATCCGGTAGTCCTGCCACAGGCCGTCGAGGAAATTGGTCACGTGGATCTTCTCGGTGGACTTCGCCTTTTCCATGGCGGCGTCCAGCTTGTCTTCGACTTCAGCGCGCATGGCGTCCGCAGCGGTGCGGTCCATGAGGCCCTCCGACTCCAACTGCTGCAGGTAAATCTCGCGGGCGTTGTGGTGCTGCTGGATCGCCTTGTACAGCTTGGGCTGGGTGAACTTGGGCTCATCGCCCTCGTTGTGTCCGTATTTCCGGTAGCCGAGCAGGTCGATGAAGACGTCCCGGTGCCAGCGCTGGCGGTATTCCAAGGCGATGCGCACCGCGGTCACCACCGCTTCGGCATCGTCCGCATTGACGTGGAACACCGGGCAGTGCGTGGCCTTGGCCACGTCCGTACAATAGGTGCTCGATCGCGCGTCGAGGTAGTTCGTGGTGAAGCCGACCTGGTTGTTGACCACGAGGTGAATCGTGCCCCCCGTACGGTAGCCATCGAGCTGGGCCATCTGGACCACCTCGTACACCACGCCCTGTCCCGCCACGGCCGCGTCGCCGTGCACAAGGATGGGCACCACCGCATCCTCGGTGTGGTGCTCCCGGTCAATCCGGGCGCGGGCGATGCCCTCCACCACCGGATCCACCGCCTCCAAGTGGGAGGGGTTGGGCGCCAGCGTGATGTGGACCGGCTTGCCGGTGTCGGCCATGAGGTCCGTGCTGTAGCCCATGTGGTACTTCACGTCGCCGTCAAAGTCTTCCCCATGATCATAGGCCTTGCCGGCGAACTCCTCGAAAATGTCGGTGTACGGCTTGTTGAGGATGTGGGCCAAGGTGTTGAGGCGACCGCGGTGGGCCATGCCGATGATGAATTCCTTGGCGCCCAACTCGGTGCCGCGCTCCACAATGGCATCCAGCGCCGGGAGCATGCTTTCTCCCCCCTCCACGCTGAAGCGCTTCTGGCCCACGAATTTCTTCTGGAGAAACTCCTCGAACACCGTGGCTTGGTTGAGCTTCTTGAAGATCTGCTTCTTCTCCGCCGCGCTCAGCACGGGACGGTTGGCGAGCTCGATGTGCTCCTTGAACCAGGTCCAACGCTCCGGCTCGCGGATGTACATGTACTCGATGCCAATGCTGTGGCAGTAGGTCTCCTCCAGGTGGGCGATGATGTCGCGCAGGGACGCCGGGCCGATGCCGACCTCACTGCCCGCTTCAAACACGGTGTCGAGGTCCGATTCCTCCAGCCCGAAGTGGGCGATGCTCAGGTCAGGGCGATAATCGCGGCGCGCCCGGACCGGATTGGTCTTGGTGAAGAGGTGACCGCGGGTGCGATAGGCATGAATCAGGTTGATCACCCGGAATTCCTTGGGGCCCATTGTGGCCCCGGACGACCCGGTGGAACCACCCTCAAGGGCGTCCTCGCCATAGACGCGCTGGGCAAAGTCGAAACCGAGGAAAAAGTGCCGCCACGTCGGGTCTACCGAGTTCGGGTCGGCGAGAAACTTCCGATACAGGGCCTCGATGGCGGCCGGCTCGGCGTTGCTCAGGTGTGAATGGAGGTCCATTGATTCGCTGTGCGACCTACAAAGGTACACCGGGCATCCGGGCGGAACACCCGGTTGGGCCTCAGGTTGCCCACCATTGGAGCCGGTCTTTCAACTGAGGCGCGCAGTGACCATTTCGGCCACCCCGTGAAGCAGGGCAATGGCGGCGTCTGAGCCGGCCAGGGATTCGGGGCGGGCTGCCTTCATTCGGGCGAGCGCTCCTTCAGCGAGGGCCACCTGGCCGTCCATGGCATCGCGCAGTTCCACGTCGACCCCGAGGCGACGGTAGAGGTCCAGGACCCGATCCACCTTGCCCTCACGTTTCTGGCCGAGCTCGGACTGGAGTGCCTCGCGGTCGGCGCCCTGGGCCTTCTCCAGAGCGCGGATCAACAAGAACGTCTTCTGGTCGGCGAGGATGTCGCCACCGACCTCATTGCCGCAGTTTTCCGGTTTCCCGAAGGCGTCGGAGTAGTCGTCCTGACGC
>CALBSW010000205.1 GCA_937967465.1 uncultured Flavobacteriales bacterium
CGCGAGCTGGGTTCAGAACGTCGTGAGACAGTTCGGTCTCTATCTGTTGTGGGCGCTCGAGATTTGAGCGGACCCGTCCCTAGTACGAGAGGACCGGGATGGACATACCTCTGGTGTATCTGTTGTGGCGCCAGCTGCATCGCAGAGTAGCTATGTATGGATGAGATAAGCACTGAAAGCATCTAAGTGCGAAACTCGCCGCGAGATGAGATCTCGTTGAGAGCCGTGGAAGACGACCACGTTGATAGGGCGCAGGTGTAAAGATGGTGACATCAAAGCCGAGCGCTACTAATTGCTCAAAAGCTTATGAAGCTGATTACTCTACCAATATGTCAACACATTCGTTGATTGCAAGGCAACGGCCCAATGCATTCAACAAGAACGATAGGTGTCTATTGCGGTAAGGTCCACCTCTTCCCATTCCGAACAGAGAAGTTAAGCCTACCAGCGCAGATGGTACTGCTACTGCGGGAGAGTATGTCGACGCCACCTTGGGGCCCCTTCGGGGGCCCCTTTTTTTTGCCCGAAATTTGACGGCGATTGAAGCCGATTCACCATGAACGATCTCGTTACCATTATTGGAAGGCCCAACGTGGGGAAGTCCACCTTGTTCAACAGGTTGACGGAGACGCGGGATGCCATCACGGACCCCACCGCTGGAACCACGCGCGATCGCAAGTATGGCAAGGCGCTCTGGGGAGGACGGGTGTTTACTGTCATCGATACCGGTGGATACGCAACCGGCACGGATGATGTCTTTGAAGGCGTGATTCGGGAGCAGGTGCAAACCAGCATGGAAGAGGCCGCGTTGATCGTGTTCATGGTGGATGCGCAGACTGGAATCACGGATTTGGACCAGGACATCGCGCAGCTTGTGCGCAGGAGTGGTAAGCCGGTGATGTTGGTGGTCAACAAGGTGGATACCGGAGCCCAAGAGTATGCCACCGCGGAATTCTATGCCTTGGGGATTGGAGATGAATTGTATGGCATCAGCGCCAACAATGGATATGGCACGGGAGACCTTCTGGACGCGTTGGTTCAATTGATGCCGACCCAGGAAGAGGGAGAGGAATTGGGCTTGCCCAAACTCGCGGTGGTGGGCCGACCCAATGTGGGCAAAAGCACGTTGATCAACACGTTGCTGGGCGAGGAGCGCAACATCGTCACGGACATCGCTGGGACGACGAGAGACAGCGTGCACACCCGATTCAATGCGTTTGGGTTTGATTTCGAAATCGTGGATACGGCCGGATTGCGGAAGCGCAAGAAGGTGGATGACAACCTTGAATTCTACAGTGCGGTGCGCACGGTCAAGGCCATTGACCAAAGTGACGTCTGCCTGCTTTTGGTGGATGCGACGCAGGGATTCGAAAAGCAGGACCAACACATCTTCTGGCATGTGTTGGACAGCTACCGGGGCGTGGTGGTCGTGGTCAACAAGTGGGACCTCGTCGAAAAGGACGAACACACCATGAATGCCTACCGTGCGAAGCTGGAAGAGAAGATGGCGCCGTTCTCGGACGTGCCGGTCATTTTCACCAGCAACATCACCAAGCAGCGTGTCTTCAAAGCGCTGGAGGCGGCGCTGCACGTGTATCATCAGCGGAAATTGAAGATCTCCACGTCGGAGCTCAACGATGAATTCCTGCCCATTTGTCGGGATCAGCCGCCCCCCATTTACAAGGGCAAAAGCGTGAGCATCAAGTACATCACGCAGCTGCCGTCTCAGGTGCCGACGTTTGTGTTCTACTGCAATCTGCCGCAGTACATCAAAGACCCGTACAAGCGCTTTTTGGAAAACCGATTCCGCGAGCGCTACGACTTCAGCGGCGTGCCCATCCGTTTGTTCTTCCGCAAGAAGTAAGTGCGCAGGGCGTGACGGTGCCGAGGCAGGCAGCCGTGACCGACGGCGTCAGGAAAGGGGCTCCCCGACCTTGGCGCGCTTCAGAATGGAGCGCAGTGCAGCTGTATCGAACGGCTTGACGACGCGGTCATCCATGCCGGCCGCCAGGATTTTTTTGAACGTCTCCTCCTCCGCATCGGCCGTCAACGCGATGATGGGGGACCGCTCCATCGGGCCCTCGGATTCCATCTGACGGATGAGCTCGGTGGCTTCGATGCCATCCATTTCCGGCATTTGAACGTCCATGAGGATGATGCACGGACCGACTTCTTTCCAACGGTCAATGGCTTCCTCGCCATCCACCGCTTCGATGACATCATAACCCCACCGGGCAAGCAGCTTGGAGGCCACGAACCGGTTGAGCTCATTGTCGTCTGCGAGAAGGACGGGGTGGGGGGCTGACGCCGCGTTCTGGTGGTCCGAGGTGTCCTCGGTTTTTTTGCGGGGATCGCCCACGTCTTCGCCGAGGAGGGTCATGGGAAGCGAGACGGTGAAGGTGCTGCCCACGGCGGGCTCGCTTTCAATGGACAGGGTGCCATCGAGCTGTTGGACGAGGCTGTGCACGATGGACAGGCCCAGGCCGGTTCCCTCGATGTTGGTGGCCTCGTGGATTTGCTCGAAGGGCTGGAGGATGCGCTCCATGGCGTTCTTCGGAATGCCCCTTCCCGTGTCCGAGACCTCGAACACGATGTGCCGCACGTCGTGGTGTCCGTGAACCAGTGGGCCGCAGAAAACGCGCAACCGAACATGTCCCTGTTCGGTGTACTTGATGGCGTTGCTGATCAAATTGTTGAGGATCTGCGTCGTCCACTTCACGTCGCTTTGGACGCGTTCCGGCAGATCGGCTTCGATGTCCACATGGAAGTCCAGCTTCACTTTTTGGGCCCGGTTGTGGAACCCATCGGCGATGTGGTGGATCAGCTCGCGCAAGGCGAAGACACTCTGGACACTTTGGGCCTTGCCGCTCGCGAGTTTTTCGAGGTCGAGCACATCATTGACCAAGCTCAAAAGGTGTCGGCCGGAGAACTCCATGTAGGCCAGGTGCTGCAGCTGGTCTTTGCGGTTGATCTCCTCATGCTGCATCAGGTCGGTGAGCCCGAGAATGGCATTCAACGGTGTTCGGATTTCGTGACTCATCACCGAGAGGAACCGCGACTTGGCGTCATGAGCGACCTCCGCCTGTTGCTGGAGGTTCCGGATGTGGGTGACGTCTTTGCCATACAGGTTGAATGCCCCATTCTTCAGGGCCACCACTTGAAACTCAAAGTGCCGGGTGCCGATGTGGTCGGGAGGTGGCGTGGAAGGAGTAGCCTTCTGGATTTTGGCAGCGGAATCCTCGAGGGAGCAGGTCCAGAGGCTGACCTTGTTCGCCTGGGATTCTGCCAATGCCTCTGACAATCCCGGCAAGGCGAGCAGACTGCGCTCCTGCTCCGGGAAGCAGCGAAGGGCTGCTTCGTTGATGAACGTGACCTTCTGCGCTTTGGAAAGCCGCAGAACGGGGTTGGGGTTCTCCTTGTAAAAGAAGGCCAGGTCGGCGTTGGCCTTGGCGCTCCTGGCGCTTTGGATTTTGGTGGCCGCGATGCCTGCAATGGTTTGGAGGATGAGCTCGTCTTCAGCCTGGAAGAAATCGGCATCCGGGTGCTCGCTGTCAATGACCCCCAGTACATCGTTTCCCCAGCGGATGGGGACGGCCATTTCCGACAACCGGACCGCGTCGTCCGGGATGTAATCTGGAAAAGCGGACGTGTCCGCGATGCGCATCGCGTTGCCGGACCGGGCCACTCGGCCCACCACGCCACGTCCGAGCGGAATTTCGATGGGCTTGAAAATGGACTTGTAGTCCACGCTTTTGGGGCCAAAGGCAGCCTTTTGAATCAGCACATCCCGCTGTGGGTCTTTCAAGTAAATCACACAATCCACCCAGCCCAATTGGCTGATGGTCCGCTCCGCCACAGCCCAGAGGAGGGCGTCGGGGTCGTCGATGTCGACGAGATCGGCGGCAAAGTCCTTGAGGATGCGCAACGCGTTGAGGCGAAACGCTTCCCGGCTTTGGCCGGTGGGTTTGGGTGGTGTTTGATTTGCCAACGGTCTCGGGGTTGGGCCCCCATAAGATCGCGACAAAGGGGCGATTTCAACGCATGTCCCATTCGCATTCCCCCGTCGGAAGGGTCTGACACCACCGCGAGGTGGTTCAGGCCGTTACGGTTCCAAACACGCGGCGGGCGATTTCCGCGGTGGGGTGGGCCTTGCCCATGGTGTAGAAGTGCAGGGTGGGCACACCGGCTTCGAGGAGCTCTTCGGATTGGGCGGTGCACCAGTCCATGCCCACTTTCCGGACTTGATCGCGTGTCTTGGCATTGTCCACGGCAGAGACGAGCGCGTCGGGCAGGTCCACATGGAAAATCTGGGGCAGAATGGACAGTTGCTTGGCCGTGGTCAGCGGCTTGAGTCCGGGGATGATGGGCACTTCAATTCCAGCGGCACGGCAACGGTCGACGAACTGGAAGTACTTCTGGTTGTCGAAGAACATCTGGGTGATGATGTATTCGGCACCGTGCTCCACTTTTTGCTTGAGCCAGCGCAAGTCGCTCTCGGGGTTGGGCGCTTCAAAGTGCTTTTCCGGGTATCCTGCCACGCCGATGCAGAAATCCGTGGCCGTGGTGTTTTTGATGTCCGGGTCGAGGTACACGCCCTTGTTGAGGGCCACGATCTGATCGACCAAGTCAATGGCGTAGGCATGGCCATCGGCTTCCGGCTGAAAGCGCCCTTCGCTTCGGATGGCATCCCCCCGCAACGCCAACACGTTGCGTACCCCCACGAAATCGAGGTCGATGAGCGCATTTTCGGTCTCTTCCACCGAAAAGCCACCGCAGATGATGTGCGGCACGGTTTCGACGTGGTAGCGGTTCATCAAGGCGGCGCAAATGCCGACGGTACCAGGGCGTTTGCGTACAGTGCGCTTCTGGAGCAGTCCGGGACCGACTTCCCGATAGACGTATTCCTCCCGGTGATAGGTCACATCGACGAAGGCCGGATTGAACGGCATCAAGGCGTCCATGGCCTCGTAGATGGAATCGATGTGCTGCCCCTTGAGTGGCGGAAGGAGCTCGATGCTGAACCGGCTTTGCTCCGGTTGTTGGAGGATCTCGGTGATGGTCATGGGGCAATGGATTCAAGTTGGTCCAGCAGAACGGGAGACAGCCAACGGGCAGCCTCGTCCTGGGGTTGGTTGCGGCGGGCCGCATAGTCTGCCAATTGGTCTGGCAGGATTTTGCCGAGTCCGAAATAGCGGGCGTCGGGGTGGGCGAAATACATCCCGGATACGCTGGCTGCGGGCCACATGGCAAGGCTTTCGGTGAGGGTCACCCCGATGTGGTTTTCCACGTCCAGCAAGCGCCAGAGCGTGGTCTTGTCCTGGTGGTCGGGACAGGCTGGATAGCCTGGGGCCGGTCGGATGCCCCGGTATTGTTCGGCAATGAGGGCGTTGTTGTCGAGGGCTTCCGTGGGCGCATAGCCCCAGTGCTGGGTGCGGACTTCGCGGTGGAGCCATTCGGCGGCGGCTTCGGCGAGGCGATCGGCCAAGGCTTTGGCGAGGATTTCTGAATAGTCGTCGTCGTCCGCGCGGAACGGGGCGCACCATTCTTCGAGGCCATGGCCTGCCGTCACGCAAAACGCGCCGATGTGATCGGTGTCCAGACCGCTGTGGCCTTCGGGCGCAATGAAGTCCGCGAGACAAGCCTGGCCTTGCGGGCTTTGCTGCCGTAGGAAGTGCAGCGTTTCGTCGTTTTGGGTGCCGTGCACCCGGACATCGTCCCCGATCCGGGAAGCCGGGAACAAGCCGAACACGGCTTGGCATCGAACCGCGTTGTCTGCGGCCATCCGGTCCAGCATGGCTTCCGCATCGGCTTTCAGTTTGCGGGCTTCTTCGCCGATGACATGGTCGTCCAGCAGGTCGGGATAGCGACCGTGCAGGCCCCAGCTTCGGAAGAAAGGACCCCAATCGATGACCGGTCGCAGATCGCCGATGGCGATGTCGTGCAGGACGTGAACGCCCGGTTGGTTGGGCGTGGGGCAGTGGGCGGCGTCGAAGACCCGTTCGGCTTGGGCCAACGCCGCTTTTCTTCGGGATTCTTCCAGCGGAATGAGGGACTTGCGTTGGCGGTCGCGGGCATAATTCTCCCGCACCCGCGACTGGTCTGCCATGGTCTTCTCCACAAAGGGCGTCCGGCTGTCTGTACCGAGGAGTTGACCGACCACCGGAACTGCACGGGAGGCATCGTTGACATGAACCACGGCGCCCTGTCGTTCCGGGGCAATCTTGACGGCCGTGTGCACCTTGGAGGTGGTGGCGCCTCCGATGAGCAGGGGGAGGTCCAACCCACGCGCTTCCATTTCCCGCGCCACGTCGACCATCTCGTCGAGCGACGGCGTGATGAGCCCGCTCAGGCCCACCACATCCACGCCGTGTTCCACCGCCGCATCGAGGATCTGTTCCTTGGGAATCATGACGCCCAGGTCGATGACGTCATAGTCGTTGCAGCCGAGCACCACGCCGACGATGTTCTTGCCGATGTCGTGCACATCGCCTTTGACGGTGGCGAGCAGCACCTTTCCGGCTTTCTCGCGTTGGCCTTCGGCGGCGGCTTCGAGGTAGGGGGTGAGCCAACCCACGGCCTTCTTCATGACCCGGGCGCTCTTGACGACTTGGGGGAGGAACATTTTGCCGGCCCCGAACAGATCACCGACCACGTTCATGCCGTCCATCAAGGGGCCTTCAATGACCTGGAGGGGAGAGCCGATGTCCTCGAAAATCTCCGCCACGTCTTCGACGATGAATTCGGCGTTGCCTTTGACGAGGGCGTGCTCGATGCGTTCCCGCACGGGGAGGGCGCGCCAAGCATCGTCTTTCTTGACTTGCGTGCCGGCTTGGCCCTTGAGGCCTTCTGCAAAGTCGATCAGCCGTTCGGTGGCGTCCTCGCGGCGATCGAGCAGCACGTCTTCCACGCGTTCCAGCAGGTCGGCGGGAATGTCGTCGTAGACGGTGAGCATGGTCGGGTTGACGATGCCGAGGTCCATGCCGGCCCGAATGCCGTGGTAGAGGAAGGCGCTGTGCATCGCTTCGCGGACCACAGGGTTGCCCCGGAAACTGAAGCTGACATTGGACACGCCGCCACTGACGTGGGCGCCAGGCAGGTGGGTCCGAATCCACTTTGTGGCTTGGAAGAAGTCGAGCGCATTGAGGCGGTGCTCGTCCATGCCCGTGGCCACCGGAAAGATGTTGGGGTCGAAGATGATGTCGCGCGGATCGTATCCCGCCTCGTCCACCAGCAAACGGTAGGCGCGTTCGCAGATTTCAATGCGGCGCTCGTAGTTGTCGGCTTGGCCCTGTTCGTCGAACGCCATGACCACCACGGCTGCACCGTAGCGCCGGATGGTGCGGGCTTGTTGCAGGAATTCCGTTTCACCGCCTTTCAGGCTGATGGAATTCACCACCCCCTTGCCTTGAATGCATTGCAGTCCCGCCTCGATGACCTCCCATTTGGAGCTGTCGATCATGATGGGAATCCGGGCGATGTCGGGTTCTGCAGCAATGAGGTTGAGGAACCGGCGCATGCAGGCGGCGGCATCGAGCAGCCCCTCGTCCATGTTGACGTCCAGAATCTGGGCGCCGCCCTCCACTTGCTCCCTGGCGACCTCGACGGCTTCTTCGAAGCGGTCCTCCTTGATGAGGCGCAGGAATTTCCGGCTGCCGGTCACATTGGTGCGCTCGCCGACGTTGACGAAGTTGGTTTCGGGGGTCACCCACAGCGGCTCGAGTCCGCTCAGTGAAAGGAGGGGACGGGTGGTCATGCAGTGGTGGGATTGTTGGCGTGAACGCGGCGGGGAGCGCGGTCTCGTACGAGGTCGGCGATGGCACGGATGTGATCGGGTGTGGTGCCGCAGCACCCACCCAGCACGTTGACCAGTCCTTTTTCGACAAACGGAACCAAGGCCTCGGCCATGTCCTTCGGTCCTTGGTCGTACTCGCCCATTTCATTGGGCAGGCCGGCGTTGGGATGGGCCGAAATGCCGCAGGTGGCGACGTTGGAGAGGGCCTCGAGGTGGGGGATGAGCTGGGTCGCGCCGAGGGCGCAATTCAGGCCGATGGAGAAGAGTGGGGCATGGCTCATCGACACCCAGAAGGCTTCTGCCGTCTGTCCGCTCAGCGTCCGGCCTGAGGCATCCGTGATGGTGCCGCTGACCATGATGGGAAGCCGTTGTCCGGTGCGGTCGAAGGCTTCTTCGGCAGCAAACAAAGCCGCCTTGGCGTTGAGGGTGTCAAACACCGTCTCGATGAGCAGGGCATCCACGCCGCCGTCGATGAGGGCCACCATTTGTTCGGAATAGGCGGTCACGAGGTCCTCGAAGGTCACGGCGCGGTATCCGGGGTCATTGACGTCCGGGCTGATGCTCGCCGTGCGGTTGGTCGGCCCCACGGAGCCGGCCACAAAACGGGGCTGGCTGGGGTTCTTTGCGGTCCAGGCATCGGCAGCTTCACGGGCGATGCGGGCCGAAGCGACATTGAGGTCATGGACCGCAGCTTCCAATCCATAATCCGCTTGGGCAATGGAGGTGGAGCTGAAGGTGTTGGTCTCGGCGATGTCCGCACCGGCCTCGAAATAGGCGTTGTGGATGTCGCGGAGAACGTCAGGCCGCGTGAGGGCGAGGAGGTCGTTGTTGCCCTTCAATGGGGAAGGGTGATCGGCGAATCGGTCGCCTCGGAAGTCGGCCTCCCCGAGCTTGTAGCCTTGAATCAAGCTGCCCATGGCCCCGTCGAGGACGAGGATGCGGTCAGCTGCGGCGGTGGTGATGGACGTGCGCATGTCGATGGTGTGCCATGCGCGAAAGCGGGTGGCAGCCCGAAGGCTGGTCCACTGGCTCATCTTTCCAAGGCCGAAGCCAAGGTCGGATTTGGCACCCGCCCTCATTTCACGGGTTGCCAAGACATCATCGGGCCGATCCCTCCGTCTTTCGCGATAAGCGAGGCAAAGTTAGCATATTCGCGCCGCGGCATTCATCCATGGATGCCCTCAGAACGCCAACATGCCTTATTTCTTCACTTCCGAGTCCGTCAGCGAAGGACACCCTGACAAGGTTGCGGATCAGATTTCCGATTCCCTGATCGACCACTTCCTTGCCTTTGACCCTCAATCCAAAGTGGCGTGTGAGACCCTCGTCACCACCGGACAAGTGGTGCTGGCAGGTGAGGTCAAAAGTGAAGCGTACCTCGATCTCCAGAAGATCGCCCGCGACACCATTGAGCGGATTGGATACACGAAGAGCGAGTACATGTTTGACGCCGCCAGCTGTGGCGTGCTCAGTGCGATTCACGAGCAGAGCCCGGACATCAATCAAGGCGTGGAACGCGCCGCTCCAGAGGAGCAGGGGGCAGGAGACCAGGGCATGATGTTCGGTTATGCCTGCCGGGAAACCGACGATTACATGCCGCTTCCGCTCGATCTGAGCCACCGCATGTTGCGGGTGCTCGCGGAGTTGCGTCGCGAAGGGGACCAGATGCCCTACCTGCGCCCGGACAGCAAGAGCCAGGTCACCATCGAGTACGCCGACGACCACACCCCCCTCCGTGTCGAGGCCGTGGTCCTGTCCACCCAACATGACGACTTCCACGAGGACGAGCAGACCATGCTGGCCCGCATCAAGGAGGATGTGGCCAACATCGTCATTCCGCGTGTGCTGGCGGATTGTCCGGATCGGGTGAAGGCGTTGTTCAAAGGAGACCACAAACTGCACGTCAATCCGACCGGCAAGTTTGTCATCGGTGGGCCCCATGGTGACACGGGGCTGACGGGGAGAAAGATCATTGTCGACACCTATGGTGGCCGTGGTGCGCACGGTGGTGGCGCTTTCAGCGGCAAGGATCCATCCAAGGTGGACCGGAGCGCCGCATACGCGACGCGCCATGCCGCGAAGAACCTCGTGGCTGCAGGCGTGTGCGATGAGGTCCTCGTTCAGGTGGCCTACGCCATCGGTGTGGCGGAGCCGGTTGGCCTCTATGTCAATACCTACGGTACTGGCAAGGTGGGCGTGTCCGACGGTGAGATTGCCGAACGGATTGCGGCCATTTTCCCGATGCGTCCCTACGCCATTGAGCAGCGGTTTGAGCTGCGTTCCCCCATCTACACGGAGACGGCCGCATATGGTCACATGGGCCGCCCCTGCGAGGTGGTCAACAAGTCCTTCCGCGCTGCCAATGGCGAAATCGTGACCCGCGAAGTCAAGCTGTTCCCGTGGGAGGCACTGGATTGCGTGGACGCCCTGAAGGCGGAATTCGGAATCTAAGTCTGGGACTCAGAAGAGGAAGTCGTAGCCCTCGCTCTTCATCCGCTGGTACCGCTCGCGGTCGAAGGCGTAGAGGCGGCTGCCTTTGTGCTGGCCCTTTTCACGGCCGGTCGCCTTTTTCTCGAGGTCGGTAAGCAAGGGGCTCTTGAACAGTTTCTTGCGGAAGTTCCGCTTGTCGAAGGTCTTGCCCAAGGCTTGTTCGTAGAGGCTTTGCAGCTGCCCAAGGGTGAATTCTGAGGGCAACAGGTGGAAGCCCACCGGGCGGCGCTTCACCCGGCGCTTGAGGCGTTCGCGGGCGTAGGTGACCACGTCATTGTGGTCGAATGCGAGGTCGGGTACTCGGTCGCTCGGTACCCATTGCATGCTGTGGGACTCCCACTTTTCAGCGAGAAAATCTTCCTTTCGGACCAGGGCGTAAAAGGCCACGTTGACCACACGCCCCATGGGATGACGGAAGACGCCACCGAAGGCTTTGAGCTGCTCGATGATTTCGGGATCGTCGTAACCGAAGAGGCCGTGGAACATGCTGCGGGCACTGAGCATCAATTCATCGGATGCCTCGAGGTAACGGCTGGGCAAGAACAGCGCATCCTTGAAGGGGTCACGTTGGCTTCGCGCCAGCAACAATTGGAGTTGGTCCCCATCGAAACCGAAGAGGACGAGGCTCATGCTGAGGGCGACATTGAAGTCCGGGCTGTCTTGGGGAAACTTGAGCATGTCCGACATGGTGCAAAGGAACGCAGGATGGTCATGGCCTGCTGAGAATGGGGCACAAGTGGTCAAAGAGGGCCTGGTCGATTGTGCGCGACGCACCCTTGCAAAGTGGTGGTGGGCACATTTTGGGTGGGCAAGGACAGCGGCATCAGTGTCTGCCCGTCCACCGCAATCCAGGCCATGCCACCACCGTCCTCCGTGAGCATCCAAATGAGGCCGTTGGCCCGGTCGGTTGTCATGGCCTGGACTTGGCCGGAATGAAACAGGTCGCCCTCCGCGGAGCCATCGTAAATGCGGGATTGCTGGCGGCTGATCCAGCTGCGGCCGTCTTCCAGAAGGCCGGCTTGGGAGACAGTTCCTTCGCCCTCTAGGGTGAGGGTGGTCAATCCCGTGCTGCCGTCGGGTTCGGTGAACCAGCGGCGGGCACGGCCGTCGGTTTCCAGTGCGGCCGGAGCGCCATCGAGGTGCATCAGCCAGCCGATGCCCTGCGGCCCGGCGGAGCCCGCTGCTTCTGGAGTCCATGTGATGGCGCCGATGCGGGCGCCGCTGTCCGCATTGTACCGCACCATGCGCCATTCACCCTGGGCTGTGCGGACCAGTGCGATGAGGTCAGATTCCATGCGGGCTGCATCGATCAGCACTTCTCCTTCTTGCAGCAGCCAGGTCGACACCGGAGTGCCATCGGGTCCAAGGCGTTCCACCCGGTCACCCCATCCGACGAGGGCGTGGGCAGGACCTCCTGTAGGGGCCGTCCGCCGGAGGACACGGACATGGTCGCCGATCAGTCCGGAAGGGGAGGTGCGCGTCCAGAGGACCGGGGCAGGTGGACCGTCGCCGACCGGGACTGCTTGGAGTTCTTCGCCGCCCAGGAGCAGGAGCCCTTGTCCATCGAGGAACAACAGGTGCGCCAGATCCGCGCCGTTCAAGGGCCAGGGTCCCGGTGTCGGCAGGCCGAGGCCGGTGCATTGGGCGGGAGGACCGACGTCCAGCGACCAGAGTGCGTCGCTCGTCAGTGCGGTCCGGGTCAGCCACGCCTCGGCGAAATCCACGGCGGTTTGTCCCTCCCCGTCCGTGGCCTTGGCCGTCAGGCGCAGCTGCACTGGATTTTCCGTTCCTTGAAAGTCGGCCGGGGTGGACCATGTGGTCCGCACGGTGTCTCGGCGGATGCCTTCGCTGCTGGCGGTCAAGTTCCCCGAGGTGCTCCACCAGATTCCACCGGAAACCGGGCCGATGTCAATCTGCCAGGTGGTGCCTCCCGTGTTTCCAGAGGAAGGCGCAGGGTCAGAAATGGCCACGCGCAAGGGGACATCTTCCGAGATCCCCCAATTGGACACCCCGGAGGGTTGAATCCAGCCCACACTGGGGGGCGCTTTTTCGACACCACATGCTGCCCAAAGGACAGGAAACCAGATGAGTACATGTCGGAATCGGAGGGGCATGTGCGGTCAAATTACGATGTGGACAGCCGTGTGGACGCGCCGTGGAAACGAAGCGTGCAAGCGGGGGAGAATGACGTGGTAATTTGCTCCTTCATCCCGATCACCGTGGCCGACGACAAATCCCTCAATACCCAGCGCAAAAAATCGCGCAAGACGCCCGCCATCAGTACGGGCATGGCCGGCATCGGAAAGAAGCCGCCCCAGGCCGTGGAGTTGGAAGAGGCGGTGCTCGGTGCGTGCATGCTCGAGCAGACTGCCGTCAACGCTGTGATTGACATTTTGGAGCCGGCGGCATTCTACAAGGAGGCACACGGTGAGATTTACAAGGCGATCAAGGACCTCTTCGGTGACGCCGAGCCGATTGACCTCTTGACGGTGACGGAGAAGCTGCGGAAAGAGGGCACCTTGGGATTCTGCGGCGGGCCGGCTTACGTGGCTGGACTGACGGACCGGGTGGCGAGTTCGGCCAACGTCGAAGCCCACGCACGGATTGTGGCGCAGAAGTTCATCCAGCGCGAGCTGATTCGCATCAGCAGTGAAACGATTGAATCCGCATTTGAGGACACCACGGATGTGTTCGACCTCTTGGACCGGTCCGAGCAGCAGCTGTTCGAGGTCGCCGAGGGCAACATCCGCCAAGGGTACCAGGAAATGGGGGCCGTCATCCGGCAGGTGATCGAAGGCATCGACCAGGCCCGCCTCAATGAGGAAGGCGTCAGCGGCGTGCCCACCGGCTTTGCCGACCTCGACAAACTGACCGGGGGGTGGCAGCGCTCCGACATGGTGGTGCTCGCCGCGCGTCCTGGTATGGGCAAGACGGCTTTCGTGTTGTCCATGGCGCGGAACATGGCGGTCGACCACGACGTGCCGGTGGCCATCTTCTCCTTGGAGATGAGCTCGGCCCAGTTGGTCCAGCGTCTCGTTGCAGCGGAATCCGAGCTGAGCGCGGAGAAGTTCCGCAAGGGAGACCTTGAAGACTACGAGTACCAGCAGCTGCAGACCCGGATCAAGAAGTTGGCCAAGGCCAAGCTCTTCATCGACGACACCCCGGCATTGAGTGTGTTCGAACTCCGGGCCAAGTGCCGTCGCCTCAAGCAGAAGCACGGCATCAGCATGGTCATCATCGACTACCTGCAGTTGATGACGGCAGGAAATGACAACGGCAAGGGCAACCGGGAGCAGGAGATCTCCACGATCAGCCGCTCCATCAAAAGCATCGCCAAGGAATTGGACGTGCCGGTCATTGCGCTGTCCCAGCTGTCGCGTTCTGTCGAGACCCGAGGTGGTGACAAGCGCCCCATCCTGTCCGACCTCCGTGAGTCCGGTGCCATCGAGCAGGACGCGGACATCGTGTGCTTCATCTACCGTCCGGAGTACTACGGCATCACTGAGGACGCGGACGGCATGGACACCGAGAACATGGGGGAGCTGATCGTGGCCAAGCACCGGAACGGCGGGCTGGACACCGTGAAGATGCGCTTCACCAAGCACCTCGCGAAGTTCTCGGACTACAATGCGTTTGCCGAAAGTCCCTTCGACGGGGGAGGGGCCATGGCGCCCAACACCGACTTCGCCAACAGCGGTGCCAAGACCATGACCGTCGGTTCCAAGATGAATGGGCCGGACGATCAGGACGCGCCGTTCTGATTCCTTCAGGCATCCTGACCGCCGCCGGGGAGAGGTCTGGGCTATCTTTCGGGACATGATGCACCGCTTCCGTACCGTGCTGTTGATGGCGATGCTGGGCCTGGCCGGGACCTTGCAAGCCAGTCGACTGCTCATCCCCATGGATGAGGGGCAATCCAATCACCTCAAGGCCTACGGCGTGGCCTTCTGGGTCTTGGAACAGGGCCTGGAGGTGGAATGGTTGCTGAACTACCGCGGTGGGAGTTTCCTGATTCCCTCCGCCCCGGCCATCAGCAGCGAGTGCACCATTCGGGGTGTGGACTTCGAGCCAATGGCCGATGTGCAAGCCCGGCAGATCCTCAACGGCATTGCAGACCCCGAAGTGAACCAACAGCGGGTCAAGTTGGAGGTGGCTCCCAAAGTGGCGGTCTACAGCCCGAAGAGCAAGTTGCCGTGGGACGATGCGGTGACGTTGGTGTTGACCTATGCCGAGATCCCCTACGATGTGGTCTACGATGCGGAGGTGATGGAGGGCAAATTGGTCGAATACGATTGGTTGCACCTGCACCACGAAGACTTCACCGGTCAGTTTGGCAAGTTCTACCGGGCCTACCGCAATGCCGCGTGGTACCAGGAGGAGCAGGCCAAGCAGGAAGCGTCCGCTGCCTCGCTCGGGTTTGCGAAAGTGAGTGAGATGAAGCGGGCCGTGGCCCTGGAGATGCGCAACTTCGTGTTGGGTGGGGGCTTCCTCTTCACGATGTGTTCCGGTACAGACAGCTTCGACATCGCCTTGGCCGCTCAGGAAACGGACATCTGCGAGCCCATGTTCGATGGGGACCCTGCAGATCCTTTGGCCCAGCAGAAGCTGGATTTCGAGCAAGGCTTTGCGTTCTGGAATTATCGCCTGGTCCGCGACCCCTTGGTCTATGAATTCAGCGACATCGACGCCACGGAAGAACACGGCAAGGCCAAGGAGATCAAAGACTTCTTCACCCTGTTCGACTTCTCTGCGAAGTGGGATGTGATTCCCACGATGCTCACCCAAAGCCACGAGCGGGTCATCCATGGATTCATGGGACAGACCACGGCATTCCGCAAGGAGTTCGTGCGGCCGGACGCCACCATCCTCGGCGAGAGTCGGGGCATCGGGTCGGTCAAGTACCTCCACGGGACCTTGGGGGAGGGCCAGTGGAGCTATTACGGAGGTCACGATCCGGAGGATTACCGGCACCTGGTGAATGACCCGCCAACGGATTTGAACCTGCATCCCAATTCACCGGGATATCGGTTGATCCTCAACAACATTCTGTTCCCGGCATCGCGGGAAAAGAAGCGAAAAACGTAAAAGGCCGGGGGTTATCGGACGGTGACGATGAGCGTGAACAGCTCTCGTCCATCTTCCTGTGAGTCAAACCGGTAATCGATGGGGCCCGTGGCCTTCTTGGCCAAACTCAGGAGACCCAGGCCGGCCCCGCCTTTGTCAGACAGCTGGCCGTTGCAGAGCGTTTCGATGTAGGTCTTGCGCAAGGTGTCCTCGTCCATGCCATTGATGTCGGCCAGACGGTCGGAAAGGTGGCTGCGCATCTCCGAGTCCACCATGTTGCCGCATTGAACCTGGAAACCCACGGGGGTGCTTTCCAAGGTGAGGTAGAGCTGGGTGAATCCGTTCTCTTCGATCAACCCGTGGCGCATGACGTTTTGCAGACATTCGATGAGCACATTGCCGATGCGCTTCATCAGGGTGCGGCCACCATTGGCAGCTGCGCTTTTCTCTGCGAGGTCCAGGAGTCCCTCCATTCCAGAGGAGTCCACAGGGCCGATGTAGGACAGCAGGGTGCCGTACTGGTCCTCACCACCATGGTCCTTTTGAAGGACGGTCCGCAGCTCCCGCTGCAGCACTTGGAGGTTTTTGGACGTTTTGAACGACATATTCGGGCTTTGGTCCTACTAATTTAGTCAAACAATCGACGAAATCTATATTCTTGTCGACGAAATTTGTAGGCGTAGCCAAGTTACGCGAGGAGGTCGTCCGGTTTCCCCTTCTTGGGGGTCTTTTTTTCACAGGTTCACACCGGTCTCAAGCGGCTTTGTACCGGCGAATTCGACCCGGAGACACGATGGAGGTGCCATCTGGTTGACACAGCATGTCATAGAACTCCGGTCGGCAGAAATTCAGGCTTCCCCGAAAAGTGGAGCTGGACAGGTGCGCATGCCAGACGGCCAATGCGGTGCGTTGGAGTTGCTTCCAAGCAAAGCTGCTGAATCCCTCAGGACATGGAAACGAAGCGACGTGGAGTCGGGCAGACTGCAAGGAGGCGATGGGTTGGGGCAGGGCGATTGGGGTCATCATGCTGCGGTTTGAAGGCGGTGGGACGCGGTGGACACAGGGGCATCCAAAGACAAGCCTTGGCCGAGGATGCCCACGACATCGAGGAGGTTCCAACGTCGCAGGCCGGAATGAGGATCGGTCAGGGTGCAGTCGCGGAAGGCTGAGAGGAGGGCAATGGCCCTGGAGCGGTCCGCCCGTTCACGCAGAAGACGCTGAAAAACAGGGTAGTCCAGCGCCCATTTGACGAGGTCGCCGGTGGCGGATTTGCAGACGACATGGATGGGCATGTCGGTGCCGGCGTAAGCGATGGAGAGCAGGCTGCCGAGCGGGGAGAGGGAAGGAGAGTGTACCATGGGGAAGCGTTGACAGTACAACGTTCCCGGGTGGGTCCGTAACGGATTTACGGAGGGTCAAAAAAATCGCGAAGCCGCGCTCAGTCCAGTCTGTCGAGGGCGTCTTGGTGGGTCTGTCGGAGGGATTCCACCCAAGATGCAGGTCCGAGTGGATGGACGTGTGCGCCAAACCCCAGAATCCACTGGTTCAACTCGTAAGTCGGGTGGACGTCGATGGCATAACAGGTCCATCCGGGGTGCGGTGGGGCCACATCCAGGTGGCGCTGTGTGGCGTGGATGGGTTGGCTGTCGAGGTAGTGGGACAACAGGGGCGCTGCAGCCCAGCGAAACTCTTGGACGCCTCCGGCTCCGGAGGTGATGCCGATGGTGTCCTTGAAGTAACGGTCTGCATCGAATTTCGGATCCCGCACAAACCGGGCGTCATCCAATGCCACGTCGGACATCCGATCGAGGGCAAACGTTTTGACATCGTCTGCGCCTTCGGGTTTCCCGATCAAATACCAGCGGTTGCGGTATTCCTTCATCAGGTAAGGTTCGATGCACCGGTCGGATTCCTCAGGGTCGCCACCAGCCACGAATTTGCGGTAGGTGAAGCGCACCACGCGTTGCTCTCCAATGGCGGACATCAAGGCGGCGATGTGCTCCGTCCCCAACGTTTGCGGCGCTTGTTCGAATTGGATGTGCTGGTCGATGCCCTGTCCAGGGGCCGTGGCATGGACGCGGTCGAAAATCCGGCCGATGGCACTCTGGTACTGCTGGAACACGGGCATGTCCCGGAACTGCAGCAAGGTGAGGGTGGCGAAGCGCAGGGCTTGAAGGTCCTGTTCCTGCAAATTCAATCCACTGATGCTGTAATCTGGGTCCTCGTATTCGTAGCCGCGGTGTTCGGCATTGTAGACGATGGGGGCGTGGTAGCCGAGTTCATTTTCATTGCGCATCGCCCAGAGGTCCTTCTCGATGGTGGAGATGCTGATGCGTTCGCCCTCGCTTCCATACAGCCCTTCTTCGCAGGCCCGCCGCAAATCCTCCTTGGTGGGATAGGGCCGCATCCGGTTGGTCAAGCAACGGTCGATGATGCGGTATCGCAGGAGGGCGTATTTGTTGGCGGGCATGGCGGTGGAATCTGGGCGGTCAGCCGGGGAATCCGACGAGGTCGAGCAGGTAGAGGATGAGGGGGAGGAGCGGCAAGGACCATGTCAGGTCCAAGAGGGGGAATTTTCGAATGTCCAGCAAGTCGAGGCCAAGGGCCAGCAGCAGGATGCCCCCGAGGCCGGAGAGCTCTTGGACGAGGGGTTCAGGAATGCCGGTGCCCAACGTGGCAAAGCCCAAGGTCAAGCCCGCTTGGATGACCAGGACGGTTCCGGTGGACCACAGGACGCCGCGCCCCAGCGCTGCAGCGAGAAACAGGGAGCTGAACAAATCCATGGTGCCTTTGGCCATGAGGACAGTCGGGTCACCCAGCAGGCCGTCCTGCATGCAGCCGACCAGGGTCATGGCCCCCACACAAAACAGGAGGGTGGATTGGACGAGTGCGGCCCCTTCTCCTTCGCCGAGTCGGTTGGTGGCCCGCTTGACCCGGGCATCCAGCCCGATGCTGTGACCGATCACAGCCCCCAGCACAAGGGCCATGAACGCGCCCATCGGCCGGGTGATGTCGCCCATCATGTCCACCCCGATGAACAAGGTGAACAGCCCCAACGCGGAAAACACCGCTTGGCGCAGTCCCTCGGGGACCCGACGCCCCAGCAGGAGGCCCACCGAGGAGCCCACGGCGACGGTTGCGGCATTGAAGAGCGTACCCAACATGCGCCCAAGTTACTTTTGACACTCCGGCACACCGCGCCGGGCCGAGATCCTCCTGCGCATGTCCTTCGTCGTCGAGTCCACCGATCCCCATTCCCGAGCCCGCACCGGCACGCTGCAGACGGCCCACGGTGCGATCCGCACGCCCATTTTCATGCCAGTCGGGACGCAGGGCAGTGTCAAGGCGGTTCCACAGGATGTCTTGGCCGAGGAGGTTGATCCGGACATCATCCTGGGCAACACGTACCACCTGTACTTCCGACCGGGATTGGACGTGCTCCAGAAAGCCGGAGGCCTGCACCCGTTCATGGGATGGGACAGACCCATCCTGACCGATTCCGGGGGGTACCAGGTTTACATCTTGGCCGAGAACCGCAATAACAAGGAGGAAGACGTGACCTTCCGCAGACATATTGATAGCAGCAAGCACCTGTTAACGCCGGAGCTGGCCGTGGACATCCAACGCGTCATCGGGGCCGACATCATCATGGCCTTCGACGAGTGTCCGCCTTATCCCTGTGACTACGCCTATGCCCGCCAGAGCATGGAGCTCACACACCGGTGGTTGGACCGCTGCATCGCGCGGATGAATGAGACGGAGCCGCTGTATGGCCACGAGCAAATGCTGTTTCCCATCGTGCAGGGTTCCACCTATGATGATCTCAGAAAGGCGAGCGCGCACGCCGTGGCAGAACGCCAAGCGGTGGGCAATGCCATCGGGGGACTGTCCGTTGGGGAACCCCATGAGGAGATGTACAAGAGCGTGTCGCTCTGCACGGAGATTTTGCCGGAGGACAAGCCGCGCTACCTGATGGGGGTGGGAACGCCGGCCAACCTGTTGGAGAACATCGCCCTCGGGGTCGACATGTTCGACTGTGTCATGCCCACCCGCAATGCCCGCAATGGCATGCTCTTCACCCGGAAGGGCACATTGAACATGCGCAACCTCAAGTGGCAGGACGACTTCTCGCCGCTTGACCCGGACGGCACCGCGGATGTCGACCAGCGGTACTCCAAGGCTTATGTCCGTCACTTGTTCCGCGCCAACGAGATTCTCGCCTTGCAAATCGGCTCGGTCCACAACTTGGCGTTCTACCTCGACTTGATGCGCGAGGCCAGGGAGCGGATCGCGGACGGCACCTTCACCGCCTGGAAGGACGCCCTGGTGCCTGTACTCACCCAACGACTCTGACCAGCACCTTTCCCTGATGCGCATCCTCGATCGGTACATCATCCGACACTTCCTGTCGACCTTCTTTTTGATGGTCGCCTTGTTCTGTGTGGTGGCCGTGGTCTTCGATGTGGCCGAGAACCTGGAGCGGTTGATTGACAATGAGGCGCCCTGGGGACAGGTCTTCGGGGAATACTACCTGTCCTTCTGTCTTGCGCTGGGCAACATGCTGAGTGCCTTCATCGTCTTCCTGACCATCCTGCTGTTTACCAGCCGGCTGGCCCAACGCAGTGAGATCATTGCCGTCCTGGCTGGCGGAGTCTCCTTTCAGCGGCTCATGCGGCCTTACCTCGTCGCCTCGACCCTGCTCGTTGCGGGGAGTCTGGTGCTGTCGCATTTCATCTTGCCCCATTCGAACCAACGGAAGATGGACTTCGAGGTGGAGTACATCCACAAGGAATTTCACATCGCCGAGCAACACCTGTATCGCGAAGTCCAACCGGGGACCATCGTCTACCTGCGTTCAGTCAACGCTGGACGCCAGGTCGGTTACCGCTTTGTGCTCGAGCAATGGGAGGGGGACCGGATGGTGGAGAAATGGACGGCGAGCAAGGCCAAATGGCTGCCGGACAAGCAGACCTGGAGGGTGTCGAACCTCCGGCGCCGGCGCTGGGATGCAGCGGGCGTGGAGCAGTTTGAGAAGATTGCGGTGCTCGACACAGCTCTGGCCATGCGCATCTCGGATTTCGGCCAACGGAACCAGGCCATGTCCACGTTGGACCGGGGGGCGTTGCGCGCCGCCATCGAACGGGAAAAAGCCAAGGGATCCGGTGCCGAGCGCTTCCTCCAATTGGAGCGCCATACCCGCACGTCCAACGCATTCGCCATCTATGTGATGACCCTCATCGGAGTCAGTGTCGCCAGTCGGAAGCAGCGTGGTGGCACAGGCATCCATTTGCTCATCGGTGTCCTGATCGGCTTCATCTACATCTTCAGCGCGAAGCTGATGTCGGTCTCCGCAACCCATGCCGGGGTGCCGCCCAGCGTGGCGGCCTGGACCCCCAATGTGCTCTTCGGTCTGCTGGGAGCCTGGCTCTACCGCCGCGCGCCGAAGTGACGTGCCGGTCGTCCTGTGGGGCGAATCAGCCGAGCATGGGGCCGGTCCAACGCGTCCAGTGCGCAGGGACTTCAGGCCATTCCACGGCGTCCTTGAAGAAGCCGTACGCGGTGGAACCGCTGCCGCTCATGTCCACGAAGGTCGCGCCCGCTTCTTGAAGCAGAGACAAGGCTTGTCCGATTTCGGGGTGCCGGTCGCACACGGGGGCAGTGAAGTCGTTTTTCAGGTGTCCCTTCCAGTCTTCCGGTCCACTCCCGGCCCACTGGTCGAGACCTGGACGATCGCCGTCGGCCGTGACCCAACTGAATGCCGCAGCGGTAGGCACATGAACGCCAGGGTAGAGGAGGGCAATGTGCCAGCCGTCTAGGGCGAGGTCGATGGGCGTCAAGACTTCCCCCCGGCCTGTGACGCGGGCGGGCGTGTTGCCGACGAAGAAGGGACAGTCTGACCCCAGCTCCCCGGCCAAAGTTTCAAGTCGCGCTTGGCTGAGGCCCAGCGAGAAATGGCTGTTGAGCAGGGTCAGCGTCGCGGTGCCGTCGGCACTGCCTCCGCCCAGCCCGGCTCCCGATGGAATGGCCTTGACCAGGTGGAAGTCGCAAGGCGGGAGGGGGAAGTCTCTTTGGAGGAGCCGGTAGGCACGGACGATGAGGTTGTCTTCGGGTGCACCGTCGACGGCGTTTCCAGCCAAGTGCAACGCGACGTCGTCCTGGGTGCCGGGTGTGGCGATTTCAAGGGTGTCGCACCACGGGATGGGGACAAACAGGCTGTCGAGGGCGTGGAACCCATCCGGCCGACGACCCCTGACTTGCAGGCCGACGTTGATTTTGGCGTTGGGGAAGGCGACGCGGGCCGCACGGCCAGGATCAACCATCGAAGTATCCGTATTGCTTGAGCTTGCGCTCATCGTTGCGCCAATCCTTGTCGACTTTGATGCGGAGCTCCAGGAAGACTTTCTCCCGAAGGAAGCCTTCGAGGTCCTTGCGGGCGTCGGTGGCCAGCCGCTTGATCATCTGGCCTCCGGTGCCGATGAGGATGGCCTTCTGCGATTCGCGGGCCACCAAGATGGTGGCGTGGATCCGGCGCAGGGGGCGTCCATCCTTGGTCTTGTCTTCCTTGAAGCTCTCCACGGTCACCTCGCTGCTGTAGGGGACCTCTTGTTTGCAGTGCGTCAGGATTTTCTCCCGCACGATTTCCGACACAAAAAAGCGGAGGGGCTTGTCCGTCATCTCGTCCTTTGGGAAGAAGGCTGGAGACTCGGGCAGTTGCGCCACGATGCGCTGAAGAAGGTGATCCAAGTTGAATCCGTGCAAGGCGCTGATCGGATGGATTTCGGCCCGGGGAATCAACTCCTGCCAATGGGCGATCCGTCCCTTGACGGTAGATCGGAAGAGCACACGTCTGAACTCCAGTCACATGTCAGAATCTCG
>CALBSW010000206.1 GCA_937967465.1 uncultured Flavobacteriales bacterium
GTTGCGCCAAAACCGTGTCCATTGTACACTCGTAACTACTTGAAAACGTGGAGATTGGGAATTATCTTGGGCGAACCAAACGCATCACACATGAAGACCCGCTCCCTCAACGAATTGCGTCAGACCCGTGACGCTGTCTACACTCCACCGACCTCCCACGAGCAACGTTTGAAGCAACGCCTGGAAGGACGGAGCTATCTCGTACTCGATGCGCAAGGGCTCCCGGAGGTGACGTGTGACGATGTGCAGTGCATCCTGGATGTGCGCCCGACGTTGAGCGGAGAAGAGGTGCTGTCCCACTTCGATGGTGGCGCCACGTCCATGACGCTGCCCGACGGGGGCAGCATTCGCGTGGTGCCGCGCCGCAAGCGCAACTGACCTCGCATTCAGTCGGCGGTGTCGTCGTCGCGCCGCCGGAATTTCAAACAGTCTCTGAACCGGTCCACTTTGTCCTTGGACACGACGCCCCTCGACACGAGGGCGAACAGGACGAGCCACACCATTCCCTTGATGAGGAAGAAGAGGAAGCCGGCGAGCCCAAAGGCTTTCAAGGTGTCCATCATGTCGGGCTCAGATGTGGTCTTGTCGCTCCACGGTTCTTTCGGATGAGATGCCGCCTGTATGGTGGGTGTCCTGCGGCTCGAACAGCAGGATCCACACTTCTTCTTCCGTGACGGGCCGGTGCTCGACGCCTTTCGGCACAACGATGATTTCACCCGGGCCAACATCCACTTTGCGGTCCCGGAATTCCATGGTCATGCGCCCCCGGATGACGTGGAACAGCTCGTCCTGCTCGTCGTGGGCATGCCAGAGGAACTCCCCTTGAATCTTGGCGAGCTTGACATCTTGACCGTTGAGCTGGGCGATGATCTTGGGGCTCCACTGCTCGTCAAACAGGCCGAACTTTTCTTGGATGGAGATGGCGCGCATGACGGGAAGGTAGGACTGCATCGCCGCGGTCGAGGCAGTACCTTCGAGGCTGTGCAGCGTGCAGGCAATTCGAACGGCTCATGTTGAGGCGAATGGCGACCCTTCTCGGGGGCTCGCTTGCGGGCCAATTGATCACGCTGGCCGCCGCGTTCGCGCTGACCCGTCTGTACACGCCCGAAGCGTTTGCCCACCTCGAGATGTTCGCGCTGGTCACCGGCCTGGCTGCGGTGCTGGGGACTGGGAAATATGAGCAGGCGCTCATGCTGCCGAAGGTCGATTCCGAGGCGCGCGTCCTGTTTGCCGCCGGCCAGCGTGCGGTGGGCGTGTTGGTCTTGGTTGTCTTCGGGTTGACCCTCGCCACGGCTTCCTGGGTTTCCGATCAATATGAACTGGAGCATTGGTGGGCCATCGCGTGGGGTCTGCCGGTCTTTTGTGCCTTGGCTGCCCATGCGCGCCTGTTGGAGTATTGGCATCACCGCGCCACATCGGCCGGCCGCGTGGCCACCGCACAAGCGGCGGGTCCACTGGCTTCGGAAGGGGTGAAGTTGGCCTTGGCCGGTCCTTTGTCCACCACCGGTCTGGTTTGGGGCACAGCCACGGGCATTGCGGTTCGCTGGGGAGTGATGCGGCGTGGCCTGAAGGGGCTCGTTCGCGAGACGTGGGCCTGGCATCAGGTGAAGGACGACGACGTGCTGGCTGCGCACCGGGATTACCCCACTTGGGTGCTGGCGGGCAGTGCGATGAACCGCTTGGCCCAGTGGCTTCACGTGTTGCTGGTCGGAGCGACGTTGGGCCCAGTTCTGCTCGGCATGATGGGTTTGGCGCGGCGCATGGTAATGCAGCCCTTGTCGCTGTTGGCGACCTCAGCGGCACCCGTGCTGTTTCAAGGGTCGACCGAGGTGGAGGATGGGGCACCCCTGCGTCGGCTCTTCTTGCAAGCTTTGGCGGCTTTCGGTACAGCTTCATTGCTGGTGGGCACTGCCGTGTTCTGGGCCCCAGACAACACGACGGCGTGGCTGTTTGGAGAGGCCTGGCGCGGCGCCATGGACGTGGTGCGCATCCTGACGCCGTGGTTTGTCCTGAATTTCATGACGGCCGGTTTGGGTGCGCTGTTTCACCGGGTGCGCAAACCGCGATGGATCACGTGGCTCGATGGGCTCCACCTCCTGGCCGTGGCGGTGGGGTGGTACCTCGGGACGGTTCGGCCGGAGTGGTTTGGCGGAGGAGAATGGGGCGCCCTCATCGGCATTGTCTGGGCCAAATGCGGCTACTATTTGTTGAATCTCGCGGTGCTCTTCACCGCCGTCATGCGCCACGGGAAATGAGAATCGCCAATGTGGTCCTCAACGATTTCACGCGGGACAACCGCGTGTTGAAGGTCTCCCAGAGCTTGGCGGCCGACGGGCACGAAGTGACGGTGGTGGCCCTGCACAAGGCGGACTTGGATGTGGAGGAGCAGCGTGACGGTTGGCGTGTCGTCCGCACCCGCATCCGAACGGGAGCCTTGCCGAGGGGAACGGTGTTCGGTGTCCTGAAAATGGCTGAGCTGGCCCTTCGCGTGGTCTGGCGGTGGCGCAAGGTGGACGCCTGGCATTGCAACGACATCGAAGCCTTCGTCCTCGGATGGTGTGCCCAGCGCTTGAATCCGCGCCTGCAGCTCATCTACGATTGCCACGAGTTCGAAGCGGAGCGCAACGCCAAGCCCGCTGTCGAGCGCAAGATGGTGGCCTGGCTGGAGCGCCGGATGATCCGCAAGGCCGCTGCCGTGCTCACCGTCAGCCCTTCTATTGCGGATGCCTACCGGGAGCGCTATGCCGCACACGGCATTCCCGAAGTCCGTCTGGTGCGCAATATCCCGGAGCCCAAGCCGCCCCAGGACGGCCAGGCTCCCGATCATTTCCGGAGCCGGTTCGGTATCCCAGAGAACGACTTCATTGCCCTCTATCAAGGCGCATTCACCCACAACCGGGGCCTGGAGACCGCACTCGACGCGATGCGGGGTCTGGAGGGCACAGGCATTCACCTCGTCCTCATGGGGTACGGTCCGCTTCAGTCCCTCGTGGATGCCACTGCGGAGGCGCTGCCCCATGTGCATGTCCACCCCGCCGTGGCGTACGAGGATGTCCTGGAGCACACCCGGAGCGCAGACGTGGGTCTGGTATCGGTCAAGCCGACGTGCCTGTCCTACCTCTATTGCTTGCCCAACAAGCTGTTCGAGTACCTCCTTGCCGGCGTGCCGGTGTTGGCCAATGACTTGCCGGATTGCCGGGCATTGATCGAGGAGTACCATGTCGGCCAAGTGGTGGAGGCCGACACGGCAGAAGGGTGGCGCAAGGCATTGCAGCGCCTTCAGGCGGAGGGGACGGAGGGCTTTCAACCCGGTCTGCGCGACGCGGGCGGAGCGTTGAGCTGGGCCCACGAGTCTCAGGTGCTCTGTGCGGTCTACCGGAGGGTCGCGACGTAGCTTCGCATCCATGCAAGCCTTGCTCCACACGGCCATCCGCGCTGCCCATGAAGCCGGGCGCGCGATTCTGGACATCTACCACAGCGGCGACTTCGACGTGACCGTCAAAGGCGACGACTCTCCTTTGACCCGGGCGGACCTCGCTTCCCACGACGTCATTGTGCGCCACCTCCAAGACACGGGCATTCCTGTGCTGTCCGAGGAAGGGCGGGACATGCCGTTCAGCGAGCGCGCTTCATGGTCTGAGTTGTGGGTGGTGGATCCCATCGATGGGACCAAGGAATTCATCAAGCGCAATGGAGAATTCACGGTCAACATCGCCTTGGTCCGCGACGGATTGCCCCTCCTGGGTGTGATCCTCGTTCCGGTAACTGGAGCACTGTATTTCTCGTCGGATCAGGGGGCGTTCAAAGTGGAGGTGGACATGGACGCCGACGGTTTTCCAGAGGGCGCCATCGAGAATGCAGCGGCATTGCCCCTGCCCAAGGGAGACCGCCCGTACACGGTGGTCGCCAGCCGGTCGCATCTGTCCCCTGAGACGGAGGCCTTCATCGAGGAGCTCCGGGCAGCCCACGGCGAAGTGGCCACGATGTCTCGGGGCTCTTCCCTCAAGCTGTGCATGGTGGCCGAAGGGCTGGCGGATTGCTATCCCCGCTTTGCCCCCACGATGGAATGGGACACGGCAGCGGGACAAGCCATTTGCATGGCCGCCGGATTGGATGTCATCGACCAGGACACCGGCGTGACCATGCGGTACAATCGGGAGAACCTGCTGAATGCTTGGTTCCTCGTGAAGTAAGCCCTGCCAGTCGGGAACCCCGAGTTCTGAGAAGCAACAAGGCCGCCCCGAAGGACGGCCTTGCCGATTGCATTGGAAAAATCGGAGGTCAGTGCTTGAGCACGGACTTCACGGCACGTTGGCCATCGGCTTCGATGACCACCATGAAGACCCCGTTCTCGAGGCTGGACAGGTCAAGGCTGCCTACTGCGTTGGTGGTTTCGAGGCGGACGCGGCCTTGCGTGTCGATGACGCGGATGCGGTCCACGGCCACACCGTTCCAGCGGAGGACGTCCGTGGTCGGGTTCGGGAACACATTGAACAGGTCGGCGAGGGCCACCTGATCCACACCGCTCGGGAGGCTGAGGACCATGTCGATGACGTGCACGACACCGTTGTCGGCCACGAGGTCGGCCACCACAACATTGGCGTCATTGACCATCACACCCATGTCGATGCTGATCTCCACGTCGTCACCCTGGAGGGTGGTGAGAAGCTGACCGTCGGACAGGTCGGTGCTCAGGGCAGCCGCACCCACCACGTGGTACTGGAGAATGGCACCGAGTTCCGGCAGGGCGAGCAACTCTTCAGCCGTGATGTCGAGCGCAGTCACGAGCTCGACAATGGCAGCGTCGGTCGGAGCGAAGACGGTGAAGGGGCCTTCACCGGACAGGGCATCCACGAGGCCTGCAGCGCCCACAGCGAGCTCGAGCAGGGTGTGGTCTGGGCTGTCGACGATGATGTCCACCACCGTGGCCGGGTTCGGAGCCGGCGGGAGGAGCACTGCGTCGATGACGTGCACCACGCCGTTGGAACCTTCCAGGTCGGCGATGATGACCGTGGCCTCATTGACCATGACGGTGCCGTCCATGATGGAGATGGTCACGTCCGCACCATTGACGGTGGTGATCATCTGACCGTCGGACAGGTCACCGCTCATGACGGTGCCGCCAGCCACGTGGTAGGTCAGGATGGAGGTCAGCAGGTCGTTGTCCTGCAGGATGTCGATGAGCGTGAGCGGGTCGATGAGGTCAAAAGCAGCATCGGTCGGAGCAAAGACCGTGAACGGGCCCTCACCAGCGAGGGTCTCGTCGAGGCCGGTGCTGTCCAACACGGCGGCAAGGACGAAGTGGTCCGGGCTGTCCGCGATGATGTCGGCCACAGTCGGGTCGGCCGGCGGGAGGATGACCGCGTCGATGACGTGCACCACACCGTTGTCGGTGGTGATGTCTGCCACAGTCACGGTGGCGTCATTGATCATCACGGTGCCGTCCATGGACGTCACGGTGGCGTCGTCGCCGTTGAGCATGGTCACGGTCTGCGTCGGCGCGAGGTCGGTGCTGAGCACGTTGCCGCTGAGGACGTGGTAGGTGAGGATGTCACCGAGGTTCTCCAGGGCGAGCAGCTCTTCAGCCGTGATGTCGAGGGCCGTCACGAGGGCAGTGATGGCCGCGTCGGTCGGGGCGAAGACGGTGAAGGGACCTTCACCGGACAGGGCGCCCACGAGGTCAGCAGCACCCACAGCTGCTTCGAGCAGGGTGTGGTCCTCGCTGTTCACGATGACGTCCACCACGGTGGTCGTGGCCGGAGCCGGCGGGAGGAGCACGGCGTCGATGACGTGCACCACGCCATTGTCTGCAGCGACATCGGCTGCAATGACCATGGCGACACCGTTGATGGAGACCATGCCCATGTCGACG
>CALBSW010000207.1 GCA_937967465.1 uncultured Flavobacteriales bacterium
GCCGCAACATCCGGCACTTCGCCAACACGATGTTCAACATCATGCGGGGCGGCATTTTCGATGAGAACTACACCATCGAACGTGCGGACTTCATGGCCTACATCGACCGGGCCAACCACAAGGTGTTCTTCAAGAAGGAGGCCGAGATGGCCGCCTGGCCCGAGACGTTTGACCTCTTCTTCCTCCAGGAGCAAGCCGCCCAGGCGGAAGACCTCAACTTCAAGCGCCTGTGTGCCGAGTACCTGCCGCTGAAGTTCAGCCGCCGGCACGGCGACCCGAGCCGCCCGTGGAACCGCTTCTCCATCAACCTTCGCAACGAGGACGATGGCTCCAAGATCCTCGACTACCAAGGCAACTGGCGCGACATCTTCCAGAACTGGGAGGCGCTGGTCCACGCCTACCCGGAGTTCATCGAGGGGATGATCTTCAAGTTCCTCAACGCCACCACCTTCGACGGGTACAACCCCTACCGCGTCTTCAAGGATGGCTTCGAGTGGGAAACGATCGAGCCGGACAATCCCTGGTCCTACATCGGGTATTGGGGCGACCACCAGATCATTTACCTGCTGAAATTCCTCGAGTTCCTGCAGGACTACTACCCGGAGAAGCTGGAAGAGTATTTCCAGAACGACACCTTCGTCTATGCCAACGTCCCTTACCAGATCAAGGGCTATGATGACCTGCTGAAGGACCCCAAGAACACCATCGACTTCGACCATGAGCGGGAGAAGCGGGTGGAATTCAAAAAGGAGGAAATCGGCGTGGACGGCGCCCTCCTTCGCGAAGCGCACGTCTTCATCTACAAAGTCAACTTCGTCGAGAAGATCATGGCGACGATGCTCGCCAAGATGTCCAACTTCATTCCGGAAGGCGGCATCTGGATGAACACCCAGCGCCCCGAGTGGAACGACGCCAACAATGCGCTTGTCGGAAACGGCGTGTCCATGGTGACGCTGTATTACCTGCGTCGCTTCATGGTCTACTTCCAGGATGTCCTGGCCAAGACGACGCACGAAGAAGTCCAGATTTCCGCAGAGCTCATCGACTGCTTCCACCGCATGAGCGCCACCTTGGAGGAATTCAAGGGAGCCCACGACGGCGCCATGTCCGACGCCCAGCGTCGGGCCATCCTCGACGGATTGGGGCGCGCTGCCAGCGACTACCGCCAACAGATTTACCAGAACCACTTCTCCGGCCGCAAGACCGCGCTGAAGCTGGCTGATCTCAAGGCGTTCATCGACGTGGCCCTCGGCCATGTTGAGCACACCATCCACGCCAACAAGCGCCCCGACGGCCTGTACCACGCGTACAACCTCATGACCGTGGCGCAGGATGGCGGCATTGAAATCACCCGACTGCCGGAAATGCTCGAAGGCCAGGTGGCCGTGCTGAGCGCCGGATTGCTGTCTCCAAAGGAGAGCCTCGACGTCCTCGACGCCCTCAAGGCCAGTGCGCTCTTCCGGGAAGATCAGTACAGCTACATCCTCTACCCCAACAAAAACCTGCCTCGGTTCCTCGACAAAAACAACGTCGATCCTGCCGACATCAAGGGCTCTAAACTGCTGACCCAATTGGTCGACGAGGGCAACAGCGACATCGTCACGCAGGATTGCAACGGCGGATTCCACTTCAACGGCAACTTCCACAATGTCAAAGCATTGCGGGCCGCCCTTGAAGCCCTTCCCGAAGGCCACCAATCCCTCGTGAAGGCCGAGCAGGCCCAAATTGAAGCGGTCTACGAAGGCATCTTCAACCACAAGGCGTTCACCGGCCGTTCCGGCACCTTCTTCGGTTACGAAGGACTCGGATCGATCTACTGGCACATGGTCTCCAAGCTGCGCCTGGCGGCGTACGAAGTGCTCGAAACCGCCGTCGCCCAGTCCGAGCCGTCGGAGGTGGTGGGCCGGTTGTTTGACCATTACTTCGAAATCAATGCCGGCATCGGCGCGCACAAGTCGCCCGAACTCTACGGGGCCTTCCCGACAGACCCCTATTCCCACACGCCAGGCGGCAAAGGCGCCCAGCAGCCGGGCATGACCGGTCAGGTCAAGGAAGACCTGCTCTGCCGCTTTGGCGAACTGGGCGTGCGCGTGTCCGACGGTCAGCTCCACTTCGACCGCGCCTTGATGCACGAGGGCGAGTTCCTGTCCGAGCCCGCGACATTCGATTACGTGGACGT
>CALBSW010000208.1 GCA_937967465.1 uncultured Flavobacteriales bacterium
TTTGAGGGCTTCACTTCAGCAACATGCGCGATACCGTCATTTCCGAGCTCATCCAAAAGGAACACGACCGCCAGACCCATGGCGTCGAGCTCATTGCCTCCGAGAACTATGCGAGCGACCAGGTCATGGCCGCCCAAGGTTCTGTCCTGACCAACAAATACGCCGAGGGCCTTCCCGGCAAGCGCTATTACGGCGGTTGTGGTGTGGTCGACCAAGTGGAAGACATCGCACGCCAACGGCTGTGTGAGTTGTTCGGCGCAGAATGGGCCAACGTCCAGCCGCACAGTGGCGCCAGCGCGAACAGCGCTGTGATGCTCGCTTGCTTGAAGCCTGGAGACAAGATCATGGGCTTCGACCTCGCTCATGGCGGACACCTGACCCACGGCTCTCCTGTGAACTACAGCGGCAAGCTTTATGACCCGGTGTTCTATGGAGTGGAAGAGGAGACCGGCACCATTGACATGGACAAGGTGGCAGAGACCGCCGAGCGCGAAAAGCCGAAGCTGCTCATCTGCGGGGCTTCCGCGTACAGCCGCGATTGGGACTACAAGCGTTTCCGCGAAATCGCTGACAGCGTGGGCGCGCTTTTGCTCGCCGACATCAGCCACCCGTCCGGCCTCATTGCCACGGGCCTGCTCAACGATCCGATTCCCCATTGCCACATCGTGACCTCCACCACGCACAAGACCCTGCGCGGCCCGCGGGGCGGCATCATCATGGTGGGCCGCGACATGGACAACCCGTGGGGTCTGACCACGCCGAAGGGGGTGGTCCGCAAGCTGTCCTCCTTGCTCGACAGCGCGGTGTTCCCAGGCATGCAGGGCGGTCCACTCGAGCACGTCATTGCCGGCAAGGCCGTGGCCTTTGGTGAAGCCCTCGAGCCGGGCTACAAGGCGTACACCGAGCAGGTCGTCCGCAATGCCCAAGCGATGGCCAAGGCGTTCACCGACCGAGGCTATCACCTGATCAGTGGGGGCACCGACAACCACCTCATGTTGATCGACCTGCGCAACAAGGACATCACCGGCAAGGCCGCCGACGCGGCCCTCGGTGCGGCGCACATCACGGTCAACAAGAACATGGTGCCGTTTGACACGCGCAGCCCGTTCGTGACCTCCGGCATTCGCGTCGGCACCCCGGCCGTGACCACCCGTGGCATGGTCGAGTCCGACATGGAGCAACTCGTGGCGTGGATGGACGAGGTGATCATGAATGCCGAGGACGAGGCGACCATCACCAAGGTGGGGGATGCCGTCAAGGCCCGGATGTCCCAGCTCCCGCTGTTCGCCGAGGCGGTCACGGCCTGATGGGGGCGTTGCCTCGCCTGGCAACCTGCCTGATTTTCGCCGCCCTCTGGTCGGCAGGTGCTGTCTTGGCTCAGCCGCCTGCAACGGAAGACATGTGGTATGTGACCGCGTCGAGTGGTCTGCGGGTCCGGGACTTGTCCGGAAATCCGGTGGGGCGCATCGATTGGGGAGACCCGGCGTGCAGCCAGGCGGAGTTGGTGTCCACCGGACGTCGGGATACAGTCGAGAACTTGCCTGGAGAATGGGTGCGTTTTGTCCTCCATGGGCAGGATGTGCAGGTGTTTGACGCCTATTTGTGGTGTTCGGAACTCCCGACACCCGACTCCGATTGGTCCGAATACGTGCAGGCCACCATGGATGGTCGCAACCTTCTCGAGTTGGAGCGGTGTTTCAGAGAAACCGATGGGGCGAGCAGTGAAACGTCGATGGCGTTGTTTTCCGGCGTGACGCCGGGCCAGGCCCACCAGTTCTTGCGGATGATCATCCAGCAGTGGGTGGGAGATGCAACGGAGAACATGTGGCCGGAAACCCGCGTGGCGTGGGACGCCATGATGACGGGGGCTTGGGACCCGGCAAACCCTTTGGAATTCACACTCCCCGTGGAAGGTGGAGCCGTCTCTTGGATGCTGCAGTATGATGCGGAACGGCGAACCGCCCGCATTCAGTTCAGCATGGGGTCCTGTTGATGTCCGACCTTCACGGCATGTCCATTCCTGTTGAAGTGGTGGCGTCCACCCTGGCCGATGTCGATGCGGCTGCAGCTGGTGGGGCCCAACGGGTCGAGCTGTGCGTGGACTTGGCGTGTGGCGGTCTGACGCCAGGTCGGTCGCTTGTGGAGGCAGCTTTGGAGCGGGCCCATCAGCATGGCATGACGGTGCGGGTGCTCATTCGTCCGCGAATCGGCGACTTTGTGTTCCATTCGGACGAGCGGTCCTTGATGGTCAGGGAAGCTGCTGCTGTCATGAATCTCGGAGCGGAGAAAGTCGTGATGGGTGGGCTCGATGCCAATGGATTGCCAGACGAGGCATTGCTCGAAGACTTGTCTCGGGCGGTGGGAATGGAGCACGTGGTCTTTCACCGGGCCCTCGACGAGTCCATCGATTTCGGCCAGGCCCTTGTCCGATTGAAGGAGGCTGGCATCCGGGAGGTCCTAACGAGTGGCGGCCACGCCAAGGCCATGGATGGGCTTGCGGGCTTGACCCAAGCGGCCCAGGATTTCATGGTGGTGGCCGGGAGCGGCGTTGCTCCCGATCAAGTGGGAGCGCTGGTTGCGGCTGGAGCGCATGATGTGCACGCCAGCTGTCGGGTGCCAGCACCTGTGACCCGTCAAGGCAGGCTGTTTTCAGAGGCCCGCACGGCAGTGGATGAAGACAAGGTGCGCGATTTGGTCGCCGCAGTTCGCGGGCTTGACCGACCTTGACCCTGTGAAGCAATCGATCATGTTCTGGGGGCTTTGGATGGCCCTTTTTTGGTGCGGATGCCAGCCCGAGCCTGAGCCCGTGCCCACGGGTTCTTTGGACGGCCTCATTCCAGCACCCCGCGAGATTCGGCCTGCGGATGGCCTGTTCCAGTGTTCGGGCGCCTTGACGGTCAGCTGGCCAGCGCCGTGGAATGCAGAGCGCGAGGTGGTCCAGGCATGGCTGAATGCCGCGGGCTGGACCAACGAGGAGGCTCCGCAAGACGAGGCGCAATGGTCGTTTGTCGCGGCTGGGGTCGAGCACGCCGAAGGCTACCGCATCGGGGTGGACTCGAATGGCATTCGCATTGCAGCCAGCACACCGGCGGGTTGGTTTCGCGGTTGGACGACCCTTCGCAAAATGATGCCTGTGCAATGCGAGACCGGGTGCCGTCAAGGGTTCTCGCTTCCAGCAGTGCACATCCAGGATGCGCCAGTACTCGAGCACCGGGGATTGCTGTTGGATGGATGCCGCCATTTCCAGGACGTGGACTTCGTGAAGAAGCAGATCGAGACGCTCGCATTGCACGGGATGAACGTGTTGCATTGGCACCTCACCGAGGATCAGGGCTGGCGCATTGAAATTCCCTCTCGGCCGAGGCTCACTGAAATTGGGGCATGGCGCACGGAGGCGGACGGCAGCCGGCATGGTGGATACTACACCACGGAGGACATCCGCGATGTGGTGGCGTTCGCATCCGCCCGGCACATTGAGGTCATTCCCGAAATCGAGATGCCCGGTCACAGCTCTGCAGCCATTGCCGCCTATCCTGAACTCGGATGCACTGGCGACACGCTGGAGGTGCCGCACCGGTGGGGGGTGTTCAAGGACATTTACTGCGCGGGCAAAGAGGAAACCTTCGTCTTCTTGGAGGAAGTGCTCGATGAGGTGGCGGAGCTGTTTCCTGGACCGCGCATTCACATCGGTGGCGACGAGGCGCCCAAGGTGCGGTGGGAGGAGTGTCCGCTCTGCCAGGCCCGCATGAAGGAAGAGGGGCTGGCCAATGAGGAGGAACTCCAGCGTTGGTTCATCGGCCGGATGGGCCGCTACCTGGCCACGAAGGGGAAGAAGATCATCGGATGGGACGAGATCCTCGAGGGCGGTTTGCCGGAGGGCGCAGCGGTGCAAAGTTGGCGCGGTATGGAGGGCGCTGCCGAGGGGGTTCATTTGGGGGCAGATGTGGTCGTATCGCCAACCAGCCATTGTTATCTGGATTACCCCTTGCGCAGCACGGATTTGGAAGAAGCGTATGGGTTCAATCCATTGCCCGATTCCCTCACCCATGGGCCGGGTCGTATCCTCGGCGGCGAGGGCAACATGTGGACGGAACACGCTCCCCAGGAGCTGGTCGAATCCAAGATCTACCCGAGACTGACGGCCTTGGCTGAAGTGTATTGGAGTGGGCCTGAGCGGACGTCGAAAGAGGGAGGTTATGCGGATTTCCTGGCGCGCTTGGACCGGTTCTACTCGAGGCTCGCGGCATTGGATGTGTCCTATGGACTGGAAACGACCCCGTTCGCCGTGGAGACCCGTGCAGGCGCAGATGGAGGGCTGGAGGTCCTCATTCAATCCAAAGGGCGCGGTGTCGAGGGCCGGGGCCAATGGAATGGCGCGGGGCCGATGCTGGCCGCGGATGTGCCATTCACCGTCGAGGGGCGCGGCACCGTCGAGATGGAGGTTGGTCAACGCGGTGTGTGGACGGAACAGGTGGAGTCCGTTGCACTCGATGGGCACGGTGCCGTTTTCCAGCCCATTGAGCTCGGGTATGAATACAGCCC
>CALBSW010000209.1 GCA_937967465.1 uncultured Flavobacteriales bacterium
GCAGGACCAACAACAGGACGGCGAGCAGGACCAACAACAGGACGGCGAGCAGGACAAACAACAGGACGGCCAGCAAAACGAACAGCAGGACGGCGAGCAGGAACAGCAGCAGGAACCTTCCCCACAGCCAACGGAAGGCCAAATTCAGCCAGAGGAAGCCCAGCGCATTCTCGACCTCCTCGAACGGAACGAAGCCGCGTTGCGTGCCAAATTGCAGGCACAAGAGAATGCCAAACGCCAGAAGGCCAACCGGCAGAAGATTGAAAAAGACTGGTGATGTTGACCCACGCTTCCTTCATCCACAGCCGACTCGGAGCCGCATCGTGGGCTTGCATGATCGCCATCCTGACGATGTCCTCCGCATCGTGGGGCCAAGGCAGTGCAGCAGTGACGGTGGACCGGAACCCGGTTGTGGCGGGGAGCCCATTCCGCATCACGTTTGAGTTCAAGGACGCCAGCGTGGACTTCCAGAGACCTCCCGCCATCGAAGGGGTGCGTTTCATCAATGGCCCCTCCACCTCGACGAGCACCCAGATTGTCAATGGTGCCATGAGCTCCACACGGAGCTACACCTACACGGCTGTGGCTTCCACTCCGGGTCTGATTCAGATTCCCAGCCTCTCCTTTCCTGCGAAGGGCGGCACCCTCGCCACGCGCCCCATTGCCCTGCGTGTGGCCAAGGCCGGTTCCCGTCCATCCAAGGCCCGCGCCCAATTTTCAGCGGCCATTGAAGTGGACAAGCGACAAGTCCACCTCGGCGAGCCCATTCGCGTCCAGTACCGGATCTACAATCGGGTCGACGGGGTCGATGTGCGCAGCTACACCTTTCCCGACCTCTCAGGCGTTTGGCGTGAAACGGTGGAAGGCGAAGACCCCCGATGGGAGAACACGGTGATCGATGGCCAGCGGTTCCAGGTGGCGACCGTCCGAACCGACATCCTCTACCCCACCCGAACCGGAGAACTCGTCTTGGAAGGTTTTGATGTGGATGCCCAAGCCCGCATTTCCTTCTTCAACACCCGCCCGATGGCGGCATCTGCACCTTCGGTGACGGTGAAAGTCACCCCGTTGCCCGGGGAGGCCCCAGCACCGTCTCTCGGCACATTCAGCAACCTCAAACTGAAGTGGATTGCAGAGGGCACCAACCCGCGGAAGGCCAATGAAGCCGTCAATGTGGTGGTGGAATTCTCGGGCGAAGGCAACCTCGGACTGCTCGGAGCACCGGACATCCAATGGCCTGCGGACCTCGAAGTCTTCGATCCGGACATCCAAGACCGGATTCGGACCACAGTCGATGGACAACGCGGCAAGCGGACGTTCACCTACCTCGTCATCCCACGAGCAGAAGGAGAATATGAAGTGTCCCTGCCGGCCATGTCGTACTTCGACCACGCGCTGGACCGCCACCGGATGCTGTCTTCTTCTTCCATTTCGCTGCAAGTGGAGGGCAATGCTCAAGAAGACAGCCCTTCGTTCGGTTTCAACAGCAAATCCGACGTGACCATCCTGACGCGGGATGTTCGGTTCATTCGGACGGAAACCGAGCTGCGCCCGCTCACTCAAGGGTTCTTTGGCGGGCCGCTCCACCTGCTCTTATGGGCATTCCCTCCGCTCGCACTCGCCGCTTTCGCCTGGGGTCGACGCCGGCATCAGCAGGGCGAAAGAGACCCACTGAAGGCCCGGCAAAAAGCGGCGCGGGCCGCCTTGAAGCGCGCCCTTGCCGGCGCCCGCAAAGGAGAGGTGGACGTGGACGAACTGGGCAGAAGCGTACACGGGTTCCTCCAGGCTGAATTGGGACTGAGCCAAAGCAGCGCGGGCCGAGACGCCTATGCAGCAGCATTGGAACAACAGGGCATGTCCAATGTCCAGAATGCATGGCTGGACATTGTGGATGCTGTGGACCGCGGTCGGTTCGCCCCTGGCGCGCCCAGCCCAGGTGATCTGGCGGACCGCATTGAATCCGCCATGGCTACCACGAAACCCAGCAAACACAGCGGGAGGTCCGGCAACATGGCCACCCTGCTGCTCCTGATGGGCTGGACGACTTGGACGGCGCAGGCAGCACCGGACCCTTCAGCTGCCATGGCCCGATTCCAAGCCGGCAACGTGGCTTACACCGAAGGCGACTTCGCCTCCGCCATTGCAGCCTATGAGGAGGTGGCCTCCGAATGGACCAGCTTCGAACTGGAATACAACCTCGGTGGCGCGCACTACAAAGCGGGCCACATCGGCCCTTGCATCCTGCACTATGAACGGGCTCGGCAACTCCGCCCCAACGACGACGACCTCAACGCCAACCTGTTGTTGGCTCAAGCGTCCGTCACCGACCGCATCGAAGCCTTGCCAGATATCGGAATGGCCACCCTCTGGAAGGAACTGATCTCTCAAGAGCGTCTGGCCGGCTGGACGGCGGGGTCGCTCATCCTTTGGTTCTTGGGATTTGTGCTGCTCGCGGCCCGACTGATGTCCCGGGAATTGTCACAGCGCAGGGCCCTCGGCCTACTCGCCCCGGCAGTGCTCGGTCTGGCTTTGGCCGCAGGTGCGCTGAGCAAGCAGACCCACCAGCGCATCATTTCAGAGGACGGCGCCGTCATCATGGTGCCGCGTGTGGAAGTCAAAGCCGCCCCTTCTTCAGCTGGCGACAGCCCGGACTTGTTCATCCTCCACGAAGGGACCGTGGTCGAAATCCTGCGCGATCAAGACGGCTGGACCATGGTCAGACTGGCCAATGGCAATACTGGCTGGCTGGACACGACGTCATTGCAGGCCATCTGACGAATTGAACACGCCCCCTTACAAAAGGTTATCCCCGCAGAGCAACGAAACCTCTTTGTCTGTTGTTCTTTTGCCGGCGCAACAATGAATCTGCAGTTTTCCTTTCTCTCTGCCTGTCTGATGCTGACCCTCAGCTCACTGGCGCAGAATGAGCACTTCGAATGGTTGGGGCTGGACGTCATGCCGCTCCCGACGGACAGTGTGGATGCCTTGCCCTACAGTGGTCAAGCCAACGACTTCTCAGGGGGATACGCCATCGGAGACACGGTCGCCGACTTCCACATCTGGTCCTTGGATGGAGAAGAAATGGTGCTGTCCAATGCCGTCGAGGCTGAAAAACCCACGGTCATTTTCAACGGATCCATCACGTGCATTCGCTTCCAGAACGATTGGAATCCGGGATTGTCTCCGGCGGCTTTCGAGTGGGTGACCGAACACTTCGACGAATTCAACTGGATCCCCGTCTACACAGGTGAAGCCCACGCGCTGGACATCGAGAACTGTCCCTCCAACTGTCCGGACTTGCCCATCGCAGGTCCCCATGGGCAATACGTCCTGCAACACCGGACCTATGCGGAACGCCTGGACGCCGCCCAAGTGGTGCAGGACTTCATGACGCCAGAAGCCGACCTCGGGTGGAACTGGCCCTTTGAGGACATCTGGATCGACCCCCCGAACAACATCATTTACGAGCACTACTTCCTGCGGCCTGCGGGGATCGTGGTCATCGATTGCAACGGCATTGTCGTCGCTCGGGGCGATTGGTTTGGCAACTACCTCACCAATCCTGAGAACCAACTCGCCATGGAGTCCTTGATCTCCGGACCGCAGCCCATCGACGCGGAATGCCTGATGGTCGCCAACAGCGAAGAGCCGTGCGATGCCGACTTCACCGACAGCGATGGCGACGGCGTGTGTGATGCCCAGGAAATCCTGCTTGGAACGGACCCGTTCAACCCGTGTGATCTCGGTGTCGAGGGCACCGATGATTCTGATGGTGACGGCCAATGTGACGCATTGGAGACGTGGATCGGGACCAACCCCAACGACCCCTGCGACCCATTTGGGGTGGACACGGATGGAGATGGGCTCTGCGACATCGAGGAGGAATTGATGGGAGCGAACCCATTGAACCCGTGCTCTCCCTCCAACTCCGACATGGATCAGGACGGCTACTGCGATGGTGAGGAATGGAGCATGGGGTCTGACCCCAATGATCCCTGCAGCCCGGACGGCATGGACTCGGACATGGACGGCCTGTGCAACAGCGAGGAAATCGTATCCGGCACCAATCCGGATGACATCTGCGATCCTTACTTCACGGATTCCGATGGAGACGGCCTGTGTGATCAACTCGAGCTGCTGATTGGCTCCTCCTCCTCCAACCCCTGCGACCCTTACGGCGACGACAGCGATGGCGATGGCTATTGTGACACGGAAGAGCTCGTGGAAGGATGGAATGCGGAAGACGCCTGCTCACCCAACGACATGGACCTCGACGGAGATGGCTGGTGCGGTGGCATGGAGACGGCCAATGGATGGAATGACATCGATCCATGTGCCCCGATTGCCACGGACAGCGATGGAGACGGCCTGTGTGACATGGAGGAGACTTTGATGGGATCCAACCCTGAAGACCCGTGCTCGCCCAACGGCATCGACTCCGATGGCGACGGTTGGTGCGACCTCTACGAGATCCTCAACGGCACCTCCCCCAACCATGTGGAGTCGGTCGTTGCCGTGGACGAAGCGGACTCAGACCTGGGAATGACCGTGACTGCGGATGGCTTTCAGGTGTCGTGTTCGGACTGCCTTGGGCAAGAATGGGTGTTGCTCGACCTGGGTGGCCGCGTCGTGACCCAAGGCCGGCTGGAATCACAGAACGTGCTGACCGTGCCCACCGGCCTCTACCTCCTGAGCCTGCCCGGCTGGGGCACACAGGAGAAGCTTCGCGTGGGCGCCGGGTACTGAACCCCGCCCTCCATCGTTTCTTTGGGGCGCAATGGCCCTGACTTCTTCGACCAACGGAGCCGGACTCCTCCGGGACATGGCGCGCTTGGCGCTCAGTGCGGGCCTCGTGCAGGGAGTGGCCTTGCTGGCTTTGCCGTTGTTGCAGCGCTGGTGCTATGGACCTGATGCCTTCGCGGAATTTTCCCTGTACTCACAATGGGCCGGGCTGTTCGGGGCCATCGCCACCCTGCGCATGGACCTCGCCGTGGTCCAGCACCACGAGGACCGGATGGCCCGAGCCGCCTGGCAGAATGGATTGATGGCCCTTTTGGCCGTCTCCTTGACTTCCGCTGCATTTGCGTGGGGGCTGGATTCCGCCGGCTGGGTCATGGGGGACGTCCAAGGCATGTGGGTGTGGCTGCCCCTTGGCGTGGGGGCCTTGGGGCTGGGCAGCTTGGCCACGGCCACCCTTTCCCGCGGCCGTCAATTTTCTTCCATCGCTGCGTTGCGGGCCACCGGGGGAACTCTGGGTGAAGCACTGCGCTTCGCCTCCGCTGGGCTGGGCCACTCCGGGTTGATCGCCGGCCGCGTGGCCGGACAATGGTGGACCGCCGCGGGTGCTGTTCGCAGGGTTCGACAATCGTGGGCCAAGGACAGTTCCCCGAGCCGTTCCGATCGCAAGGCCGCTTGGCGACACGACATCGACTACGTGCGGTTCACCACCCCGGCCAACCTGTTGGCCATGGCGGCCAATGCACTTCTGTTGTTGTTCCTTTTTGAAAAGGCCCCCAAAGACTTCGTCGGCCAAGTCGGCGCTGCCCTTGCCTACCTCACGGTGGCCGCGGGCCTTGTGATTCGCAGCGTGAGCGACGTCTTCTTCCGGCATCTGAAAGACATTGCTCCCGGCCGATTGCGCGCATTCTACACGCGGTGGTCTGCAGGACTGCTGCTCGCCTCGGGATTGGGCATCTCCCTCCTCTTCGCCTTTCCGGATGAATGGGGCGTGGCCCTGCTGGGAGAGCGTTGGCGCCGAATGTGGCCGGCCATGCGCTGGCTGTCGCTGTGGATGCCCTTTTGGATCTCGGCCTCTGCCTTGAGCGGCATTTTCCCCTACCTCCGCCGGCAGAGCTGGGCCTTTGGGCTCGACGTGCTGCACCTCGCACTCATCGCGTTCTGGATATGGACGTGGTCGGACGCCCCGTCTGACATCCTCGCCTCCTCCAACTGGACGCTGCTCAAGGAATACGCTGTCTTGCAGGGCGGGTTCTACGCCCTCGCCGTCGGGGTGGGCATCCACCTGTGTGGCCGGGGGAAACCGCGCGACTGACCCCGCGGGGCTCAGTGCGAGTGGAGGTACTCGCCGGCCATGTCAAGGGCCTGCTCGGCTGCGGGCAACACTTTGACCCTGAGGTATTCGTGGTGGTGCCCCTCCTCTTCCTGGTGGTCGTGGTCCTCCCCATGATCGTGGTCTTCCCCATGATCGTGGTCTTCCCCATGATCATGGTCCCCTTCGTGGTCATGGTCCTGCTCGGCGTGGGTGTGGGTCTCGAAGTGAATCTCGCACAGCACCTCCTGGAAATGGAGGTTGCCGTCCAGGTAGTACTCCAAGCGCAGAACGCCTTTCTGCCGCTCGTCGGAGCGCAAGATGTAGTAGGACCCTGCCGTCCAATCCTTGCCTGAAAAGAAAGCGAACCGGCCATCCTCGTAGAACCGCAGCCGCTGACCGTTGCCCTCCAATTCAGTCTCCAACAACCACTGTCCAGCCAACTGCTCCGGGAAAGGGGCCCCATGGTCGGGGTGCACCGCCACGGGGTTTGCCGGTGAGGTCAACGAGCACAAGACAGCGAGAATGAAGGTCATGAACATGATGCAAAACTAGCTCCTCCGGCGGTTGTACCTTTCCCCATCTGTCCTTGAGGATTGAACCATCACCCGAGAATTCCATGCGCGCATTCTGTTTCCGCCTGACCCTCACCGTCGCTGCCACGCTGGTGGCCGTGACCGCCTTTGCCCAGCTCGAAGGCAACACCAACGACAACCCCTTCCGTCAGCTTTACGACGTCCTGCCTACCCCCAATTCCGTTCGGACCGCCAGCGGGGCGCCCGGCCATGAATACTGGCAACAGCAGGTCGACTACGTGATGGACATCCGCCTGGATGACAACACCCAGCGCATCGACGGCAAGGAGACCATCACCTACATCAACAACAGCCCGGATGAACTCCGCTACCTCTGGCTCCAGTTGGACCAGAACATGCGCGATTTGGACAGCGACAGCCACATGATCCGGGAGGGCTTCATGGAGGACCGCATGTCCTTTGATGCCGTCACCAAGCTCGAACCCGACTTCGACGGCGGATTCAAGATCCAAGCCGTCAAGGACGCCGGTGGCAAGGCCCTGCCCTACACCATCAACCAGACCATGATGCGCATCGACTTGCCCAAGCCCC
>CALBSW010000210.1 GCA_937967465.1 uncultured Flavobacteriales bacterium
CACCTCCGGATCCACGATGTCGTAGGTCGGGATGTACTGGATGGCTTCCTCTGCCATGTTGCCGCAATCGTCATAGGCGACCCAGTGGCGCACCCAAGTTCCCGGGCAGGAACCGGACGTCAGGTAGGCATTGACAACCTCGTAAGTCAACTCGCTGTCACAGTTGTCCGTGGCACCCACTGGCATGAAGGCCACGTCCATCGGATCGCCCATGTCGGCGCACGCAATGGAAGCCGGGTACAATTCTGCCGGATCATCCGACATGACTGGAGCTTCGGTGTCGGTGAAGGTGATGATCTGGTCGCAGCTCATCACCGTCTCGTTGCCGCAGTTGTCAATGGCCGTCACCGTGAACGTACGGGTCACCGTGTAGCCACCTTCATCGGCGCTGTCGCCATCCGAGCAATCTGCCACGGCCACATCGTTGTAGGTGTAGCTCACCTCAACTTCGGCATCACAGTTGTCGCTGGCCGACCAAGTCGGCTCGCCATTCGTGGCGATGGTCAGGTCGCCATCTGCGAAACAGACATTGGCGTTCATCACATCAGCCGGGCAGTCGATGCTGAGGGCAGGAGCCTGCGTGTCTACGACCGTGATGGTCTGGGTCTGGGTGTGGCTGTTGCCAGCACAGTCCACCGTGGTCCAGCTGCGCTCGAGGGTGTAGCTGTCCTCGCAAGTGCCATCCGTGCGGACCTCGCCGTCATAGGAGATGCTCGGGTTGCCGTCACAGTTGTCGCTGGCAGCCAAGGAACCGAGGTCGGCGACAGCCGGAACCGCGTCACATTCCACATCCACGACGTCTGCCGGGAAGGAGGTGAACTCCGGAGCTGTGGAGTCGTCGATCGTGATTTCTTGAATGTGCTGGGCGAGGTTCTCGTCACAGTCATAGACGCTGTACGTACGGCGGATCAGGTACTCCTGAGCGCAAGCCGTGGAGATGATGACATCCTCGTAGGTCACGAAGATTTCCGCATCGCAGTTGTCCATGGCTTCCGCGTGGAGGCCATCTCCTGGGGTGTACACCGGAACAGCGTAGCCGTCAACGTCACCCGTGAGGGAAGCGTCGCTGCACTCCAAGGTCAGGTCGGCCGGGGCGAACGTGAACTCCGGAGCCGTGCGGTCAGCGGTGACCACAATCTGCTGGATGGAGGTGCTGTTTCCGCACATGTCGTAGGCCGTGTAGTCGATGATGTAGTCATCCGTGCAGGCGCTGGAAAGCGGCGTGCACTCCACATCGACGTGGCTGAGCTCACAGTTGTCGGTGGCCGTGGCCAATCCGATGCTGTTCAGGTAGTCATAATCGCAAGCGCCCTCAATCCAGAGGTCACACTCGATGGTGTCCACCGGCAGGTAAGCGAAGCTCGGCGCAATCATGTCCTGGATGTCGATCCGCTGGTTGGCGGACGTAGCGTTCGCATTGCCGCAGCTGTCCGTGGCCATGGCCGTCCAGGTCCGGATGATGCTGTAGCAACCCGTGCTCACGCTGTCGACGATCAGGTCACTGTAGTCCAAGCCGGTGTCGGCGAGGTCACAGTTGTCGCTGTAGGTCGGCATGCCCTCCCCCGTGTTGCTCGGATCGAGGTCCACGAAGCAGAGGCCATTCACGTTGAGCGTGATGTCGGCCGGGGCCGTCACCGTCACGTCGGGCATGGTGTTGTCCTCGATCGTGATCACTTGCGTGTGGTAGGTCTGGTTGCCGAAGCAATCCGTGGCCACCCAGGTGCGGTTCAACACGCGGCAGCTGCTGGCCGTGTAAGAGGCCGTGGACTCTCCCACGAGCTCGACGCAGACAAACACGTTGTCCTCATCCGCAAAGCCGGCAGTATTCGGATCGAATCCAGCGGCACATCCGTACTCGCTGTCGTCGCAGTTGTCGCTGAAGAGCACCACCTCGGCGCTGGCCGGGTTGTCCATCAGCCACTGATCGGCGGCAGCACAATCGAGGGTGATGTCCGCACCACCCGACACGTAGGTCGGTGCCGTGGTGTCGTCGCGCTCGACGTGCTGAATGTTGAGCTGGGCAATGTTGCAGAGCTCGTCAAAGGCCACGTAGTGGAAGTCCACGAACTCGCCGTCCTGGCAGTCCGTCGGGTAACCCACCGTCGGATCCAGCGTGGCGATCACGTCACCGGCTTGGCCGTAAGCCGTCTCGCCTGCGATGGCACCGCTCCACGTGAACCAACCGGAGAAACCGTTGGCGTCACAGTTGTGGTTGTTGGCACCGTCGCCGAGCTGGTAGCCGAAGTACTGGCTGGCCGGCTGGTGGTTGAAACGCAGGAGCGTTCCGAACTGCCAGTCACCGCGACCCGTGGCGAAGCTCATGTCGTCGTTGAGCGTGTAGATGGTCCACTCGTCGGTGTTGACGTCACAACCGTAGTCGTTCTTGAATCCACCACCCCACTGGTTGCCCGCGGTGCGGCCATCGAAGTAGAGGTGGATGTCGAGACCGCGGCTGCCGTCTTCGTTGTCGATCACGGCACCTTCGAGGATGGCCGTGCCATTCTCGTACTGCGTCAAGGTCACGCCACCTGCGGCGAGGTCCTCCACGAAGTAGATGGCCTCACTTCCGTCACCGTTGATGTCGTAGAACTGGAGGAGGGCGTCTTCACCGTTGTTGAAGTTGGGGTCGTCCCCAGCAGTGAGCACGTTCCAAGTCTGGCTGGAACCACCTCCGTTTTCGACCTGGTTGCGGCCGTCGAAGCGGAACTTCTCACTGTACACCTCGTCGATCGGGAGGTCGGAGCAAGTGAACGCAGCGACGTCGGCAGCCGCCATGGCCGCTTCAAGGTCAGACTCACACTCCACAGCGTAGTCGCCGATGCTTCCCGTCATCTCCAACTCGGTGCAACCGAGGCAGGGGTCTGCAGAAGCGAGGGCAATGACACCACCAAGGGTGTAGATTTTGCTGCCGCTGTCGAAGCTGAATGCTCCGTCTTCCACAGAGTAAGCGTCGCCGCTGATCAGGGACTGGATGCTGCGGTTGCCCGCTCCATCGTCACTGTACTGGAAAATCTCTCCGTACCAGTTGGTCAGCTGCTCACCGTCTTGAAGCTCCTCGCAGAAGCCGAGGAAGACGTGACCTGCAAGGAGGTCACCCACCACATCCTGGCTGAGGGCTTCGAGGTTGTAACCGGCAGCATCCCAAGCCGCGTCCGTCGGCAAGAACAGCGTACCGCAGTTGGCGACTTGTGAGCAGGCCGCACATTGTCCCCAGGTGTCGTTGATGTTACCGGAGCCGGCCACCCATTGGCGGTTGGCGTAGCTGAAGTAGTCCGTGATCGGAGCGCAAGCACCATTCAGGTAATCGTCGTATCCGTCACCGTAAAGGAGGTCGGCACCGAAGTCGAGGAGGTCCTCATACTGGCCGTTGATGACCCACTTGTACTCCATGTTGTCGGTCGGAGCCGGGTCGAAGACGACCTCGTAGATGCCCTCGGATACCATGGTGGCTTCCGGGCCTCCGTTCGGGTCCCAGCCCCACCAAGGGCCGCTGATCCGCACAGACGTCACATCCTCGATGCCGCTGCAGCTCAAGTCGAGCGTGGCCACAAGGGCGGTGGATTGTCCACCGAGGTCTGGAACGAAACCAATGCCGAGTCCGTCAAAGGCACCGGCGAAGTTCTCAGAACCACCGCCACCGCTCAGGACCAAGTCCTCGATGATGGAGATGGTGGAATCCAGCTCATCGCCGGTCTCCGTGTTGATGATGTCGAGCACCTCGTCGAGATCCTCGTCCTCATCGCAGATTCCGTCGCCGTCCGCGTCATTGAGACAGTTCTCGTCGCAGTCCACGTAGTCGATGCCGTAGAGGTCAATCGGGTAAAGGCAGGATCCGTTTTCATTGTTGGCCTCAGCGAAGTAGTTGCAGGCCTCAGCGTCGGTACAACCGCTGA
>CALBSW010000211.1 GCA_937967465.1 uncultured Flavobacteriales bacterium
ATGGCGTCGTTGAACGCCTTGGCGATGCGCATGCGGCCTTCGGCATCCGCGTACAAGATGCGGGCTTGCGAGCCCACGACGAGCTTGTTGGCCTTGGCCCCCCGAATCCACTGGATGTTGTCGGCCATCTGTTGCCGGATCTCGGCTGGCGATTCGGCCATCATCTGCTCGAGCACCTCACAGGCGATGGCGTCCGTGGTGTCGAGGTCGGCAGGCTGGCCACTCCCGCACACCCAGCGGAATGGACCGAAGCCGTAATCGAAGCACATCGGCCCCATGATGTCTTGCACGTAGCTGGGGTATCGGAAGGCCTCCCCGTCTTCGGCCATGATGTCGGCACCCGCGCGGGAGCTCTCCAGCAGGAAGGCGTTGCCGTAGTCGAAGAAGTACGTGCCGCGCTCGGTGTGGCGGTTGACGGCTGCGGCGTGGCGACGCAGGCTCTCTTGGACGTGCACCTTGAATTGCTCGGGGTCCTCCGCCATCATGGTCTGCGACTCCTCGAAGGTGAGTCCAGCCGGATAGTAGCCACCGGCCCAGGGGTTGTGCAGGGAGGTCTGGTCGGAGCCGAGGTGAATGTGGATGCCGGCCGCATCGAAGTGCTCCCAGACGTCCACGACGTTGCCGAGGTAGGCGAAGCTGACGGCTTCCTTGGCGGCCATGGCAGCTTTGACCTTGTCGGCGAGTTCGGCCACGTCCTCAACGACGTGGTCGACCCATCCTTGCTCGTGGCGCTTCCAGGCGGCGGCGGGATCCACTTCGGCGGTCACGGAGACCACGCCAGCGATGTTGCCGGCCTTGGGCTGGGCGCCGGACATGCCGCCAAGACCGGCGGTCACGAAGAGTTTGCCGGCGAGGGACGGGTTGTCCGGATCGAGGCGACGCCCGGCATTCAACACCGTGATCGTCGTGCCGTGGACGATGCCCTGCGGTCCGATGTACATGTAGGAGCCGGCGGTCATTTGGCCGTATTGGCTGACGCCGAGGGCGTTCATGCGCTCATAGTCGTCGCCGCTGCTGTAGTTCGGGATGACCATGCCGTTGGTGACCACCACCCGGGGTGCACCGGGGTGCGAAGGGAAGAGGCCGAGCGGGTGGCCGCTGTACATGACGAGCGTCTGCTCTTCCGTCATTTCGCTCAGGTAGCGCATGACGAGGCGGTACTGCGCCCAGTTCTGGAAGACGGCCCCGTTGCCACCGTAGGTGATGAGTTCCTCGGGGTGCTGTGCCACGGCGGGATCCAGGTTGTTTTGGATCATGAGCATGATGGCGGCGGCTTGGGGCGTCTGGGCAGGGTAATGCTCCATGGGACGCGCGTGCATGGCGTAGTCCGGCATGAACCGGTACATGTAGATCCGGCCATACGTCCGCAATTCCTCTGCGAACTCAGGGGCCAACACCGCGTGTTGTTCGGCGGGGAAGTACCGCAGTGCGTTGGCCAGGGCGAGCTCCTTTTGCTTGGGCGTCAGGATGTCCTTGCGAATGGGAGCGTGCGGGACCTCCGGGTTGCGGGACTTCGGTGCGGGAAGCACGCTGGGCAAACCTTCGGCGATGGCCGCATGGAAATCGGCAAGGGTCGGGGCGGGCGTGGCGGTGGTGTTCATGTCAGAGGCCTTTGGGGTTGCGGACGCGCCCGGTGCCCTTGTCGTAACCGTAGGGGCAGTGTTTGCATCCGCTCGTGCAGCAATAGCCGCGTTTGCGGTGGTATTGTTCGGTGAAGACGAGAAATCCTTCCGGAGAGGTGTATGTATCGCCGGGTTCGATGGGGATTTTCTGCGTGCGGTCCACGAGGGAAAGGTACGCCGACCGGGCGGTTCAGGTGCGCAGGTGGCGCCGGCGGACGCGCTGTGGAATGCGGCAGAGCAATTCGTAGGGAATGGTGCCGGTGGCAGCGGCGAGGTCTTCGAGTGGCGCGTGGGGACCGAAGACTTCGACGTCCGTGCCGCGGTGCACATGGAGACCGGTGACGTCGAGCATGCAACTGTCCATGCAAACGGGTCCGACTGTGGGGCAGGATCGACCAGCGACGTGCAGGTGGGCGGCACCGAGCCCAGCTGCGCGCGGGAGGCCGTCCGCATAGCCCACGGGAACGGTGGCGATGGTCCGTTCGTGGTCTGCGGTGTCGCGGGCGCCGTAGCCGACGGGTTCGCCAGCCGGTACCGCATGCAGATGACTGATGGCCGAACGGAAGGTTCCGATGGGCTCCAGGCCATGAAGGGTTCCCGAAGCGTCCAGGCCGTACAGGCCGAGGCCCACGCGGATGAGGTCGTGGTGGGCTTCGGGGAACCGGGCTGCACCCGCCGTGTTGACCAGGTGCTTCATGAATCCGGAGGGCGTGCCGTCCGGATGTTGGGAGGACCACCCTTCTTCGATGGCGGCGCAGGCTTGGGCGTAACGCTCGATTTGCTGTCGGGTGTGGGCATCGCGATCGGGCTCATCCGCTGCCGAAAGGTGGCTGTAGGCACTGGCGATGCGGATGCCCATTTGTGCACAGCGGCGGCCCGATTCCCGCCATTGGTCGTCTTGCAGGCCCAGCCGGTGCATGCCGGTTTCGATTTTGAGGTGGACGCCGAGGGGAGGGGTTCCGGACCCGATGGGTCCGGCGTGCCGCAGGGCATCGGCCCAACGCTCGAGGTCTTCGAGGCGGTGGACTTCTGGCTCGAGCGTCCACTCGATGAGGTCCGCGAAACGGCGGGGGTCCGCATTCAAGACGAGAATGGGGCAGCGAACACCGCGCTTGCGCAGGGCGACGCCCTCTTCGGCAAAGGCCACGGCGAGCCGGTCGATGCCGAGCCGGTCCAACTCCACAGCCACCGCATCACCCGCTCCGTAGGCAAAGGCCTTGACCATGCCCATGATGGGCTTGTCGTATTGGTCCCGGAATCGACTGAGGTTGTGGGCCAGTTTGCCGAGGTCGAGGTCCAGCACGGTGGTGTGCGAGTTGGCCTCCAATGCTTCGGACACGCGCTCGAATCCAAAAGGGCGAGCGCCCTTGACGAGCACGTCCCACCCTTCGAGCTCAGGAAGGTCTCCGCTCTGAAGCAGGGACTCGACGTCCGGATGATGGGCGTGAACCGCGTCCACACCGGGCACTCCCGAGGCGAATTGGGATCCGACGGAAATCCACCGGTCGACCTTGCGCATGCCGATGGCGCTGCGGAGCCTCGAGCATTGGCCGTCGTCGGTCGGATCGAAGGGGACGATGTCGGAGAGCACGACGGCCCGTTTGCGCTGGCCCGGGAGGCGCTCGAGGGCATCGAGGGCGGTGGACAGGCCATCGAGGTCGTGGTTCCAGGTGTCGTTGAGGATGGTGCCGCCACCCCGGCCTTCGAGGTGTTCGAGGCGCATGCCCAGCGGCCTGAGCGCAGGGAGGCGTTTCCCCACCACATCGGGCGCCCATCCGAGTTCGAGCAGGAGGAGGGCGGCAGTCAGGGCATTGGAGACCGAGGCGTCATCGGCGAAAGGCAGGGTCCAATGAACGGCCTGTCCTTGCCAGGTGCCGGTCAGCGCGCAACCGGTGTCGCGGGGTTCCATCGACAGGGACAGGTCGGCTTCCGGATCGCCTGATGTGGACCAAGAGACGCAGAGTTCTTGCCAGCCCCGTTCGGACAGGGCCTGCAAGACATCCGGGTGGTGGGTGCCGAGCACAATGCGCCGGACTCCCTCGAAAAGACGCAGTTTTTCGTGGGCTTTGTCCAACGAAGAGGGGAAGTGGGCACCATGGGCGTCGCCGAAGTGGACGAAGACCCCGATGTCGGGCCGGATGATGCGGGCGAGGGAGGCCATTTCACCGGGATGGGAAATGCCGGCTTCGACGAGGTGCACGTCGGCGTGGTCGTCGAGGGACCAGAGGGCCAAAGGCACACCGACCTGGCTGTTCCAGCTGCCAGGGCTTCGGGACATGCGCCGATCGTGAGCGGCCAAGGTGTGGGCCCATTCCTTAACGGTGGTCTTGCCGTTGGACCCTGTGATTCCGATGACGGTTCCGGCCCGCGAGAACCGGGCGAGGGCACCCAATTGTTGGAGGGCGAGAAGCGGGTCGGGCACGCGCAGCACGATGGCGCCCGGCAGTGCCCCGGGCCAATCGCTGCGGACGACAAACCCCTTGACACCTTGGGCCCGCACCTCGGCGAGGTGGTCATGTCCATCGTGTCGTGCTCCGCGGAGGGCGATGAACAGGGTGTGGTCCGTCCCGCTGGTGGCGGCGCGCAGTTTGCGCGAATCGGTCGCGATGTGGGTGAAGTCGGCGTCGTCGACCCCTGTGGTGGGCCAATGGAGCGTCCCGCCGAGTTGCTGGGCGAGGGTGTCGAGGGCGAAGCGGTCGACGGTCATGCCTCGTCGCGGTGGTGTTCGCGGACTACGGCTTCATTATAAGGATCGCGGGAAAGGGCCTCGTAGGATTCCGCGCCGCCGATTTGCACGTGGTCATCCCCGCCTTCCACGCGGTGGGAGAAATGGGCAGGGCGTCCGGTGCGGGAGCAGATGGCGTGGAGCTTGGTGACGTATTCGGCGTGAGCGAGAAGCAGGGGCATGGGGCCAAAGGGCCGTCCGAGGTAGTCGAGGTCCAAGCCGGCCACGATGACCCGGATGCCGGCATCGGCCATTCGGTTGCAGACGTCGACGACTTCGAGGTCGAAGAACTGGACCTCGTCGACGACCACGACTTCAGGCCTGCGGTCCAGGCTGTCTATGTGGCGCTCGATGTCTTCCGCGCGCTCGACGGCGATGGCACTTTGTCGTCGGGCATCGTGGCTGACCACGTCGGTCGTTCCGTGGCGGTCGTCCCGGAGCGGCTTGATGAGGCAGACGGCCTGCTTGGCGATGGCGGCGCGGCGCATGCGGCGCAGCAGCTCTTCGGTCTTGCCGGAGAACATGGGGCCTGTGATCACTTCGATGGTGCCGCCCACAGGATGGGGTGGGTGCCGTTCGTATGCCGTCATGGTGCCTCAATTTTACGACGCCGGGACAGCGTAGCGAAAGCCCGTGATGGAGAACGGAGGGCGAGGTGCGGAACCGGGACCGGAAGCCATCCACGAACCCCCATGGGAAACGTTGAGTCACAGGGGTTTGGGGGGCATCGGAATTGCCACTATATTCGCACCCCGAATTTTCCGGGGTTTTTCAACTCTAAGCGCAGTGGATACGTTGAGCTACAAGACAGTCTCCGTCAATAAGGAGAACGCTGACAAGAAGTGGTTGGTGGTGGATGCCGAAGGGCAACGCCTGGGCCGCCTCTGTTCTGAAATCGCGCGCTTGCTGCGCGGCAAGCACAAGGTGAACTTCACCCCTCACGCCGATTGCGGCGATTACGTGGTCGTCATCAACGCCGAAAAGGTGGAGTTGACGGGCAACAAGTGGGAGGACAAGGAGTACATCCGCTTCTCCGGATACCCGGGCGGCCAATACCGCCGCACTGCCAAGGAAGTGCGCGACCGCATGCCGGAGCGTCTCGTGGAGAACGCCGTCCGCGGCATGCTCCCGAAGAACCGCCTCGGCCGGGCCATTTTCAAGAACATGCACGTTTACGTTGGACCCGAGCACAAGCACGAGGCCCAGCAACCGACCGCTCACGCCATCCCCTCCTGATTCAGATGCAGACGATCAACACTTCCGGTCGCCGTAAGAACGCCATCGCCCGAGTCTACATGACCCAGGGCACCGGCAAGGTGACCATCAACAAGCGGGACATCACCGAGTACTTCCCGCTCCCGACCCTGCAATACAAGGTCAAGCAGCCGTTCATGATCACCGAGACGCTCGACCAGTTCGACATCAAGGCGAACCTCGACGGCGGCGGCATCACCGGTCAAGCCGAGGCCTTGCGCCTCGCAATCTCCAAGGCGCTCATCGAAGTGAACGAGGAGCTCAAGCCGTCCCTCAAGGCCGAGGGCCTCACCACCCGCGACCCGCGGATGGTTGAGCGCAAGAAGTTCGGCCAGAAGAAGGCGCGGAAGAAGTTCCAGTTCTCCAAGCGCTGATTCTCAGCAACCCTTTTTTCAGCATATACAGCTAGCATCCAAACAGCGGGGACCTTCGTCAGAAGCTACCCCGTTGTTGCTTCACCCCAGGAACGTAGCATCATGGCACGCACCAATTTCGACCAACTGCTTCAAGCAGGATCCCACTTCGGACACCTCAAGCGCAAGTGGAACCCCCACATGGCTCCCTACATCTTCACTGAGAAGAAGGGAATTCACATCATCGACCTCCACAAGACTGTGGCCCTGGTCGACGACGCTGCAGCCGCAGCCAAGCAAATTGCCAAGAGCGGCAAGCGCATCTTGTTCGTGGCCACCAAGAAGCAGGCCAAGGACATTGTGACCGAAGCGGCCCAGTCCGTCAACATGCCATACGTGACCGAGCGTTGGTCCGGCGGCATGCTCACCAACTTCGCGACGATCCGCAAGGCCATCCGGAAGATGACCCAGATCGACAAGATGGAAGCGGACGGCACGTTGGGCACCATGTCCAAGCGTGAGCGCCTGCAGGTCAGCCGTCAGCGCGCCAAGCTGGAGAAGAACCTCGGCTCCATTGCGGACATGAACCGCATCCCGGCCGCCGTCTTCATCGTGGACGTCATGAAGGAGCACATTGCCCTCGCAGAGGCCAAGAAGCTCGGCATCCCGGTGATCGCGATGGTCGACACCAACAGTGACCCCCGTCCGGTCGACTTCCCGATTCCATCCAACGACGACGCCAGCAAGTCCATCAAGGCTGTGGTGGACGCCATCACGGAGGCGGTGAAGGAAGGCCTCGCTGAGCGCGGTGCCGAGAAGGACGCTCCGAAGAAGGAAGCAGCTCCTGCCAAGGAGGAGGCGCCTGCCGCCGAGGAAGCTCCCGCCGAGGAAGAGGCGCCTGCCGCTGAGGAGGCTCCTGCCAAGGAAGAAGCGCCTGCCGCTGAGGAGGCTCCTGCCAAGGAAGAAGCACCTGCCGCTGAGGAAGCTCCTGCCGAAGAGAAGAAGGACGGAGAGGAGGCCTGACCACAGGCTTGACCTCAGCGTAACGACGAATTCAACCGGTGCGCATTGTTTCGCGCACATCCCGAACCCCTACACCCCAAGACCATGAGCATTACCGCTGCCGACGTCAACAAGCTCCGCAAGCAGACCGGAGCCGGCATGATGGATTGCAAGAAGGCCCTGACCGAAGCCGAAGGCGACTTCGAGAAGGCCATCGAGATCCTTCGCAAGAAGGGCCAGAAAATTGCCGCCAAGCGCGGTGACAACGAGATCGGCGAAGGCGCTGTGATCGCGTCCACCAACGCGGCCGGCAACCGTGGCTGCATCATCTCGCTCAACTGCGAGACGGACTTTGTGGCCAAGAACGCCGACTACGTGTCCTTTGCCCAGAGCATCCTCGACATTGCTGTCGCTGAGGCCCCGGCCGACAAGGACGCCCTCCTCGCATGCGCGCACCCGGCGGGTGTGACCGTGGGTGAGGAAATCACCAACCAGATGGGCCGCCTCGGCGAGCGCATCGAGGTGAGCCGTTACGAGCAGGTGTCCGGTGACGCTGTTGTGGCGTACATCCACCCCGGCAACCGCCTGAGCACCCTCGTCGCCTTCAATGGTGATGTGGACGCCCAAGTCGGAAAGGACGTCGCCATGCAGGCGGCAGCCATGTCTCCGATCGCCCTCGACGAGAGCTCGATTGACCAGGCCGCCATCGACAAGGAGCTGGAAATTGGCAAGGACCTCGCCATCAAGGAGGGGAAGCCGGAAGAAATGGCTGCGAACATCGCCAAGGGCCGCCTCAAGAAGTGGTTCAAGGAGGTGACCCTCGTCCACCAGGCCTTCATCAAGAACAACAAGCAGAGCGTGGCTGACTATGTCAAGGAGGCTGCCGGTGGCGACCGTGCCATCACTGCATTCAGCCGCGTCAGCCTCGACTGATTCGCGGTATTCAATCGACTTTGAAACGGGCTCCCCAACGGGAGCCCGTTTTCATTTGTGCGAGGCCACAATTGGGTCGCATCTTGGGGCTTCGATGAAGTACCGGCGCGTCCTCCTGAAGCTGAGCGGTGAAGCCCTGATGGGCGAGAAGCAATTCGGCATTGACAATCAACAACTTGCGCTCTATGCGCACGAGGTCGAGGCCTTGGTGAAAGCCGGGGTCGAAGTGGCCGTGGTGATTGGTGGGGGCAACATCTTTCGGGGCGTTCAAGCCGCCGAGGGCGGAATGGAGCGCACCCAGGGCGACTACATGGGCATGCTGGCGACCATGATCAACGCCATGGCCCTGCAGAGTGCGCTGGAGCACATCGGCGTCGACACCCGCTTGCAAAGTGCCATCGAGATGAAGGCCATCGCTGAGCCGGTCATCCGCCGGCGGGCCATGCGGCACCTGGAGAAGGGCCGCGTCGTCATCTTCGGAGCTGGCACCGGCAACCCGTTCTTCACCACGGACAGTGCGGCCTCCCTGCGGGCCATTGAAATCGAAGCGGACGTCATCCTCAAGGGCACCCGAGTGGATGGCATTTACACCGCGGACCCCGAGAAGGACCCGGATGCGGAGCGCTTCAGCAGCCTGTCCTTTGAGGAGGTGTTCCAACGCGGCCTCAAGGTGATGGACATGACGGCCTTCACGTTGTGCAACGAGAACAAGCTGCCCATCATCGTATTCGACATCAACCAGCCCGGCAACCTCCTCCGAATCGCACAAGGGGAGGAAGTGGGCACCATCGTGACCGTTTGACCCATGAGTGAAATGATCGACCTCGCCTACGACTCGGCGAAAGAAGACATGCAGAAGGCGATGGATCGCCTCGACGTTGAACTCCGCAAGATCCGGGCGGGAAAGGCCCATCCGAGCATGCTGGACAGCGTGAAGGTGGACTACTACGGTGCCTTGACGCCGTTGAACCAGGTGGGCAATGTGTCGACGACCGACCCCCGCACCTTGACGGTTCAGGCGTACGAGAAGTCGATGTTGGACCCGATTGCCTCGGCGATTGTCAATGCGAACCTCGGACTGAACCCCATGAACAATGGCGAGGTCCTCATCATTTCGGTGCCTGCCCTGACCGAGGAGCGCCGCCGTGACCTGGCCAAGCAGGCCAAGGCCGTGGGAGAGAACGCCAAGGTGTCCATCCGCAACGCCCGGAAGGATGCCAACGATGCGGTGAAGGCCTCCAAGGATGACGGCGCGAGCGAAGACGCCATCAAGGCGGGCGAGGCCAACATTCAGACGTTGACCAACGACTACACGAAGCAGGTTGACGACCGCATCTCCGCGAAGGAGGCGGACATCATGACTGTCTGACGCGGGCGGAAGCTGCCTCGCGGGCGGCGCGGTCCAATTCGAACAGCTGCTCGAGATCCGGTTTCGCCACAGGCGGAACTGTGGCGAGGGCGTGTTCCAGCACGTCGCTCATTTCCAGGAACCCCACTTCATCGTTGAGGAAGGCGGCCACGGCCACTTCATTGGCGGCATTCAGGACGCAAGGAGCGCTGCCACCAGCGTCCAGCGCGTCGTAGGCCAGCTGAAGGTTGCGGAAGGTCTCCTTGTCGGGCTGCTCAAACGTCAAGTTGGGGAAGGCGGCGAAGGAGAACCGCGGGAAGTCGTTTTGAAGGCGTTGTGGGTACCCCAGCGCGTATTGGATGGGCAGCTTCATGTCGGGCAGTCCGAGCTGCGCCTTGATGCTGCCGTCTTCGAATTGCACGCA